>NZ_BAAAQD010000001.1:730024-1075833 GCF_039531485.1 Dactylosporangium maewongense | reverse complement strand
GGCCAGCGGACTCCGCCAGGCCAGCGGACTCCGCCAGGCCAGCGGACTCCGCCAGGCCAGCGGACTCCGCCAGGCCAGCGGACTCCGCCAGGCCAGCGGACTCCGCCAGGCCAGCGGACTCCGCCAGGCCAGCGGACTCCGCCAGGTGCGGTTGCCGCGCATGGCATGCGCGCCGCACCCATGGCGTGCATCCCGGCGGGCGTATGCGTCACGCACTGCGCGTGCGCCCCGCCGGGCGTGGGCGCCGCACCCATGGCGTGCGTCCCGCCGGGCGTGAGCGCCGCGTCCATGGCGTGCGTCCCGCCGGGCGTGAGCGCCGCGCCCATGTGGCGCCTCCCGCGCGGCGCGGGCGTCCCGCACGGCAGGGGCGGCGCGTCAGCCACGGCGGCCGGCCAGGCGGACGCGCGGGTCGAGCGCGGCCAGCGGGCTCCGCGAGGCCAGCGGGCTCCGCGAGGCCAGCGGGCTCCGCGAGGCCAGCGGGCTCCGCGAGGCCAGCGGGCTCCGCGAGGCCAGCGGGCTCCGCGAGGCCAGCGGGCTCCGCGAGGTGCGGTTGCCGCGCATGGCATGCGCGGCGCACCCAAGGCGTGCATCCCGCCGGGCGTGGGCGTCCCGCACGGCAGGGGCGGCGCGTCAGCCACGGCGGCCGCCCAGGCGGACGCGCGGGTCGAGCACGGCGTGCAGCACGTCGGCGAGCAGGCCCGCGAGCAGGACGGTGACGGCCGCGAACAGATTGACCGCGACGACCGCGTTGACGTCGTTGTTGTTCACCGAGTCGATGAACCACTCGCCCATGCCGTGCCAGCCGAAGATCTTCTCGGTGAAGGTGGCGCCGGTGAGGACCCCGAGGAACCCGAAGGAGAAGAACGTCGACATCGGGATCAGCGCGGTGCGCAGGCCGTGCTTGACGAGCGCGGCGCGGCGGGACAGCCCCTTTGCCTCGGCGGTGCGCAGGTAGTCGGCGCCGAGCACGTCGAGCATCGCGCTGCGCTGGTAGCGGCTGTACGTGGCCAGCGCGACGAGGCCGATCGACAGGGTCGGCAGCAGCAGGTGCACCGCGCGGTCGGCGAAGAGGGTGAGCCCCGAGCCGGTCAGGCCGGGGGTCGACTCGCCGGTGAACGCGACCAGCTGCCGCCCGCTCGCCTGGTTCACGGCCAGGGCGCCGATCTTGAGCAGCAGCGCGATGAGGAACGTCGGCATCGACAGCAGCAGGAACGCCACGAGGGTGAACGAGCGGTCCGGCAGCCGGTACTGCTTGACGGCGGTCCACGCGCCGGCGGCCACCCCGGCGCCGATGCCGAGCAGCGTGCCGAGGACGAGCAACCGCAGGCTGACCCCGATGCGCCGGCCGAACTCGGCGTTGACGGAGGTCCCGGTGATGCTGACGCCGAGATCGCCGTGGGCGGCCCGGGTGGCCCAGCCGGCGAACCGCGAGGTGACCGGCTCCCGGTCGTCGAGGCCGACCGCGCGGAGCTGCCGGTCGACCTGCGCGGCGGGCGGCGGCGGCAGCCGGGCCTGGAAGTACGCGCGCGGCGACAGGGCGGTGGCCGCCAGCAGATAGGACAGGAACGCCGCAGTCAGCAGGAGCACCACGTAGTACGCCAGTCGCCGGGCAAGGAAGGCGAGCACAACACCTCACATTCACCGCTATCGTATCGATAAACGTAGCAGAAGATGTATATATAGCTGATCGACAAACTAGGAGACGAGGGCGGGAGGCGGGTTCGATGAGGAACTCCACGGTCCTGACAGTGGCCGCGGTGCTGCTGGGCACGAGCCTGGCGGCGGGCTGCGGCGACGACGGCGCGACACCGGGCAAGCAGGGCGAACAGCCGAAGACCGGCAGCTCCGACATCAACCCGAAGCCGCGCGAGTCCCTCCGCAAGGGCGGCACGCTGCGGCTGTCCATCCAGCAGTGGATCACCCAGTACAACGTGGGGCAGACCGACGGCACGCAGGGCGACGGCGCCTCGATCCTGGCGCTCACGCAGCCCGCCCTGTGGTTCCTCGACGACAACGGCGTCCCGGCCGCGAACCCCGACGTCCTCGCGGGTGCCGAGGTGAGCAAGGAGGGCGGCGCGCAGGTCGTCACGTACCGGCTGAACCCCAAGGCGACCTGGTCGGACTCGACGCCGATCACCTGGCAGGACTTCGCCACCCAGTGGAAGACCCGCAACGGCACCGACGAGCGCTTCCAGGTCGCCTCCACCACCGGCTACGACGCGATCACCGCCGTGGAGCGCGGCGCCGACGACCGGACCGTGAAGGTGACGTTCAAGGCGCCGTACGCGGACTGGCGGTCACTGTTCGACCCGCTGCTGCCCGGCGCCGCGCTGGACACACCGGAGGAGTTCAACACCGGCTGGATCGAGAAGATCCCCGTCTGGGGCGGCCCGTGGAAGCTCGGCACCGCCGACAAGACGACCCAGACGATCACCGTGGTCCCGAACGAGGCGTACTGGGGCACGAAGCCGCTGCTCGACTCGGTCGTGTTCCGCGCGCTGGACGCCGCGGCGATCACCGACGCGTACCTCAACAACGAGATCGACCAGGCGCCCGGCCGGGAGGCCGACGCGTACCGCCGGCTCGCCGGCGCGGCCGACACCGCGATCCGCACCGGTGGACGATGGGACGAGACCCAGCTGACGGTCGGCCGCAACGGCCCCCTCGCCGACGAGCGGGTCCGTCAGGCCGTCGCCAACGCGATCGACCGCACGGCGCTCGCCGCGGCGCAGTCGGCCGGGCTGCCGTTCAAGGTCAACACGATCGGCAACCACTTCTTCATGCCGAGCCAGGACGGGTACCGCGACAACAGCGGCGACACCGGCACGTTCGACGCCGCCCGGGCGAAGCAGCAGCTCGACCAGGCCGGCTGGGCCGCGTCCGCCGACGGCAAGACCAGGACGAAGGACGGCGGCACGCTGAAGCTCGTCTACGTCGTCAACTCCCGCGGCAGCACGGACCTGCCGCAGCTGGTGCAGAACATGCTGGCCCAGGTCGGCATCGCCGTCGAGCTGCGCAAGGTGCCCAGCAACGACTTCTTCAGCAAGTACGTCAACATCGGCGCCTTCGACCTCACGTCGTTCCGCAACGTCGACAACATCTTCCCGTCGCTGCTGTTCCCGGTGTACCGCAGCGACGGCGAGCAGAACTACGGCAAGGTCGGCGCGCCGGAGATCGACAAGCTGCTCGACCAGGCGGGCGCGGAGACCGACCGGGGCAAGGCCGTGGACCTGCTCAACCAGGCCGACGTCCTGCTGTGGAAGGCAGGGCACTCGGTGCCGTTGTTCCAGACGCCGCAGATCTCGGCGGTGCGGCCGGGGCTGGCCAACTTCGGCGCCTTCGGCCTGCGCAGCGACCGCCAGTACGTCGACGTCGGCTGGACGCGGTGACCGCTACTGCAGGCCGCCGCGCACCGACGTGATGCGGGAGGTGTTGAAACCGAGCCAGTGCATGCGCCCCACGTAGCGGGCGTGCTCGACCTTCAGGCACCTGTCCATGATCACCGTCAGCCCGCCGTCCGTCGCGATCTGGGCGCCCTCGGTGTTGATGACCCCGAACTGGGTCCACAGCGCCTTCGCCTGGATCGCGACGGCGTCGCGGGCGATGCCCGGCAGCGCGGACGGCGCCCGGAACACGTTGACGATGTCGACCGGCACCGGCACGTCGGTGAGGCTCGGGTAGCTGGTCTCGCCGAGGATCTCCGGCTCCCGCGGGTTGACCGGGATCACCCTGTACCCGTGCCGCTTGAGGTAGTAGCCGACGAAGTGGCTGGCGCGCAGCTCGTTGCCGGACAGGCCGACGATCGCGATCGTCTTCGCGCCGTGCAGCACCTGTTGGATCGTCAGCGGATCCTGGAAGAGGGACATCACGCACCTGCCTTGACGTTCGCGAAGCCCTGCTCCAGGTCCCAGATCAGGTCGTCGACCGACTCGGTGCCGACCGACAGCCGCACCGTGCCCGGCGCGACCCCGGCCGCGCGCAGCTCGTCGTCGCTGAGCTGGCGGTGCGTGGTGCTCGCCGGGTGGATGATGAGGCTCTTCGCGTCGCCGACGTTGGCCAGGTGCGACCACAGCTGCACGCCGCGGATCAGGTCCTGCCCGCCCTCGCGGCCGCCGGCGCACTCGAAGGAGAACACCGCGCCGGCGCCCAGCGGCAGGTACTTGTCCACCAGCGGACGGTACCGGCTGCCGGGCAGCCCGGGGTAGGTGACGTTCGCGGCCAGGTCGTGCGCCGCCAGGAACTCCGCCACGCGCCGGGCGTTGGCGACGTGCCGGTCCATCCGCAGCGACAGCGTCTCCAGGCCCTGCAGGAACAGGAACGCGTTGAACGGCGACAGCGCCGCACCCAGGTCGCGCAGCGTCTCCGCGCGCAGCTTCATGAGGTACCCGTAGGTGCCGAACGTCTCGTGGAACTGCAGCCCGTGATACGCCGGCGACGGGTCCGCGACGACCGGGAAGCGCCCGTTGGACCAGTTGAACGTGCCGGCCTCGACCACGACGCCGCCGATGCTGGTGCCGTGCCCGCCGATGAACTTCGTCGCCGAGTGGATGACGATGTCGGCGCCCCACTCGATCGGGCGGCACAGGTACGGCGTGGCGAACGTGTTGTCGACGATCAGCGGCAGGTCGTGCTCGTGCGCGATGCGGGCGATGGTCTCGATGTCCAGGACGTTGCCCGACGGGTTGCCGATCGTCTCGCCGAAGAACGCCTTGGTGTTGTCCCGGACGGCCTTCGCCCAGGCGTCGGTGTCGTCCGGGTCGACCCAGGTCACCTCGACGCTCATCTTGCGCAGCAGGTGCTTGAACTGGTTGACGGTGCCCCCGTACAGCGCGGACGACGACACCACGTGGTCACCGGGCTGCAACAGGGTGAACAGCGCCGCCGCCTGCGCCGCGATCCCGCTGGCGAACGCGACCGCCCCGCTGCCGCCCTCGAGGTTCGCGACCCGCTCCTCGAAGACCGCGACGGTCGGGTTCATGATGCGGCTGTACGTGTTGCCGTACTCCTGCAGGTTGAAGTACGCGGCGGCGGACTCCGGGTCCTCGAAGACGTAGCTGGTCGTCTGGAAGATCGGCACGGCCCGCGCGCCCGTGTTGGGGTCGGGGCGCTGCCCGGCGTGCAGCTGCCGGGTCTCGAACCCGAACTCGCGGGCCTCCTCGGCCCGCAGGGGCTTGTCGGTCACGGTGCCTCTTCCAGGTTCAGAAATGCGCGGATCAGGGGCGTCTGCCGGGCTTCCTCCAGCAGGAAGCAGTCGTGCCCGTACGGCGCGTCGATGACGTGCAGCTCGACGGGCTTGCCCGTGCTCTCCAGGGCGTCGTGGATCTCCTGCGAGGCCTGCGGCGGGTACAGCCAGTCGGACGTGAACGCGATCAGCAGCGTCCGGGCCCGCACGTGTTCCAGCGCCCGCTCCAGGGACCCCTCGCCGTGCTGGCGGGCCAGGTCGAAGTAGGTCAGGGCGCGGGAGGTGTAGAGGTACGTGTTGGCGTCGAACCGGCGCACGAACGTCTCCGCCTGGTGCCGCAGGTAGCTCTCCACCTGGAACTCGGCGTCGGTGATCGTGTAGCGGACGTCGTCGGAGGACTGCAGCCGCCGGCCGAACTTGTCGCCCATCGACGCCTGCGACAGATACGTGACGTGACCGACCATCCGCGCCACGCCCATGCCCGCGTCGGGCTTCCGGCCGGTGCCGTAGTACTGCCCGCCCTGCCAGTCCGGGTCGCGCATGATCGAGTCGCGGGCGATCGCGTTCCACGACAGGCCCTGCGGGTGCAGCGCGTGCGTGCTGGCGATCATCACGACCGCGTCGACCTGATCGGGGTAGAGCACCGCCCACTGCAGGGCCTGCATCCCGCCGAGGGACCCTCCGGCGACCGCGGCCAGCCGCTCGATGCCGAGCACGTCCAGGAGGGCGCGCTCGGTCCGTACCATGTCGGCGACGGTGACCACGGGGAAGTCGGCGCCGAACGGCCGGCCCGTCTCAGGGTCGATCGACGAGGGGCCGGTGGTGCCCGCGCAGCCGCCGAGCAGGTTCGTCGACACGACGAAGAACCGGTCGGTGTCGAACGCCTTGCCCGGGCCGATCATCCCGTCCCACCAACCGAGACCCTTGCCGGCTGAGCCGTCGCGATCCTCGGCGCCGAAGCCGTCGCGGGTGCTCTCCCTCGGCCCGCTGGACTCCCCCGCGGCGTGCGCGTCGCCGCTCAGCGCGTGGCAGACGAGGAGCACGTTGTCCCGTTGCGCGCTCAGCGTCCCGTACGTCTCGTATGCGACACGAACTCGGGACAGCTCCCGGCCGCAGTCAAGGTGGACCGGTCCGGGCAGGTCGGCATACTGGGTCTCGACGACGCCGACCGAGCCGGCCGCGCGGGTCGAGGCTGAACTCATGGTGGCGATCATAGCCGCCGCCGCGAAGCCGATGTACTGTCAACCATCCCGATGGGGAATATGGCTGTTTGAAGGGAGCGTCATCCGATGACCACGGTTGAGAACGGCGTCAACGTGCAGGCCCTGCTCGAGGCGCGCACCGCGCTGCAGAGCGCGCCCGAGGCCGCGCAGTTCACCTGGCGGGCGACTTCGAAGTGGGACCACGGTGTGCACAGCACCACGCGGGTCCAGCAGTTCTACGGCCTCGGCCAGGAGCAGAGCCACAAGAACGAGTCGGTGTTCGACGCCGACCACCCCGCGGTCTTCGCCGCCGAGGACAACGGCATCACCCCGATCGAATACCTGCTCGTCGGCCTCGCCGGCTGCCTCACCGCGGGCGTGGCGTCGGTCGCGCAGAACCGCGGCATCCAGCTGCGCTCCGTCGACGCCGTCGTCGAGGGCAAGCACGACATCCGCGGCATCCTCGGCGCCGACGCCGACGTCCGCAACGGCTTCAACGACATCAAGGTGACGTTCACCATCGACGCCGACGCGTCGAAGGAGGACATCCAGGCGCTCGTCGCGCAGTCGCAGAAGCGGTCCGCGGTGTTCGACGCGCTGACCAACCCCACCGACGTCACGGTCGAAGTGGCCTGAGGTCCCCACGTTGAACGTCACCACCGTCGTCATCGGCGCAGGGCACGCCGGCCTCGCCGCCAGTCACTTCCTCCGCGAGCGGTCCATCGACCACGTCGTGCTGGAGCGCGGCGAGGTCGCCAACTCGTGGCGCCGCGAGCGGTGGGACTCCCTGCGGCTGCTGACGCCCAACTGGCTGACCCGCCTGCCCGGGTCCGCCTACGACGGCGCCGACCCCGACGGGTACATGACGATGGGCGAAGTGGTCGACTTCATCGAGCGCTTCGCCACCGTCACCGCCGCTCCCGTCCGCACCGGCACCACGGTGACCGCGGTGCGGCGGGTCGACGACGGCTATCACGTGGTCACCGACCAGGGCCTGTTCCGCTGCCGGACCGTGGTCATCGCGAGCGGCGCCTGCAACCGGCCCGTGGTGCCCGCGTTCGCCTCGGCGGTCCCCGGTGACGTCGAGCAGTTCACGCCCTTCGACTACCGCGGGCCGTCCAAGCTCCCGGAGGGCGGGGTCCTGGTCGTCGGCGCCTCGGCGACCGGCGTGCAGCTCGCCGCCGAGCTGCAGCGCTCCGGCCGGCCCGTGACCCTCGCCGTCGGGGAGCACACGCGGCTGCCCCGCACGTACCGCGACCGCGACATCCTCTGGTGGATGGACGCCTCCGGGGTGTGGGACCAGCACCACGACGAGATCGACGACCTCACCCGCGCCCGCCGGCTGCCGTCGCCGCAGCTCGCCGGCACGCCGGACCGCTCGACGCTGGACCTCAACGCCCTCACCGACCTCGGCGTCCAGCTCGTCGGCCGCTGGGCCGGGCTCCGCGACGGCCGCGCGCTGTTCTCCGGCGGCCTGCGCAACGTGTTCTCCCTCGCCGACCTCAAGCAGCAGCGCCTGCTGCGGGGCTTCGACGCCTTCGCCGACCTCCCGCCGATCGAGCCGTTGCCCCCGACCCGGGTGCCGGCCACCTCCCGGCTGCACCTCGACCTGACCTCCGGCGAGATCCGCAGCGTCGTTTGGGCGACGGGCTTCCGTCCTGTGTACGACTGGCTCGACGTCCCGGTCCTCGACCCGAAGGGCAACCTGGACCACGACGGCGGCGTCCTGCCCAGCCCCGGCCTCTACGCCCTCGGCCTGCCGGTCCTGCGCCGCCGCAAGTCGACCTTCATCCACGGCATCGAGGACGACGCCCGCTTCGTCGTCTCCCACCTCGCCGACCACCTGGCGACGCGCCCCTGATTGAATGGGTCCAGCATCGCGTGCCGGTGACGGTCTGCGTCAGGCATGGAGGTGCGGGACCGAAGGGCAGCCATTCCATGGCACCCCAGCACGGCGACCGGGCGGTCGCGTTCAGCCTCCAGCTCAAGCAGGCACACCAGGAGCTGCGGCGGCAGCTCGCCACCCTCAGGACCGGCAACCCCGGCACGCTCACCACGCACTGCCTCGCGTTCTGCGCCGCGGTGACCGCGCACCACCAGGGCGAGGACGCCGGCATGTTCGCCGAGCTGCTGCGCCTGCGCCCCGACCTGGAGGGCACCGTCGCCAAGCTCGTCGAGGACCACGAGATGATCGCGGGGCTGCTGACCCGGATCGCCGGCCTCGCGGACGGGCCTTCGACCGACTCGATCGACGGGCTCGCCGCCATCCTCGAGTCGCACTTCCGGTTCGAGGAGCGCACGATCAGCGCCGCCCTCGACGCCACCCCGGACACCGGCTGGTCCGCCTCGGTGTTCGAGTTCCGCGACGCTACCGGCGGGCCGCCGTCCTGATCTCCAGGGCCTCGCACACCCCTTCGGCGAACGCGCGCGGGTGCGTCAGGTTGCCGTTGTGGCCACCGGCGAAGCTTCGCGCCGGGGTTTCCAGGTGTACGGCGAGCGCCTGCGCCGCCAGGTAGTCGAACCCGTCACTCGGGCTGGTCCTCCCCACCGCGGGGATGACGTGTGCGGCCTTCGGCACGTCGTGAAGCTCGAGGTCGTCGGCGAGCACGGCGGCCAGGTCGTTGGCGAGGAAGAACTCGAAGTTGGCGGCGCGCGCCTCGGTGAACGGGAACTGGGTGACACCCGGCTCCGTCTCCTGCGCGTGCGGGTCGATCCCGAGCACCGCGGCGACCCGCGCCGCCGCCGCCCGCCAGCCCTGCTCCCGGTGCGCCCGCCGGACGCTCTCCAGGTCCGCCCGCGCCGTGGCCTGCTCGGCGGCGGTCAGGAACCGCGGCGCGATCGGCTCGTGCGCGACGAGTGTGCCGACGGTGCCGGGATGCGCGGCGATCAGGTGCAGGCCGATGGCCGCGCCGAGGCTGAGCCCGAGCATCAGCGCCGGCGCGTCGGTGACCTGCCGCAGCACGGCGGCCGCGTCGTCGGCGTGCTGCCGCACCGACACCGGGGCGGCCGGGTCGTCGGGCCGGCTGCGGGACAGCCCCCGCCGGTCGTACGTCACGACCGTGAACCGCCCGGCGAGGTGACCGACCAGGTCGACGGTCCTGTCGGCGTCGCCCTCCCCGCTCTGCGCGACGAGCAGCACCGGCCCGCGGCCGGTGACGTCGTAGTGGATCCGGGCTCCGTCGACCTTCACTGAGGTGTCCATGCCGCCCAACGTAATGCATCATTTCTGATGCATCAAGAATGATGTACTCTGCCTCACATGGGTCCCGTGGAACTGATGCTGCTCGGCCGCACGCTCATGAAGCTCGGCGAGCAGGCCCTGCCGTCCACCGGCGGCGGCGGCGAACGCACCGTCGTCATCGTCATGTCCGACGTGTACGAGCACCCCGGCACCACGGTCGGCGAGGTCGCCACCCGGACCGGCCTCCCCCAGAGCGCGGTCTCGGGCGCCGTGGCCCGCCTGCGCGAGGCGGGCTCCGTGCTCGCCGAGCCGGACCCCGCCGACCGCCGCCGCCAGCTCCTCGCCCGCAACCCCACCCCCACCGCCCGCCAGCGCGAGGTCGCCGCCATCGACATCGCCCCGACGGTCGCCGCCGCCCTCAGCACCGACGAGCCGGCGGCCCTCGCCGAGGTCCTGGCCGCCCTGGACACCGTCGCCCGCCACCTCCGCCCGCACCGCTGACCGCTGGTCACGCCCATCCCACCCGGCCGAGGATCTCCGTGGCGATCTCGGCGGGGCCGCGGTCGTTCGCGACCGCGAGGTCCTCGACGGCGGTCCCGGCCGGTGGCCGGTCCAGCGCCCGCAGGTGTTGTTCAAGCTTCGGCCCGGCGTCTCGTCGGTACAGGCGGTCGCGGACGATGCCGACATCTGCGGTCAGCCTGACCACCCGGACGTCACAGCCCGCGAGACTCTCCGCATACCGTTCCCGCTGGGCCACGCTGTCGACGACGGCCGCGACGACGACGAAGCGCGCGCCGGCGGCCCTGAAGTTCGCCCACACCGAGGCCAGGTTGGCGCACTTGAGCTCGTCGTAGCCTCCCGCACGCGGTCCGAACTGCGCCAACAGGTCCGTGTCGACGACCGCCGTGACGTGGCCGGCCCCGGTCAGCACCCGTCCGACCGCGTCCGCCACGGTCGACTTCCCCACCCCGGCGACGCCGGTGAGCAGCAAGGCCCGGCAGTCAGGCGGCTGATCGGCCGCCGCGTCCGGCCGCAGCGGGAACCAGTAGCTGACCGTCGGACCTTGCGCGGCAAGCCCACCGCCCAGCGACTCGTACAGCGCCCGGGCCGGGACATTCGCCTCGCCCGTCGTCAAGAACATCCTGCCGGCACCGGCCCGCACGCCGTCCGCCATGAACGCCCGCAGCAACGCCCTGCCGACTCCCCGCCGGCGGTGCTGCCGCGCCACCTCCAGCCGATGCAGGTACAGCATCGAGGACGCATCCGGCCGCACCAGGTGATAGCCCCAGCACCAACCGAGGACCTCCGCACCGTCAGAAGCCACGAAGGCCAACGCGCCCGGACTGCCCAGAAACGCCCGGCCCCCACCCGGCACCACCCCGAACTCGGCCATCGCCCGATCGAAGAGCCGAACGTCGGCCGCCCCCACTCGACTGATCACCCGCTGATTCTGCCGCTCGACCCTGAGTGCCCGCCCTGTTTCGCCAAGTCGCTGCGATGCGCACCGGACAGCCGGCGTCAATGCACATTCATCAGTTCAGGCATTGAACAAGTGGCCCGGCAGTGCGCATCATCGGGGGTATGGGCGCCGCACCTGAATCCGGCGAGGCCGGTTCGCGGTCGCAAGGGGTGCAGATCGGCGACCACAACGTCCAGCACAACTACTTCCACGCTGCCGGGCCGGCGCGGTCGACGTACCGGCACCAGGTGGAGCGGATCGCGCCGCATACCCTGGAGGGCCGCGACGGCGAGCTGGCGGACCTGGCCGCGTTCGCCACGGGCACCGCGGGGCAGTACGTCATGTGGCAGGCACCGGCCTGGGCCGGCAAGACCGCGCTGCTGTCCTGGTTCGCGCTGCGGCCGCCGGCCGGGGTCCGCGTGGTGCCGTTCTTCATCTCGGCGAGCCTGGCCGAGCAGGACGGCAGGATCGCGTTCACCGAGTTCGTCATCGAGCAGCTCGCCGAACTGCTCGACGAGCCGGCGCCGGCGATCACCGAACCGAAGCGGGACACCCTGTTCCTGGACCTCCTCGACCGGGCCGGCGAGCGCTGCGCCCGGCAGGAACGCCGGCTCGTCCTGCTGGTCGACGGGCTCGACGAGGATCTGGCGCTGGCGACCGACCTGCACACCCCGAGCATCGCCGCGCTGCTGCCCAGACGCCCGCACGCCAACGTCCGGGTCATCGTCGCGTCAAGGCCCAATCCACCGCTGCCGGACGACGTCCCACGGGACCATCCGCTCCGTGATCCGTCCGTCGTACGCACGCTGACCAGCTCGCCGGCGGCGGCGGTCATCCGGCATGACCTGATCCGCGACCTGAAGGTCCTGCTCGGCGGCGCCGGTCCGGGACGGGACGTGCTCGGCCTGCTCGCCGCCGCGCGTGGCGCGCTGACGGGACGGGATCTCGCCGAGCTGACCGGACGGCCGGACTGGGAGCTCGCCGAGCTGCTGGGCAGCCGGGCCGGCCGGCTGTTCCTGGCCCAGCCGAGCCGGTGGCGGGTGGGGCAGGACACCGAGGTGTACGTCTTCAGCCATGACGCGTTGCGGACCACCGCCATCGAGCGGATCGGTCCGGGCCACCTGACCGAGTCGCAGGACAGGATCCATGCCTGGGCCGACCGGTACCGCGGCGAAGGATGGCCGCAGGAGACGCCGGTCTACCTGTTGTCGGGCTACGGCGCCCTGCTGCTCACGACGGGCGATGCGACCCGCCTGGTGGAGCGCGGGGTCGACCGGGTGCTGCACGACAGGGTGCTCGTCGCCACGGGCGGCGACCACCTGACCATGACCGAGATCGACGCGACCGCACGGCTGCTCACCGCCGGCGTCGAGGTCGACCTCGACGCGGTCGGACGGCTCGCGGCACACCAGGCGTTCCTGCGGCGCCGCGGCACGCGAATTCCGGTCGAACTGGCCGCCGCCTGGGCGAGCCTCGGCGAGTTCGACCGCGCGGAGGTCCTCGCGCGGTCGATCACCGACCAGGAGGAGCGCGAACGGGCACTCTGCGAGGTCGTGAGCGCGCTGGCGAAGGATGCGGGATCGCTGGAAAAGGCCCGGCTGGTCGCCGGGTCGATCCGGGGCGCGCACGCCAAGGGCAGAGCACTGATGGAGATCACCCGTGCACTGGTCGAGTCCGGTCAGTACCGCGCCGCCGAGGACACCGCGAGGTCCATCGGCGCACCGGCCCTGCGGACCGCCGCGCTGGGCATCCTCGTCCGTGACCTCGCGGACCGCAGCGCATGGCCGCAGGCCGATGCTCTCGTGGACGCCCTCGACGAGCCGACCCAGCGCGAATGGATCCTCGTCGACCTGGTCGGCAAGGCGGGTGCCGCCGATCTGGAACGCGCCGGCCGGTTCCTCAGGTCGATCGGCCCGTCCGAGTACATGAACACCCGGAGGGCCGCGAAGAAAGAGATGGCCCGGGCGCTGGTGGCGGCCGACCGGGTGCAGGACGCCGGTCGCCTCGCCGACGAGTTCGGGGAGAACCCGTTCCGGTTCTCCGCCATGCTGGCCGACGTCGCGGAGATCGTGGCCGACGCCGGGCGGGTCGACGACGCGCTGCACATGACCGAGACGATCCCCGACCCGGTGGCCCGCGGCCGAGCGCTCGGCAGCATCGCCCGGTCGCTGGCCGTCCAGGGGGAATGCCGCCGCGCCGAGCACGTCACGCGGCGCATTCCCGACCTGCAGCCGGTCGAGTCCAACGCCCTGTCCCAGGTCGCCATCGCGATGGCCCAGCACGGCGATCCCATCCGCGCGGAGCGGATGGCGCGCAGGATCACCGAGGCCGATGTCCGGGCCGGGACCTTCGGCGTCCTTGCCCTGGTGTCCGCGCTGTCCGGCAACACCGGCCACGCCGAAACCCTCACCGGCGAGGCGGAAACCGCGGCGAACCTGCTCAAGGGCGCGCACCGGGAGTTCGCCCTGCTCGGTGTCGCGGTGGCGTGCGTGCACGCGCACGCCGGCGACCGCGCGGACGCCATCGTCGAGTCGCTGCGCCCGCTGTCCATCCACCCCAACCAGCAGACCGACGCGCTGCGGGCGCTGGCGGGCGCCTACGCAACCGCTGGGCAGGTCGGTCAGGCCGAGGCGGCGGTACGCGAGCACTCGGAGCCGGCCATGCATGCGGCGCTGCTCGCACAGCTCGCCGAGCACCACGCCACGCAGGGCGACCGACAGGTCGCGGAGCAGCTGGCCGTCCGGGCGGAGCAGCTCGCGCGTTCCGCCGCGGTGCCGTACTGGCACGTACCGGCGCTCATCAACCTGGCACGGTCGCTGGCCGGCACCAGCGAACGGGCATTCTCCGCCGCGCTGCTCGACGCGATCCCGGACCACCAGATCCGGGACGCCGACCTGGACGACCTCGCCGGTCTGCAGGCATCGATCGCGCACGCGCTGGTCGCCCTGGGCCGCCTCGACGAGGCGGCCGACGTCGCCAAGGGGATCCGCCGCCCACAGGAGCGGGCCGATGCGCTGACGGCGCTGGCAACGGCGTACGCCACCGCCGGCGCCTTCACCGAGGCGATCGCGGCGGCCCGGTCCTGCCCCGACGAAGGCCCGCGCGAGGAGGCCCTGGTCCGCGTCTTCGACATCGCCGCCTCGGTTCGCCGGACAGACGTCGCGGTCGAGGCGGCCACCGCGATCAGCGACACGGTCCGGCGGTCCGAGCTGCTCGGCGCCGTCGTCGACAGCCTCGTCTCCACCGGCGACCTGCCCGCCGCGACGCGTCTGGCCGCGACCATCGCCCACCCGCAGACCCGGATCGAAGCGACATCGGCAATCGTCCGGACCCACGTCCTGGCCGGCGACCAGCACCTCGCGGAGGCCCTGCTGGCCACGATCGAGAGCCACCCCGAACGCGCCCGCGTGACGATCGCCGTCGCGGCGGCGATGGTGGCACTGGACCGATTGGACCTGGCGGAGGAGACCGCCGGCTCGTTCGCCGATCCGAGCCTGCAAGCGGCCGCCTTCAGGCAGCTCGCCCGCGCCGCCGACGAGCGTGGAGCTGCCGGGCACGCCCGCCGCTGGGCCGAACGCGCCACCGCCGTCGAACGGTTCGCCATGCCCAGGTCGGCCGGCGACACCCGTCCACGCCGGCCGCGTCAACCGCGCCGGCCGGTCGCCGCCCGCCCGCCGGTGACGACCGCACCGGCGCCGGAAGAGGCCCCGGATGCCGACCCCCGGACGGCCGGACGCCAGGCCGCCGAGGCGCTGCTGGCGTTCGACGGCAGCGGCCCGGTCACCGCGGCCGCGGCCCTGGATCCCCGAGCGGTCCGTCGCATGGCGGAGGAACTGCTTCGCGTCGCCGCGCCCGAACTCCTCCCTCTGGTCGCCGGCATCGCATGAGCGGACGCTGAACGCTGGTTCATCGGCGGCACGACAGGCCCCGGGTTGATCGTCGGGGTGCCAGGACGCGTCGGATTCCGTTCTCACGGGACTGAGATCCGGCGTTCTCCGCGCTGACCCGGGTGCCGCTCGCATCGCCGCGCGACGGCGTGCCGGTGAGCGGCCACGACCAGCGGGCGAGCCGCCCGCAGGTTCTGCTCGACGCGCTCGGCTACGACGGCGACCGGCGTGCGTTCGGGACGGCGGTGCCGCACCGGCCCAGCGGCACGCCGACGTGATCCGCCAGATGGCCGACGCCAAGACGCGGCGTCGATCGCGCTGCTTCCCACCGCGGAGCTGCGCCAACGGCCCGCGATCGACGTCGAGGCCCTCCTGGACGACTACTGGGCGCATCGACAAGGTCGTCGCGGCCCGCCGACCTGGATGGCTCCAGGTCCGGGTCGGGGGCCAGGAACTCGATCCGAGACATGCCGCGCGGCCCCGGCCCGAAGCCGGCCGTCGCGCAGCAGCAGCGCGGGCCAGCAGCCCAGCAGCGCGGGCCAGCAGCCCAGCAGCGCGGGCCAGCAGCCCAGCAGCGCGGGCCAGCAGCGCGCCCAGTCCCCACGCCGGCCCGGGGTCGGCGCGACCCCGTCACGGTCACATCAGGTCGGACGCGGATGGATTGCGGCGGCACGGACACCCGCACGCCCACGACGCGGCGGGCGGAGTCAGCGTGGACCTTCTTCGGGGGCGCGGGTCAGGCGGGTGCGGAGGCCGTCGGCCTCGGGCATGCCGAGCTCGGTGAACAGAGCGACCGCCTCCTCGTGATGCGCGCGGGCGCTGGACAGGTCGTGCATGGCCTCGTGGGCGTCGCCGAGGCCGAGGTGGGCGCGGGCCTCCTGGTCGCGGGCGGCGGCGATCGTCGCGGCGGCGAGGGCGGCCGCGTGGTGGGTGAGGGCGGTGGACGGGTCGCCGAAGGCCATGGCGGCCTCGCCGAGGCCGTTGCGCGCCCAGGACTCGCCGAGGCGGTCGCGGCCGTCGAGGAACAGCTCCAAGGCCTGGCGGTGGTGCGCGGCGGCCTGCTCCGCCCGGCCGAGCCGGTGCTCGACGATGCCCAGGTCGGTCAGCGCGGCGGCCACTCCCAGCAGGATGCCGAGCTGCTCGTACAGCACGAGCGCCCGCTGCTGGTGCGCCTCGGCGGGGCTGTAGCGGCCCAGGCGCTCCTCGACGAGGCCGAGGTTGTTGAGGGCGCGGGCCTCACCGGTGCGGTCGCCGGCCTGCTCGAACAGGTGCAGCGAGCGCTCGAACCTGGCGGCGGCGGCCTCGAGCCGGTGCCGCTGGCCCTCGGCCAGGCCCTGCCCGAGGGTGGCGCGGGCCTGGCCGGCGAGGTCGCCGAGGTCGGCGAACAGGGCCTCCGCCCGGTCGAACTGCGCCGTGGCGGTCGCGGGCCGGCCCTGCCGCAGCAGCGCCAGGCCGAGGGCGTCGCGGGCCGCCGCCTCCCTCGCCCCGTCGCCGAGCGCCGCGTCGGCGGCGAGACCGTGGACCGCGACCGCGTCGGCGGGCGGGCCGTCGACGAGATAGCGCGCCAGGATCGCCGCCAGGTCGACGGTGTGCGCCGGGTGCCCGCTCGTGGCGGCCTCGGCGACGATCGCGAGCAACGCCGCCCGCTCGGCCTCCAGCCAGGCGTGGGCCGCGTCCCGGTCACCCACCGGAAAAACCAGCGACACCGCATCCCGGTCACCCACCAGACGAACCGGCGACACCGCATCCCGGTCGCCTCCCAGACGAACCGGCGACACCGCATCCCGGTCACCCACCAGACGAACCGGCGACACCGCGTCCGGGTCGCCCGACGGCAAGACCGGCGAAACCGCGCCCCGGTCGCCCTGCGGCAGGACCGGCGACGCGGCCGCCGGCATCTGCGCACGCGGGAACAGCGTGGCGACGGCGCTCGCCGCGGTCGCGCGGTAGAAGTCGAACATCCGCCGGCGGGCCTCGCCCGGCTGCTCGGCATGGGCGCCCGCATACGCCCGCAGCAGGTCATGCATGCCGTAGCGGCCCGGACCCGTCCGGTGCGCGAGGTGTGCCCGGACGAGCAGCGCCAGGGCGTCGCGCGTCTCCGCCAGGCCGGCACCGGTCAGGCTCGCGGCGGCGTGCGCATCGAAGTCCGGCCCAGGATGCAGCCCCAGCAGTCCGAACGCCCGCGCGACCGGCTGCGGCAGGTGCCGCACCGACCACGACAGGACCGCAGGCACCGACGCCCGCAGGTCCTCACCGGCGGCGAGCACGGCGAGCCGGCGCCGCTGGTCCTGCAGCTCGTCGACCAGGTCCTCCAGCGTCACCTCGGGGCGCGCCGCGATCAGCTCGGCCGCGACCCGCAGCGCCAGCGGCAACCGCGCGCATTGCTCGGCGAGGGTGGCGACGGCGTCGGGCGCGGACCGGGCCCGCGCCCCGATCAGCCGCCGCAGCAGGACCTCCGCGTCGCCGGCGGTCAGCAGGTCGACCTCGACCCGCCGGGCGCCGTCGACGGCGACGAGCCCCGACAGCGTGTCGCGGCTCGTCACCAGCACCGTGCACGACGCGGTGCCGGGCAGCAGCGGCCGGACCTGCTCGGCCGACGACGCGTTGTCCAGCAGGAGCAGCAGCGGGCGGTCGGCCACCTCGGTGCGGAACCGGGCGGCCCGGTCGTCCTCGTCGACCGGCACGTCCTCGGCGGCGACCCCCAGCGCCGTCAGGAACCTGGTGAGGGCGTCGCCGGCGGCCATCGGCCGGGCCGGGTCATAGCCGCGGAGGTTGACATACAGCTGCCCGCCGGGGAACCGGTCACGGACGTGGTGCGCCCACCGCACCGCGAGGGCCGTCTTGCCGACGCCCGCCGGCCCGGTCACGACCGCGACGAACACCGCCGTCGGCTGGTCTGCGGCCGCGAACGCCAGCGCGTCGAGGGCGGCCAGCTGCGCCTCCCTGCCGGTGAACGCCGACACGTCCGGCGGCAGCTGCGCCGGCACCCGACCGGAACCCACCCGCCCGCCGGCGGGCGGGTCGGCGGCGACGCCGGCCGCGCAGCGGCGGAAGTCCTCGGCGTCGGCGCCGGTCAGCCCGAACACCTGCGCCAGCAGCCGCACCGTCGGCGGCCGCGGCACCCCGATCCGGCCGCCCTCCAGCTTGACGATGCTGCGGACGCTCAGGCCGGCCTTCGTGGCCAGCTCCTCCTGCGTGAGCCCCAGACGCTGCCGGTGAGCACGCACGAGCGCTCCGAACGCCCCGTCGACCTCGACCATCGCCATCCCCAGACCGCGTGTTCTGCCGCTGCCGCCACCCTATGCCTCCGGTATGACAAGTTCCGACCAAGTTCCGGTCAACGTCCTGGAGGTCCGGCCACCCGTCGGCGACGATGAATCCAGCGAAGGACGGCACCGGTGACACGAGGGCACCGGTGCCGTCCTTCCCTTTGTGCGATGGTTCAGGTGACGGCGTACAGCTCCGCGAGCGCCTCCGACAGTGCGGCCGCGTCGCAGCGCCCCATCGGGATGCGGCGCTCGACCTGCCAGTGGTCCGACCACAAGTCGTCGGCCCAGATCTCGGTGACGCGCTGCTCGCGGACGGCGGTGACGGCCGACGTCTCCACCCCCGGGTCCAGCTCGACCAGCACCGTCAGGCCGCCGGGCAGCCGGTGGGCGAGCTGCGTGTGCAGCCGTTGCTGCCGGTGGTAGCCGTTGCCCTGCCACCGGGCGCCGCCCAACAGGTGCGCGATCCGGTCCGTCGGCACCGGCCCGAACCCGGTCAGCCCCGTCATCTCGCGTTGCGCCTCGGTGAGCGCCATCGCCGGGCGGTACAGCTGCGGAAACGGCTGCAAGATTTCGTAGTCGGTGAACACCTGCACCCAGCCGGCCAGGTCCCCGCCCAGGTCGGCCGGGTGCACGATGCCGAGCCAGGCGTCGCCGCCGACGGTCACGGTCGCGTCGTGGCGGTCGGTGAAGCTGCCGTCCTCCGCGATCCGCAGCGCCCGGACCAGGTGGTCGCGCGGCCCGTACTCGCCCCACAGCAGCCGCCGCGCGATCGGCCCCAGCACCGGATGGGGCAGGACGACCGCCGGGAGCTCGCGGGCCGGTCGGAACCGGCGCGCGAGCATGTCCCGTTCCAGGCGCGCGACCTGCGCCGCCGCGGCCGACCGCAGGTCCTTCTTCAACCGCAGGAAGTGTTGGTACGCCGCAGGGTTCGTGTCCTTGACGCCCGGCTTCGGCGGCCGGGCGAGGCGCCGCCCGTCGGCGTCGGCGACGAACGCCGTGAGCTGCCCGTCGACGCCCACCGTGAACGCTCGCGGCCCGTAGTCGAGGGTGACGCCGGTGTCCAGCCCGTGCGCCGGCGCCAGCCGGTCCGCCAGCTGCGTGACGGTCATCCCGCGCCGCTCGGCGGCCTGCGCCAGGTAGTCGCCGGTCCGGTCGTTCGTCGGCCCGGCCGACAACCGCTCCTCCACCGCCAGCAGATGCCGCAGCGACACGTCGGTGCCGGCCGTGGCCAGCACCGCGAGCCCCTCGACCGACCGCTCCCACCGGCCGCCCTGCGACCACGACCGCCGCAGCGGCGCGAGCATGTCCATTGTGGAGTCGTCGCCGACGTGGGCCTGCGCCGGCACGACCCACGCCTCCGCCGGCGGCATCCCGTCCGCCACCCACGCCGTCAGCAGCGCCCGGCCGAGCTCCGCCAGACTCCCCCGGTCACAGTCATCGATCAGTGCACGTGTTTGCGGATCCGGCAGGTGTACGAGCGGCTGCCGCGCCTTCGACGACTCCACACCCGACGTGGGACGGTCCTGCCGCGGGGCCGGATCGCCGGGCGGTGGCTCGGGCGGATCCGCCAGCCGCGCCCGGGTCAGCCCGTCGATCAGCCGCGCGACCTCGTCCGGCGGCATCGTCCCGCCACCGGCCAAGCCGACCTCCGGCAGCCGCTCCGGCAGCGTCCACCCCGGCCGCTTCCCTCTCCGCGCCGCCCGCGGCGCCGGTTGCTCGAGTCCGGCGGCGACCAGGTCGGCGACGTCCGGCCCGTACTCCGCGGCGGCCTCGGCGATCGTCGGCCCGTGACCGGTCGAGGCCAGGAACCGCAGCCCCTCCTCGGCGTGCTGCCGCTCCCTGGCGGAGCGTCCCGCCGCGGCCGGGATCAACGCCCGCGCCGCGGTCCCGGCGTGCCGGCCCAGCCACAGCCGCGCCCACAGCCGCGCGGACCCGAGGTGCCGCAGCCACCCGGCCACCAGCGTGGCCACCTCCGGCGCCCGGAACGGCAGCAGCAGCACCCCCAGCTCGTCCGCGTGCTCCTTCGCCTCGCCGCGCACGAACGGCAGCGCATCCAGCTCGAACCGCGCCACGAGCACCCGGCACAGATCGACCCGCTGCCGGTGCCGCAGCATCACCAGCTTGCCGAGCAGCGCCCGCGCCGGCACCTCCGGCCCCCTCGCGAACAACCACACCACCTGCGGCGGAGTCAGATCCGAAACCCGGTCCGCGCCGGCGGCCACCGCACCCCAGTCGGACCGCTCAAGGCCGTGCTCGAGCGCCGCGGCCCGCGACCACCACAGGTCCCGCTCCCCGTCCTCCCACGCCATGCCGGCGGGCTCCTTGCACACCAGCCCCTCCACCACGACCCGCCCTGCCGCCATCGCCCCGGCCTCCCCGCTCGTCCCCGCCGGCGGCGTGGTCCTGCCGCCCGGCCCGGTCCGGCGACCGTACCGGATCGCTACGTTCCCTCCAGGATCGAGCCGACCCGGGTGAGGTCAGCGGGCGGACGTCGTGGGAGGTGCCGGCCGGCGCTTGGGGAGGCGTTCCTCGAACGTCGCGCGGAGGTCGTCGGGCAGGCCGTCGATCGCGAGCAGGCCGGGCAGCAGCTCTGTCTCGGTCATGTACGCGCGAAACGCCTGCGCGATCGTCACCCCGTGCGGCGGGCGGTCCAGGACGGTCACCGGGTCGCCGGCCCACACCTCGCCCGGCTCCACCACGCGCAGGTACGCACCGGGGCGGACCGACCGGGTGAACGTCTTCAGCCAGCGCGGCTCGCCCATCTTGTGCTGGAACGTGGAGCAGGGAATCCGGCCGAACGTCGGCTGCAGCACCAACCGCGGACCGATCCGCCACAGCTCGCCGATGACGGCACCGTTGACGTCGACGCCCTCCGTGGTCAGGTTCTCGCCGAAGAGCCCGTTGGCGAGCCGGCGGGTCAGCCGGGCCTGCCACCAGTCGTAGTCTTCCCGGGCGTACGCGTACACCGCCTGGTCGTCGCCGCCGTGGTTCTGGATGTCGTAGATCTGGTCGCCGACCAGGCCGGTGTGCAGGCCGGTCGTCTTTGGTCCCGGCGCGCGCACGGAAACCAGGTGGTCGACCGGCTGCTTGTTGATGCCTGTGAGACCACCCTTGGCCGGGTTCGGCTCCGGCACCGCGAGGTTGACCGAGAGAATCCTGCTCACGCCCAGCAAGCTACCGATCCCGGCCAATGCCCGCCGCCCAATTTCCGCCCGCCGCCACCGCCATGAGCCTGCTCGACGCCAGGTGACGGGCCCACAAGGAGGCCTCCCCGCCGCAGCAAACCGCTGGCCAACCCGCATCCACCAAGCGGTGCCGGCGGCAGTGGCTGCCCACAGGCCGCCGGCATCGCGGTGGTTGAGGTGGTGCGGAGGCAGGGGTCAGGTCGTGGTCAGGGTCCGGTGCAGGCGTTTCGCTTCGACGACGAGACGGGTCGAACCCTTGCGTGCGGCCAGGTCGGCGAGGCCCGGCACCTCACCCCGGCTGCCGGACGCCGCCGCCGTGGTCGAGGCGAGCGTCAGCAGGTCCGGCAGTCCGCGGGGCGTGACGTGCGCCTTGCCGTCCGCCCCTGCCCCGCCACCCCGGACAGCCGCCCCCGACGCCGCAGTCACCCCAGCCGAGCCGGAAGCCCCAGCCGAGCCGGAAGCCCCAGCCGAGCCGGAAGCCGCAGCCGAGCCTGAGGCCGCGACCGAGCTGGGAGCTGCAGCCGAGCCGGCAGCTGCAGCCGATCCGAAAGCCGCGGCCAGGTCCCTTGCGGCGGCCCTGGTGAGGGGTGCGGCGGACGCCGGCGGGGTGATGGCGGGGCCCGGCGCGGGCCTGCTGGTCTCCGCCGGCAGCAGGCCGCCGAGCGCGCCCGACGCGATCCGCCACGTCAGCGCCGGGGCGATGCGGCCCGCCTCCTCCAGCTGGGTGACGACGCGGCTCAGGACGATCAGCTTGGTGCCGGCCATGCGGGCCAGCTGGGCCCCGAGCTCGCCGCCGTCGAAGTCGGCGGCGCCGCCGAGGGCCATGAGCGCGTCGAGCGCGGCGATGCGCTCGTCGGGCTGGGTGGCGGCGAGGCCGTAGGCGACGGCGGTGAGGGTCGCGGGGCCGACCGGGCCGGCGAGGTCGGCGAGCAGCGGCAGCAGCTGGACATTGCCGCGGCCGGAGTCGAGGTCGGCGGCGCCGGCGACGAGGGGCAGCAGGCACGCGGCGACGATCTCCCGCTGCGACGGCAGCACCGCCGGCCACAGCGCGGCCAGGCCCAGGCCGTCGCTGCTGTCGGCGTTGACGACCGAGGGTGCCGCGAGCTCGGTCAGCCAGTAGGGGTCCAGACCGGACCGGTCCGGCGACGAGGTGGCGTAGAAACGCGACTCGGGCAGCCACTCGAGATAGCGGCCCCGCTCGGCGCGCTGGCGGTGCACCCGGACCACCCGGACGTCGGGCCGGCCGGCTCCGCCGGTCTCCAGCCACTCGACGAGGGTCCGGCCGGCGTCGGAGGTCAGAGTGCGGGCCTGCCGCAGCGTGTCGGGGTCGGCGTCGGCGGGCAGCCGGTACAGCGCCTGGCGCAGATCGCGCTTCCACGGCTGCCAGCCCTCCCGCTCGGCCCGGGCGAGCCGCTCGACCAGCGCGGCGGGGTCGAGCAGCCCGTTGACCAGGGTGGGCGTCGCGACCAGGGCCGGGACCGGGTCGGTGGACAGCCGCATGACGATCTCGGCCAGCCGGATCGTCAGGACGCCCTGGAGCTTGGCGTAGGAGTTGCCGAGACGGAGGTCGGCGGGAGTGCCTTTCAGTGCGCGGGCCGCGTCGTCGAGGACGAACGGCAGCCCGGCGGCCTTGTTGAGCACCGCGGTGAACATCGCGACCGTGCGCCGGTGGCCCTCGGAGCCCCACCAGCCGTCGCCGATCCGGTTGTGGGCCCGCTGCATCACCGGGGCGATCGCGGCGCGCAGCCCGACGGGGTCGGCGGCGTGCATGCGGACGACCGCCGCGAGGACCCGCTCGAACGGCACCGTCTGCCAGTCGGTCTGGTCGAGCGCGGCGATCTCCTCCGCCAGCTCGTCGGGGGTGGCGATCGGCTCGGGCATGTCGGCGGCGCCGACCGGCGCGGTCAGCAGGTCCGGCTCGGGCGGGACGACCTGCACGCCGGTGGCCCCGGGCGCCGCGTGCTTCGCCAGGAACGCCGCCGAACGGTCGCGGGCCTGGACGTCGGGATGGTCCGCGGCGACGGCGACGACCTCGGCGATCTCGGCGACGCGGGCGGGGTGCCGCTTCGCGAGCTTCTCCAGCCAGATCAGCTGCGCCTTGACGAGGCCCTTCTCGCTGCGGGTGAGGACGGTGCGGGACGCGTCGAGCAGCGACTCCAGCTCCACGCCGCCGGCCGCCTCCGCGGTCTTCAGCACCTTCTGCGCCATCGTCGCCACCGAGCCCATGGCGTCGGTGAGCAGCTTCAGGTAGATCGTGGTGCGCTCGGCGACCTCGGCCTCGGTCGGGGCGAGCTTGTCGTGGAAGCTGACGAAGGCGTGCAGCACCGCCTTGGGGCGGACGGCGAGCAGGGCGTCCAGGCAGCGGTCGAGGATGTCGGCACGCGGGAACCGGCCCTCCTCGACGAGCGCGGCGGCGGCGAAGAGGATGCCGGGCCATGTGACCCACTTGCCGGTGTCCGGGTCGTGGCCGCCGACGGTGAAGACGATCTGGTCGCGTTCGAACGCGTGCGGCAGCAGCGCGTCGGTGAACGGGCTGCTCCTCAGCCTGTCCGCCACGACACTGTTGCGCTCCGAAATCTGCAGCGACAGCAGCCAGCCGTCGACGAACCGCTCGCCGGTCGGGACCGGCACGCCGGTGGCGACGACCAGGTCCGCGACGAGGCGCCACGAGCGCAGCGACCCACCGTCGCGCGGCAGCTTGCCGGCCAGCCTGGTCGCGAGGTCACCGAGCCACGGCACGCCGCGGTCGGCGGCGGCGCGCAGCACCGGCTGCGGCTGGATGGCCGACCAGGGCCAGCCGCGCCGGGCGATCACGGTGACGGCCTTCGCGGCCGTCGACGCGCATCCGACGGCGGCGACCGCATAGGCGGTGGCCTGCTGCGGGTTGAACCAGGTGCCGGCGTCCCCGCGCAGCGCGACGAGCTTGTGGCCCAGCTCGGCGCGCTGGGTCTCGTCGAGGTCGCGCAGCGCCTCCACGGTGGCCGCGAAGTTGCCCTTCTGCAGCATGGCCAGCAGGTCGGGCCACTCGATCGGGCCGGAGCGGCGGCGGGTGAACAGGTTCACCGGGTCACCGCCGGGGCGGCGGCGCGGGCCAGCTCGGTGGCCAGGGCGTGCTTGCAGGGGCCGCGTCCGCCACGGTACTTCGCCCACCACGGGCAGGTGCAGTGCAGCGCGTCGCCGGCCGCGCGGACCCGGTAGGTCTCCTCGCCGCTGCGCACGCTCGCCCCGGACCCGTCCAGCGTCACCGCGCCGGTCTCGACGAGCGCCCGGGCGCCGGCCAGCCGCGGGTTGTGCCGCTCGGCGCGCTGCGCGTCATAGGGCAGCACGCGGTGGAAATAGGCGGCCTCGGACACGTCGAAGCCGACCTGGCCGGCGGTGCCGAGCTGGGTGAGCGCCGCCCTGACCCGCACGGCCGGCATCGCGGCCTGCTCGGCGAGCGCGTCGACGTCGACCGTCGGGTCCCAGGCGAGCAGCGTCGCGATCAGCTCGGCGTCGTCGGTGACGTCGTCGCTGGCGAGCGCGGCGAGGACCGCGCCCTCGCCGGAGAATCCGCGGCTCGGCTGCGGCGACAGCGTGAGCGACAGGCGCAGCTCACCGGTGTCCAGCTCCCACGTGCTCGACACGGGCCCGCTGCCGGCGGTGACCGCCGGACCATAGACCCGCAGGTGCTTGGCGAAGCGCAGGACCGGCTTCAGCGCGGCGAGGCGGGCCGGCCCGGGCAGGCAGACGGCGCCGGGCACCGGGCGGGACGTGAGCCGCAGCGAGCGGCCGGCGGGGACGGCCCACAGCACCGAGCGGTCGCCGCCCGACGGGAGCCGGCGCAGGAACGCGGTCGCCTCGGCCGCGGACAGCTCCGCCCGCGGGTCGAAGCCGGACGCGATGACCTGCACCTCGGCGAACCCGCGCAGCCAGCGCGACGGCAGCGGCACCTTCTTCTCCACCACCGCACCGTCCATCGTGGACACCGTGAGGTCGTCGGGGCCGACGCTGACGTGCAGCGGGTCGACGCCGGTCAGCCGCTGCAGCGCCTGCCGCAGTGGCGTGTTGACGTCGACGTTGGTGGTGCCGTGGTCGACGATCTCACCGTCGAGGCCGGTGGGCAGCACGTCGAGGCGGGCATAGACGCCGCAGCAGCCGGAGAACGACTCGAACCGCAGCCGGTCCCGGCTGCCGGTGACGACCGGGTCCAGGCTGGCCGGGCTGAGGGGCTGGAAATAGCGGGTGCGGGCCACCTCGGCGACCGCGAGCAGCCCGGCCGCCGCCGCGGCGGGCGTGGTCAGGAACCCGGTGAAGAACCGCGGATTGGCGGTGACGGCACGCTGCGCCACACCACCGGCGGTCTGCAGCTGCAGCCCTCCGTCGTGGAGTGCCGACGGGGCCAGATAGCTCAGCGACTGCACAGCGTTGCTCATGCCCGACAACGTAGCTCCCGGGTACGACATTTTTCTGAAGGCGGGTCGTGGCCTAGGCTCGCGGGCGGCAGGTCGTAGTGCAGAGGTCGTCACACCACCTTGCGAAGTTGGAAGACGCCGGTTCGAATCCGGTCGGCCTGCCGCCTCAGACCCCGCGTGGAGGTATGCACCGCAGTGCGCAACGACCTGCCGCAGTGGCGCCGGATCAGGGCCGAGTCGCTGCCGCACGACGTCGTGGACGCGGCGGCCAGGGCCCGCGAGGCCGGTGACTGGCGGCGCGCCGCCGAGCTCGCCCGCTGCGACGTCGACATAGCTCCGGGGTACGAGAGCGACGACCTGCGGCACCTGAGCCTCGACCTGCTGTGGTGGCACCTGCCGAGGCACCGCGGCGGGATGAGCACGCTGCAGCCGATGGTGAGCGCGGTCCTGCCGCCGCGGACCGGTGCGGACAGTGCGCCGCTGCTGAAGGTACGGCTGCCGAAATCGCCGACCGGGCCCCAGCGGCTGCTGCTGACCGTGACGACCCTGGCCGAGCTGGAGCACGAGCGCTGGTATGTCGCGCCCCGCTACACCTGGGACGTGCGCGAGGCCGCCGCCGTGCGGAAGGCGTGGGGCGGGTCCGCGGCCAGGATGCCGTTCCTCACCCCGGAGGGGAAGGCCCTGTCGAGAGAGACGATCGCCGCCGGTACCGACGAAGCCGCCACCACCGAGCGCATCCATCAGCGGATCGTCGCGGGGGACCTCGAAGGGGCGTGGCGCGAGTGCGGCATCGACGTGCGTGGGGTCGACCCCGACGCCCTGCAACGGCCCTCGGCCCCGCCGACGCTGCCGGTCGGGGTCGCGGACGAGGCCAGGGCCGCCGCGGCCGCGTTCGGCGTGCAGCAGGTCGCCACCCTGTACGGCGCGTCGCTGACGCTGACCGTCGGCGGGATGACCGCCGAGGCGCTTGATCTCAGCGAATACCTGGAGGTGCCGACGCGGATCCTGACCGGCCCGGTGCCGCCGGACCTGGCGCTCATCGCGGCCGGCCTGCAACGCCCCGCCGACCTGCACCCGCTCGTCCGCGAGGCGCTGTTCCCGGCGTCGGTGGCGGCCCACGGTGTTGCGAGACCCGACGCGGCCCAGACCGCGGTGCGAGTGCGCTGCCAGGGCGAATGGCACCGGGTCGGCGTCGACGGCGGTGCGCTGCGCCTGCCGGACCACGACGGGGAGGAGCAGCTGCGCGAGCGGGTGCTGCGGTCCCTCGGCGGCGCCAGCAGCGGCTGCTACGCCGTGCAGCAGACCTGGACGACCGGCGTCGGCCGGCTGCCGCACGGGCTCGCCGCGCAGCGCCGGCAGGTGAAGCACCGCATGCAGCACGGCGACACCGGCTGGCTGCTCGACGGCCTCGGCCGCGGCGTGATCGACCCGCAGATGCGCGACGCCAACGGCTGGTCGCTGCTGCACCTGGTGATGTGGGTCGACTGGGAGCGGGTGCTGCCACTCCTGCTCGCCGCGGGGGTCCCCGTCGACGCCCGGGACCGCGTCGGCCGGACGCCGCTCTACCTCGCGGTGATGAACGGCGGCCCGCCGGAGCTGATGCGCCGCCTGCTCGCCGAGGGCGCCGACCCGCGCGCCGAGACGGTCCACGGCTCCTGGCCCGCGCACGTCGCCCGGTCGCGCCAGTACTGGCAGGACCTGTCGTTCCTGTTCGAGCCTGTTACATGACGGGCGGCTTGGACTTCAGCCCGCTGCCGCACAGCGGCGCCACGACCGTCCCTGCCGGCTCGACCTCGCCGGCCTCGATGGCCGCCCAGCAGACGGCGGACGTCGGCTCGACGTAGAGGCCGGAGCGGGCCAGGGCGGCGTGCGCGGCCCGCACCTGCTCGTCGGTCACGGTGACGACGGCACCGCCGGTCGCACGGACGGCGGCGAGGATCTGCGCGCCGCGGGCGGGCCGGGCGATGGCGATCCCCTCGGCCACGGTCCCCTGCGTGGCGATGTTCGCCGGTACCGGCGACCCGCCGGCGAACGCGGCGGCCAGCGGCGCGCATCCGGCGGCCTGGACCGCGACGATGCGCGGGAACCGCTCGATGTGCCCCGCCTCGAGCAACTCCGCGCAGGCGAGGTGGGCGCCGAGGACGAGGGTGCCGTTGCCGACCGGCAGCACGAGCGTGTCGGGCAGGCGGCCGCCGAGCTGCTCCCACACCTCGTAGACGTAGGTCTTGGTGCCGTGCACGAAGAACGGGTGATACACGTGGCTGGCGTAGAACACGCCCGGCTCGCCGGCGGCGAGCGCCGCGGCCCGGGCGGTGTCCTCGCGGCTGCCGGGGATCTGGTGCACGGCCGCGCCGTAGGCCCGCAGCTGCCCGACCTTCCCGGCGGAGGTGTCGGCGGGCACGTAGACGTCGCAGGCGATTCCGGCGCGGGCGGCGTACGCGGCGACGGCGGTCCCCGCGTTGCCGCTGCTGTCGGCCATGAGCCGCGCGACGCCGAGCCGGGCGGCGAGCGCCACGAGCATGACCGCGCCCCGGTCCTTGAACGACCCGGTCGGCATGAGGTGGTCGACCTTGAGCGTGACCCCGGGCCGTCCGGGCGCACCGACCAGCGGCGTCATCCCCTCCCCCATGGTGATGTCGCCCGGCTCGGCGATCGGCAGGGCTTCCCGATACCGCCACAGGCTGGTGCCCCGCCCGGCGAGGTCGGTCAGGGAGGGCGGGGCCGCGGCGAACCCGTCGAGGTCGAGCACGCCGTGGCACTTCGCGCACCGCCAGGCCAGGCTGCGCAGCGGTTCGGTGTGGCCGCACGCGCCGCAGCGCAGCGACAGGGATTCCAGCGTCACGCGCTCGATAGTAAACGTCCAGACTCTGGACGAACAGTCCAAGCGAGGTATGGTGTATTCGGGAGGGCAGCGCATTGGAGTACGCACGGCTGGGCCGGACCGGGCTGCGGGTGAGCCGGATCGGGCTGGGCTGCATGAGCTACGGCGTCGCCGCCGCGGGCATGCACCAGTGGACGCTGGACGAGGACGCCGCCGCCCCGTTCTTCCGCCAGGCCGTCGAGCTCGGCGTCACGTTCTGGGACACCGCCAACGTCTACCAGGGCGGCACGTCGGAGGAGTTCGTCGGCCGCGCGATCCGCCGGTTCGCGCGGCGCGAGGACATCGCGCTCGCCACCAAGGTCAGCGGGAAGATGCACGACGGGCCCGGCGGCAGCGGCCTGTCCCGCAAGGCCGTCCTGGAGCAGGTCGACGCGTCGCTACGGCGGCTGGGCACCGACTACATCGACGTCTACTACATCCACCGCTTCGACCCCGAGACGCCGGCCGAGGAGACCATGGCCACGCTGCACACGCTGGTGCAGGCGGGCAAGGTCCGCTACCTCGGCGCCTCGTCGATGTGGGCCTGGCAGTTCGCCAAGCTGCAGCACGTCGCGGTGCTCGGCGGATGGACACCGTTCGCGGCGATGCAGGACCAGTACAACATCCTCAAACGCGAAGAAGAGCGGGACATGATCCCGATGTGCCTCGACCAGGGCGTCGGTCTCACGCCGTATTCGCCGCTCGCGAAGGGCAGGGCGGCGCGGCCCTGGGGCGAGCGGACGGCGCGGTCCTCGTCCGACGCCGTCGCCCAGGCGTTCGACCGCGACGTCGACCGGCCGGTCGTCGACGCGATCCAGCGGGTCGCCGAGGCCCGCGAGGTGCCGATGGCACAGGTCGCCCTGGCCTGGCTGCTGACCAGGCCGGTCGTGTCCTGCCCGATCGTGGGTGCGACGAAGCCGCACCACCTGCGCGACGCCGTGGCCGCCCTCGCCCTCGAGCTCACCGCCGGCGAGCTCACCGATCTCGAGGCCGCCTACACACCGCAGGACAACTTCTGGTGGTGAGCGCGCCGGCGGCCGGGCGTCAGGCTGCGACGCCCGACGGTGCCTCGGTCCGGTCCGGCTCGGCGCCGCCGACCGCGGGCGGGCGGAGCAGGGCCAGGACCGCCACCCCCGCGACGCCGGCGATGACGGCGCTGATGAGGAAGATCCGGTCGAGGCCGGCGACGTACGCCGCCCGCAGCACATCGGCCGGCACCTGCCGGACCAGGTCCTGGTAGCCGCCGCCCGTGAGACGCCGGGCGGTGCCGGCATCGCCGAGGACCTCGCCGGCCCGGGCGGTGACGACGGTGGCGAAGACCGGCAGCGCCAGGGCGTAGCCGAGCTGGCGGAACGTGTTCGACGCGCCGTTGGCCATGCCCGCCCGGCCGGGTGGCGCGACGGCGAGGGCCGCCGACGCCAGGACCGGCGTGCACAGGCCGACGCCGAGGCCGGACACGCACAGCCCCGGCATGAGCGCCGCCCAGCCCGACCCGGGGCCGGCCAACATGCACAGCGCGGTGCCGGCGGCGACGAGCAGCAGCCCCCAACCGATGCTGTGCCGCGGCGGGACCGCGTGCAGCAGCCGGCCGCCCAGCCCCGCGACCACGAACGCGACGACCGCCATCGGCGCCAGGATCAGCCCCGCCGCCATCGCGCCGAGCCCGAGCACCGACTGCGCCCACAGCGACACGAACACCAGGTTGGCGAACGCACGCCACGGATCACGGTCCTCAGCGCGCACTGCATGCTGCGCGGCGTCGCCGGCCTGCACGGCTGGCCCGGCCGCACCGACGCACTGGACCCCGACCAGGTCACGGCGCTGCGCCCGGCGCCGCCCGCACCGCTGCAGACACCGCCGACCAGAGCGGACAACGCGCTGCTCGCCGCGCTCGCCAGGGACGGCCGGGCGCCGCTGCCGGCACTCGCGGCCGCCACGGGATGGTCCGAGACCACCGTCCGGCGGCGGCTGGACGAGCTGTGCCGCGGCAACGTCCTGTACTTCGACGTGGAGATCGAGCCGGCGCTGCTCGGCTATCACGCGGAGGCCATGATGTGGCTGACCGTCGCGCCGTCCGCCCTCTCGGCCACGACCCGGGCCCTGGCCACGCACCCGCAGATCGCGTACGCCGCCGCGACGACGGGCCCGGCCAACATCGCGGCGTCGGTGATCTGCCGCGACCTGAACGAGCTGTACGAGTACATCGCCGGGGACATCGGCTCCCTCGACGGCGTGGCCTCGGTGGAGACCGCACCGGTCGTGCGCCGCGTCAAGGCCGGCGGCACCCTGCTGGTGACCTGACGCCCGCACCCTACATGTAACCCGCCCGCCCTCTGCGGTCCACGCCGCCCGACACATCGGCAATCTACGATGTCTCCACACGGCTGCGAGATGAGGTTCTGGCCATGTGGAGATCGCGGCGGATCGCGACGGCAATTGCTCTTACCCTGACCGCGGCCGGTGCCGCCGTGGTCATGACCTCGACCGCGGCGGTGGCCGCGGACCTTTCGGTGAGCCAGGCGCTCGCGGCGCAGGACGGCCGGTCGGCCTCCGTCGTCGGGTACGTCGTCGGGCAGCCGACCGCGACCAGCACCGTGCTGCGGTCCGGGTTCACCGGCGACACGGCCCTCGCCCTCGCCGACTCCGCGAGCGAGACCGGCACCTCGCGGATGCTGTACGTGCAGATCACCGCCGCATACCGGGCGCAGTTCGGGCTGCAGACGAACCCGTCGGTGATGGGCCGCCGGCTCGTCGTCGCCGGGCAGCTGACCGCGTACTTCTCCCACGGCGGCCTGAAGTCCCCGACCTCGATGGCCTTCGCCGGCACCACCCCCACGGGCAGCCCGACCACCGGCCCGACCGGCCCCGTCGAGACCTACTACGCCGCCGCCGCGGGCAAGACCGGCACCGCGCTGCGCAACGCACTGCACGGCATCATCAAGACGCAGACGAAGCTCACGTACGACCAGGTGTGGGACGCCCTGAAGGACACCGACCAGGACCCGAACAACAGCGCCAACGTCATCCTGCTCTACTCGGGCCGGTCGCAGAGCAAGTCGACGAACGGCGGTGGCGCCAACGACTGGAACCGCGAGCACGTCTGGGCCAAGTCCCACGGCGACTTCGGTACCGCCACCGGCCCCGGCACGGACGTCCACCACCTGCGCCCCGAGGACGTGTCAGTCAACTCCGCCCGCGGCAACAAGGACTTCGACCTCGGCGGCTCGGCGGTCAGCGAGGCCCCCGGCTGCCTCACCGACAGCGACTCCTTCGAACCCCGCGCCGCCGTCAAGGGCGACGTCGCCCGCATGATCATGTACATGGCCATCCGCTACGAGGGCGACGACGGCTGGCCCAACCTGGAGATCAACAACTCGACCGCCAACGGCTCCGCCCCCTACATCGGCAAGCTGTCGGTCCTGCTCCAGTGGAACCAGCAGGACCCGCCCGACGCCTTCGAGCGCCGCCGCAACGACCGCATCTACGCCACCTGGCAGCACAACCGCAACCCCTTCATCGACCACCCGGAGTGGGCCGCCGCGATCTGGAGCTGACCCCGCGGCGAAGGCGGCCGGTCGCGGAATGCGACCGGCCGTATCCGTCATCCGGCGCCGGGCGGTGTCGCGGCACGGAGGAACCGGGTGCCCCAGTCCCGGAGGTGGTCGGTGAACTCCGGTGGGCTGATCACCTCGAACTCCGCGCCGATGTTGCCCAGCGCCTGGGTGGGCCAGTCCAGGCTGGTCGAGACCATGGTGAGCCGGCAGCACCGACCGTCGACGGCTTCGATCGTGCCCCACTGGCCGACGACCCGGCGGACGTGTTCGGCGGGTGCGTGGACCAGGGCCTGGACGACGTGCCCCGACGGCACGCCGGTGGAGGCGCGCACGAACTGGGCGGCGTCGTCGGCGGGAAGGGACCGCGGGCGGAATTTCGCCCCGGTGCTGTGCGGGTCGGTCAGCCGGTCGAGGCGGAAGCTGCGCCAGTCATGTCGGGTCAGGTCGTAGGCGGCCAGGTACCAGCGGCCGCCGAGCGCGACGAGCCGGTGCGGTTCGACCTCCCGGTCGGTGTCGGGGCCGCCGCGTGCGGCGTAGCGGAACCGCAGCCGCTCCTCGTCCCGGCACGCCTGGGCGATGACCGTGAGCACCTCGGCGGGCACGACCGGCCCCGCGGCCGCGGGCGAGACGGTCATCGCGCGCAACGCGTTCACCCGTGCGCGGAGGCGCGGCGGCAGCACCTGCACCACCTTGGTCAGCGCGCGCACCGCGGCGTCCTCGATCCCGGCGATGCCGCTCTGGGTGGCGTCGCCCATGCCGACCGCCAGCGCGACGCCTTCCTCGTCGTCGAGCAGCAGCGGCGGCAGGACCGCACCAGGCGCCAACTGGTAACCGCCGTCGGTGCCACGGGTGGCGTGCACCGGGTAGCCGAGCTCCCGGAGCCGGTCGACATCGCGGCGCAGGGTGCGTTCCGAGATCCCGAGACGGTCGGACAGATCCGTCCCGGACCAGTGACGATGGGTCTGCAGCAGCGACAGCAGCCGGAGCGTCCGGGAACTGGTGTTGGCCATGCCGCGATCGTTGCACGACTTCCGGTCAGGAACTGGCCGGAAGCCTGGCTACGGTCGATCTCATGATTGCTCGTGAGATTCAGCTGACCAGCCAGATCGCCGGCGTTCCGGGCCGGGACCACTTCACCGTCGTGCAGACCGAGATCGACGGTGAGGTCCTGGTCCGCACCGACCACCTGGGGCTGGCCGCTACCTACCTGGAGCTCATGCGCGCCGACTGCCACCTGCCGATCCCGGCCTGGCAGCCGGGCCGGCGCATCGGCGTGATGGCGCTCGGCACCGTCCTGCGGTCGGACAGCCGGGACCTGCGAGAGGGCGACCTGGTCCAGTCGATGACCGGCTGGGCGACGCATTCCGCCGGGCCGGCCACCTCGTACATCAAACTGGACCGCGACGCGTACCCCGATCCGAGCTACCACCTCGGCCAGGGACCGACCGCCTACTACGGCATGGCAGAGGTGGCCAAGGTCGGCCGCGGCGACGTCGTGTTCGTGTCCGGCGCGGCCGGCGGCGTCGGCTCGCTGGCCGGGCAGATCGCCCGCAACCTGGGCGCCTCGAAGGTCATCGGCAGCGCGGGCAGCCAGGCGAAGGTGGACTACCTGGTCCAGGATCTCGGCCTCGACGCCGCCTTCGACTACCACCAGGACCCGGTCGCGGCGCTGAAGGAGCTCGCCCCCGAGGGCATCACGGTCTTCTTCGACACGGTCGGCGGCCCACTGTACGAGGCCGCGCTCGAGGTTGCGGCGCCCGGCGCGCGGTTCGCGCTGTGCGGGTCGCTGTCCACCCAGCTGGGTGCGGCGGCGCAGCGATTCCCCGAGCCCGACCAGGCCGTCGCCGCGGCAAAGGAGGTCAAGCTGCTGCCGTTCTCCTGCCACCACACGCCCGATCAGATCGCCGCATGGCACACCCACTTCCGGGCCTGGCTCGACCAGGACAGCTTCGTCTTCCCGCACACCGTCGTCGAGGCCGGCATCGACGCCGTGCCCGACACCTTCCTGTCACTGCTGCACGGCGCCTACCGCGGCAACGTCTCGGTGCGGCTGACGTGACGCGCCTGTCGCGTCGCGCCCTCAACCGGGCGCTGCTGCAGCGTCAGTTCCTGCTGGAGCGCACCGACCAGGCGCCGCTCGATGTGATCCGGCACCTGGTCGCCCTGCAGGCACAGGAACCGAACTGGCCCTACGTCGGGCTGTGGAGCCGGATCCGTGGGTTCACCCACACCGATCTGACCGGCCTGCTGCTCGACAGGCACGTCGTGCGCTCCAGCCTGCTGCGCAGCACCCAGCACCTCGCCGCGGCCGACGACTTCCGTCGGCTGCGGCCCCTCCTGCAGCCCGTCCTCGACCGCACCGCGAGCTCGCCGTACTTCCGGCGTGACGGCGACCGGCCGTCCACCCGAACGCTCATGGCCGACGGACATGCGCTGCTGGACGCTGGACCGCTCGCCCGCAGAGACCTCGCCCGCGGCCTGTCCGCCCGCCATCCGGGTCGCGACGGGCGGATCCTCGCCGGCGAGTTCGAGCTCCGCACCCCGCTCGTCCACGATCCCGCCACCGCGTCCTGGGGCAGCTGGGGCAACCGGTCCTCCGTCATCGTCACCACCGTGCCGACTGACGCCATCGAGACCGCGGCGACGCACGAACTGATCCGCCGCTACCTCGCCGCCTTCGGACCGGCCTCGGTGGCCGACGTCCAGGCCTGGAGCGGGCTGACCCGGCTGAACCGCGTCGTCGCCGAGATGGGCGTCGCACTGCGCCGCTACACCGGACCCGACGGCCAGTCCCTGCTCGACCTGCCGGATGTGCAGCTGCCCGACCCGGACGTCCCTGCGCACGCGCGTCTGCTGCCCGCCTACGACAACGCCCTACTGGGTCACGCCGACCGCACCCGCATCATCAGTGACGAGGACCGCAGGCAGGTCATGCCGGGCCGAGCCCTGGTGCGCCCCACCATCCTTGTCGACGGCGTCGTCCGTGGCACATGGTCGTTCACCGACGGCGACATACGGCTCGCGCCCCTTCGCCCGCTCACCGCCGCCGAGCGGCAGGACATCGACGACGAAGCCCACCGGATGTTGCCGTTCCTCACCCATCGGGATCCCCCAGGTCCACAGTGGACCGCAAAGGGGCCGCCCTCGGTGTGAGGACGGCCCCGTCTACAGCAGGAGTGTTACGGCAGCAGCTTCCAGGGGCCCCACTGGTCGCCGGGGGCCTGGTTGCGGGTCCACCACTTGGCTTCGTACTTCTTGCCCTGGTAGAGGACCACATCGCCGGTGGTGAAGATGCGCGAGGCGGTCCAGATCGCGGTGCCGTCGGGGGCGGTCGAGATCTGCTGCCACGGGCCGTAGGGGTCGCCCGGGGCCTGGTTCTTCGTCCACCAGGTCGCCTGCCAGACCGAGCCCTGGTAGAAGACCTTGTCGCCGGCGTTGTAGACCGTCGAGGCGCTCCACGCCGGGGCCGGCGGCGTCACCGGCGGGTTCAGGCCGATGACGACCGGGTCGTGGTCGGAGGCCGCGAACGGGTCGCCGCCGTTGAACAGCAGCGTGGCGTTGTAGTTGTACCGGCTGTACGCGTAGGCGACCGCCTCCTGCGCGTTGATCTGCCAGACGTCGGCGCCGGTGACCAGCGTGCGGGCGGCCGCGTTGGCCAGCACGTGGTCGAGGGAGCCCTGCAGGCCGTCGAAGGAGTACGTCGACTCGTTCGGGTCGAAGGCCGCACCGAGGTCGGTGTAGCCGGCGTCGTACAGGACGTGCATCGGGTCCTCGTGGGTGTACGAGTTGAGGTCGCCGACGAGGAAGATCCGGTCGGTGCCGATGCTCGTCGCGACCTGGTTGGCGAACGCGACGGTCTCCTCCGCCTCACGCACCCGCGTCGCGTTGAACGAGCCCTGGTTCTTCGCCGGCGAGGACGTGTCCTCGGCGTCGCCCGGGTACAGCGGGTCGCCGCTGCCCTTGGACTTCCAGTGGTTCGTGACGACGAGGAACGCGTCGGCGTCGGTCGCGCCGACCTTCTTGAACGCCTGCGCGAGGGGCTCGCGGGCGATCGAGAACGGCTGGCCGGGGCCGGACGCGGTCGTGAGGATCACCGAGGTGCCGACGAGCGCGATGTCCGCCGGCTTGTAGATGAACGCGCTGCGGATCACGTCCTCTTGCGCGATCGGCGGCAGGACGGCCGGCGACGGCACGTACGCCCACACGGGGCCGCCGGCGGCGGCGTTGAGCGCGTCGACCAGCTGGGCGAGGGCGGCGTCGCGGGGCTTGCCGAACTTCGCCGAGTTCTCGACCTCTTCCAGCGACACGACGCTGGCGCCGAGCCGGTTGATGCCGGTCACGATCTTCGCCTGCTGCCGCTGGAAGCTGGCGTCGTTGGCGGCGCCGCGGACGCCTGCCGCGTTGCCCGGCCCGACGCACTTGTCGACGGCGATGTGGGTGCCGGCCCGGTCGTTGAAGTAGCTGCAGGTGCCGAAGCCCTGCGCGACGTACGACTCGCCGGTCGTCGGGAAGTAGTTCTCGACGTTGAACGTCGCCAGGCGCACCGTGCCACCGACGTTGGCCGGCTGCGCGTTGCCGGTGCGCGTGTCGCTGAACGTCGCGACGGCGGCACCGTTGTCGGTGACCCGCTGCCGCGGCTGGAAGTTCCAGAGCGAGAAGCGGTACTCGAGGATCACCGGCTGGTTGAAGGTGACCTTCGACCCGATGCTGACCGCGTTGGTCGGCGTCAGCCACGGCAGCGGAGTGCCCGTGTTGGCGGAGCCGCTGTAGTTGACGCTGGCGCCGTCGTCGAGGGTGATGCTCCGGGCCGCGTTGTCGGCGACCGCGGCGAGCGCCTCGGCGCTGCCCGGCCGGCCCGCGTCGGTCGGCTGGCGCAGCGGCGCGTCACCGGCGGCGAGCGTGAACGAGCCGTACCAGTTGGCGTCGTAGTTGTCCGCGACGGTGAACGTGCCCTGCGGCGCGATCAGCTCACCCTCGTGGGCCTCCTTCTGCGCGGCCGTGGTCAGCGACGCCCACGGGATCGTGCCGGGCGCGACGGCCGGCAGCGGGGTCGCCAGCTGCGTGACCGTCGGCGCGGAGATCTCCGTCGTGCCCTGGAACTCCACGACGTTGCCGGTGACCCGCACGCTGTCGCCGATGTGGACCTGGCCCGCCGCGACGGAGCCGAAGACGAAGATCGCGTCGGAGGCACCCGGGGTGGCGTCGTCGGCCTCGGCGCCGCCGGACCCGCCCGTCTGCAGGTAGAACCCGTTGAACCCGCCGGTCGCATAGACGGCGGTCACGACACCCTCGGTCGTCACGTTCCGGCCGACCTCCGGCGACGTGTCGGTGTTCGTGCCCTGGATCGCGGCGATCGGCAGCACCGTCGTGGTCGTCGTGACGGTGTACGTGAACGTGGCCGAGCCGCTCGCGCCGCCCGACTCGGTCGCGGTGACCGTCACCGACGCGGTGCCGGCCGCGGTGGGCGTACCTTCGATGACGCCGCCGCTGGAGATCGTGAGGCCGTCGGGCAGGCCCGTCGCGGACCACGTGTAGGGCGCGGCCCCGCCGGACGCGCTCAGGGTCAGCGGCGAGATCGCGGTGCCGACCGTGGCGTTCTGGTTGCCGGGGCTGGTGACCGTGACGGTCGCGGTGCCGCCGTCGGACGCCGCGTTCTGCGGCACCGGGGTGGCCGTGCGGAAGTCGGCGCCGTTGTTGTCCGTGTCGGCGCCGGCCGCGTCCCGCTGGTAGCTCAGGACCAGGGAGTTCCCGGTCGAGGCGGTGCCCTCGGGCGCGTTGCTGGTGCCCCAGCCGACGCGGTCGATGACGGCCGCGTCGGTGGGCAGCACGCCGGTGGCGCTGGCCGCGATGTACAGCGTGCCGCCACCGGCGCCCGGGTTGACGCTGGTGCCGGTGAACAGGTCGGGCGTCGGCAGCGGCGCGCCCGGGTTGGTGGTGGCGTTGTTGCCCGGCAGCATGATCAGGAAGTGCCCGTGCGCCGCAACGGCGCCGGTCAGCGTGAACACCTGCGACCCGCTCGGCACGACGGTGCTGGTGGGGGCCCGGTACTGCAGCGTCGTGCCGCTCAGCGGGATCGAGGCGGACGTCGGGTTGTACAGCTCGACGAACTTGTTCAGGTAGCTCGCGCCGGACGAGCCGCCATTGACATATACCTCGCTGATGACCAGACCAGTGCCGGCCGGGTTCGCGGCGGCAGGGTCGGCGAGTAATGGCCAGGCTGCGCCGGCCATGGTAAGGGACAAAACGACGGTTGTGCGTCGGATGACCGCACGGGACATAGACCCGGACCTCCAGGTGGGCGTGATTCGGCTCCGTCACTGCTGGAGGCCGACTCACGGACGTTAGGCCCTGCCGGCGGACGAGAGCTGAACGGCGTGTGACAGCCTAAGGCAGGTTCCCTGGATTGACGCCGGTGTCAGCATGAGGCGAGGGTTAACCCCATCGACGCATCGACTCACATCGGGTCGCGGCGTTGGGCGGCGACGGCGGCGATCGTGAAGGCCGCGGCGTAGCCGGCGAGGACCGCGGCGGCCGTCCACTGGTCCAGGCCGGTGGCCGCCGGGAGCCGGCCCAGGGCGCTGCCGGCCCGGAACGGCAGCCAGCGGGCCGCGTCGGTGCCGATCAGCTCGGCCGCGACGCCCTCGATCAGGGCGAGCCAGGCGAGGGCGCCGGCGACCGCGGCGATCTGGTTGCGGACCAGGGCGCCGAGCCCGACGCCGATCGCCGCGAAGGCGGCGTTCCACCCGACGTCGCCGGCGAGGGTCGGCCACACGTCGTCGAGCGTCGACGACGTCCAGGAGCCCCACGCCGCGATCGTGGCGAGGGCCGTCAGGGAGGCGGCCACGCCGAAGCCGGCGCCGAGCAGCGTGTGCACGGCGAGCTTGTCCAGCAGCACCCGCTCGCGGCGCGGCGTGGACAGGTAGGTGTCGGCGACGGTGCGGTGCCGGTACTCGCCGGCGACCGCGATGACGCCGAGGATCAGCGGGAACAGGGCGACGAGCCCGACGTGCGCGGCGGCACCGGCGACGTCGTCGGGGTGGCCGGACAGCCGGCCGCTCGCGCCGAGCACGACGAGGGCCACGGTGGCGGCCAGCAGCAGCCACGGGGTCCGGACGGTGGCGAGTTTGCGCAGTTCAGATCGCATTCGAGGTCACCGCCAGGAAGGTGCGCTCCAGGTCGTCGCCGACGGGGCCGGCGTGGCGCAGGCGGCCGGCGCCGACGATGACGGCGTGGTCGGCGGTCTGCGCGATCTCCGACAGCACGTGGCTGGAGACGATCACCGTCCCGCCGGCGGCCGCCCGCCGCCGCAGCAGGCCGCGCAGCCAGGACATGCCGGCCGGGTCGAGGCCGTTGGCAGGCTCGTCGAGCACGAGCAGCCCGGGGTCGCCGAGCAGGGCGCCGGCGAGGCCGAGCCGCTGGCGCATGCCGAGGGAGTACGTGCGGACCCGCCGGTCGGCGGCGCCGGTCAGGTCGACCTCGTCGAGGACCGCGTCGACGCGGGCCATCGGCAGCCGCGCCGAGCCGGCGAGGATCCGCAGGTGGTCGCGGCCGGTGCGGCCCGGGTGGAAGCCGCCGGACTCGAGGACGGCGCCGACGGTCCGGCGCGGCTCGGCGAGGTCGTGGTAGGCGCGGCCGTCGATGAGGGCGGTGCCGCTGGTCGGCCGGGCCAGGCCCAGCAGCATGCGCAGGGTGGTGGTCTTGCCGGCGCCGTTGGGGCCGAGGAAGCCGGTGACCGAGCCGGCGGGGACGTCGAAGGTGAGGGCGTCGACCGCGCGGACACCCCGGTACCGCTTGGTCAGCTCTCGGACGTGGACTGCTGTCATGCCGCCAACGATCGCCGCCGGGGCCGGAGAAGTCGTCCCGCAGCGGCGGCATCCCGTATACCGCGGCTGCGGGATGTCCACGCGGTAGCACCGGCCTACCGTGTGGGCATGCGCATCGACCCGGCCGTCGACCGTGCCGTCGATCTGGCCATCGGGCTCGTCGTCGGGGTCGTGGTGCTGGCGACCACCCACGGCACGCCGCACGCCGCGCCGCTGGACGTGACGGCGACGCTGGTCGCGGCGGTCGCGTGCCTGGTGCTGGCGCTGCGGCGGCGGTGGCCGCTGCACACGTTCCTGGTCAGCTCGGTCGCCGCGGAGGCGTACCTGGTGTTCAACCACAAGACGGCGAACGGCATGCTGATCCTGGCCGCGCCGCTCATCGCTCTGTACACGGTCGCGGAGTCGGCCAGCCGCCGGCGCGCGCTGACGATCGGGGTCCTGGCGGTGTCCGCGTTCGCCGGCCTGCACATGCTGGCGAAGCCGGCGTCGTGGCTCGGCGCGGAGAACCTCGCGCTCGCCGCGCTCGGCGGGCTGGCCGTGGCCGCCGGCGACGGTGCCCGCAGCCGCCGGGAGTACCTGGCGGAGGTGGAGGCGCGGGCGCTGCGCGCCGAACGCGACCGTGACGCCGACGCCCGCCGCCGCGTCACCGACGAGCGGCTGCGGATCGCCCGCGACCTGCACGACGCCGTCGGGCACCAGCTGGCGCTGATCAACGTGCAGGCGGGCGTGGCCGCGCACCTGCTCGACGCGCAGCCCGGCCGGGCCCGGGAGGCGCTCACCCATGTACGGCACGCGAGTCGGACCGCGCTCGGCGAGCTGCACGACACGATCGGCCTGCTGCGCCAGCCGGGTGACCAGCTCGCGCCGGTCGATCCGGTGCCGGGGCTGACGGGCCTGCCCGACCTGCTCGACACGTTCCGCCGGTCCGGGCTGGCCGTGTCGGCGTCGGGGCTGGGCGACGCGCTCGACCTGCCGGTGCCCGTCGACCTGACCGCGTACCGGGTGGTGCAGGAGGCGCTCACCAACGTCTGCAAGCATGCCGGGGCGGTGGCCGTACACCTCCTGCTGCAACGGACTGGAGATGCCCTCACGATCCGGGTTGAGAACGCACCGGCGGCGCACCCGCGGAAGGCGGCAACGCCCGGTGTCGGGCTGGTCGGGATGCGGGAGCGGGTGTCGGCGCTCGGCGGGTCGCTGGAGGCCGGCCCGCGCCCCGCCGGCGGCTACCGGCTGACCGCGGTGCTGCCGCTGGAGGCTCGGTGATCCGGGTGGTGCTGGCCGACGACCAGCCGCTGATCCGCAGCGGGTTCCGGGTGTTCGTCGACTCGGCCGACGACGTGACCGTCGTGGGTGAGGCCGCCACCGGGCGCGAGGCGGTCGAGCTGGCCCGCTCCGCCCGCGCCGACGTGGTGCTCATGGACATCCGCATGCCCGACCTCGACGGCCTGGCCGCGACCCGGCTGATCACCGCCGACCCGGACCTCGCCGGCGTGCGGGTGCTCATCCTCACCACGTTCGAGGTCGACGAGTACGTGTTCCAGGCCCTGCGCGCCGGCGCCGGCGGCTTCCTCGGCAAGAGCGCCGAGCCGGCGGAGCTGCTCGCCGCGATCCGCACCGTGCACCGCGGCGAGCAGCTGCTCTCGCCGGCGGCGACCCGCGCCCTGATCGCCCGCTTCCTGGCCGAGCCCGCCCCCGCCGCCCGCCGCCGTCTCGACGCGGCGCCGCTGGTGGACCTGCTGACCGGCCGCGAGCGGGAGATCGTCGGCCTGGTGGCGACGGGCCTGTCCAACGACGAGATCGCCGCCCATCTGCGGGTCAGCCCGCACACGGTGAAGACCCACATCAACCGCTCGATGACGAAGCTCGGCGCCCACGACCGCGCCCAGCTCGTCGTCGTCGCCTACGAGTGCGGCCTCGTCCCGCGCTGAGCGGACCGCGGCGAGCGCCCGGGTCAGGGCGCGGAGCGGCTCAGCTCGCCGGCGAGGGCCTCGCAGACGGCGGCGACCTCGGTGTACTCGGTGCGGATGCGGTCCAGGGCGGGGCCGGCGTCCGGCAGGCCGCCGTCGCGGGCGCGCTGCTCCAGGTCGGCGAGCAGGTCGGCGAGGGCGGTGCCGCCGATGTTGGCGGCGGAGCCTTTCAGGGCGTGCGCCTGGACGTGGACGGCGGCCGTGTCGCCGGCGTGCATGGCGACGGCGAGGCGGTCGACGGCCGGCGGTGTCCTCGTGGTGAAGGCGGTCAGCAGCCGGGCGAGCATGGCGAGGTCGTCGGGCGACGGGTCGGGCCCCGCGACGTCGTCGAGGCGGGCACTGATCCCGGCTGCACGATCCACGTCTTCATTTCAGGCCGCCGGGGGCGGGTGGCACCGGCGCCGCAACCGGTTCGCACCCGGATCGCAACCGAGCGCCGCCGGCCGCACCTCCACTGCGCCTCCTCAGCGCCGTGCCGATGCTCGACGACGTCATCGCGATGATCCGGGGGCTGGACGGCACGGCGCCGGTGGGCGCCGCGTCGCCGCTCGTCCTCACCGGCGTGGCGGTGCTGCGCGCCGCGATCGACATGGAGCTGCTGGAGCGGCGCGGACTGACGACCGCGAGCGCCCTGGTCATCCTCGACCGCGACCCGAGGCACAACCCGGCGGTGCTGACCGCGCTGCGGCAGCTCATGCAGGTGGTCGAGGCGCAGGAGGTCGTGCAGGCCTGCACGGTCGGCCGGCTCGACGCCGGCATGCGCATCGCCGAGGACGTGCTGACCTCGGGCGGTCTGGTCCTGATCGGCCGCGGCATGTACGTGACCGACGTGCTGCTGGAGCGCCTCGCCAACTTCAAGCACATGGGCCAGCTCGTCGAGCCGATCATGGCTTCGGTGCCGGTGTCGCCCTGATCCCGTCCATCGACGCGCCCCCACGTCCGCCGGCGATGCTGCGATGATGTCGCGGCGGCCGATGGGCGCGGACCGAGGGGGCGGTGTTTGGACACGCAGGTGCTTGTCGAGCCGCACGACCGGCTCCATCTGCACCTGCGGCCAGTGCGGGCCGCTGCGCTGACCCGTGCCTCGCGTCGGGGCTCAGGGTGCCAGCAGCTGCTCACGCAGGACGGTGGCGAGCTCGCCCATCGGCAACGTGCCCTTCTCCGCGATGACGGTGAGCGTCTGGTACGCCGGATCCGCCGGCCGGGCGAGCGTGATCACGGCGACCGGCTCCGTGTAGTGGTTGGCGGAGTTGGTGTACTCCGAGTAGTCCTGGGTGAACGCCGTCGCCTCGCCCAGCGGCGTCTGGATGCTGGTCGCGCCGGCGCGGAGGTCGGCGGGGATGTCCGCGGTGCTGCGGTAGACGCCGTGCCGCCCGTTGATGCGCCGGGGGTCGTCCGGCAGCGGGCAGCCGGTCGCGTAGGCCGTGAACCGGACGAGCCGGCCGTCGCCGAGGTGCACCCGCGTGTCGACGCCCGGGCAGCCCTGCGGCCCCGGCGACAGCGGGATGAGCCGCTGGCCCGCGCCGAGTCTGACGCTGAACGGGACGGGCCCGCCGACGGCCGCCGACGACGGCTCGGGGTTCGGGCTTGAGTTCGGGTTCGGGTTCGGGCTCGGCCGGGCCGCTCCGCCGTCGCAGCCCGCGGCGGCGAGGACGGTCACGACGGCGGCTGCGGCGAATCTGCGTCTCATGGCAGCTCTGACCGGCCGCCGGGCGGCGCCGTTCCCCGCTGTCAGGATCGCGACTGCCCTCCAGAGGGCGTAATTAAAAATCTTAAGATCGACTTCTTGAAAGTTAATCCACGGCGCGTGCATACTTCAGGTATGACAGAGCAGGCGATGGACTGGCAGGAACTGACGAACCTGACCCGGGGCCGGCCGTTCGTCGTGGAGCGGGTGCGGCTGGCCGACAGCGACGTCGCGATCGAGGGCCGGTTCGAGCTGCCGCAGCTGGCCCAGCTCAACGTCGAGGACCAGGTCTTCGTCACGGCGTTCGTGCGGTGCCACGGCTCCATCAAGGAGATGGAGCGGATCTTCGGGGTGAGCTACCCGACGATCAAGGCGCGGCTGAACAGGATCACGCAGTCCCTCGACTTCGTCGAGACCGATCCGCGGCCGTCGCGGGCTGACGTCATCGACCGGCTGCGGCGCGGCGAGATCACCGCGCAGCAGGCACTGTCCGAACTGGACGGTCGCACATGATGCCGCAGCTGCTGACGGTGCGGGTCGACCGGCGGCACCGCCGGCCCGTCCGGCTCTGGATCCCGGTGCTGCCCGTGGCGCTGATCCTGGCGCCGCTGCTGGTGCTGGCGTTGCTGGGCGGGATCATCGCCTGCATCGTCTTCCGCATCAGCGTGCCACGGACCCTGGGCACCGGCTGGCGCATCGTCTCCGCGCTGCCGGGCACCCGGGTCGACATCAAGGACGGCCACACGGCCTTCCTCGTCTCCATCCGATAGGAGCGTCAACCATGAACGAGCAACGCAAGGACATCCTCGACATGCTCGCCGCGGGCAAGATCACCGTCGACGAGGCGGAGCAGCTCATCGCCGCGCTGGAGCGCGACCAGCCGCCCGTCGCGACCCTCCCCGAGGCCCGGCCGAAGGGCAAGCCCAAGTACCTGCGGGTGCTGGTCGACACCCTCGAGGGCGGCGAGCCGGGCCGCGTCAACGTCCGCGTGCCGCTGCAGCTGCTGCGCGCCGGCGTGAAGCTCGTGGCGCTCATCCCGCCGCAGGCGCTCCAGCACGCCAACGCCGAGATGCACAAGTCGGGCGTGCCGTTCGACCTGACCCAGCTGAAGCCCGAGCAGCTCGAGGCGCTCATCGAGCACCTCGACGAGATGACCGTCGACGTCGACCAGCCCGACGCCAAGGTCCGCGTCTTCTGCGAGTAACTACGCGGCCCGGGCGAGGAACAGGTCGCTCAGGCGCACCATGTCGATCCCGCCGCCGTTGGCGTCCAGCACCCGGGCGGTCTCCGAAAGGGCCAGCTCACGGTCGGCGACGGGCAGGATCCGGTAGGCGGAGATCGAGGTCAGGTAGGCCAGGTAGCGGCCGGTGTCGTAGCTGACGTGGTCTCGGAACCGCACCGACCGCAGGTCAGCGAAGCGCCCGTCGCGCAGGCACTCCTCCAGCGGCCAACCTTCCTCACCGGTCCAGGCCCCCGGCACGTCGCCGTAGAAGGACGCGACCGCGTCGTGCGGTGAGTGCTCCACACCGTGCCGGCGGTCGATCTCGGCCAGCTCCGCCTGCAGCCCGGCGTCCACGACGCCGTGCGGGTTCCAGAACAGCGCGAGTGTGCCGCCCGGCTCCAGGGCGGCGTGCACCAGATCCCACCGGCGGCCCGGGTCCGTCCAGTGCCAGGACGTCGCCGCGTACAGCAGCCCGAAGCGCCGGCCGGCGCGCTGCCAATCCTCGAACGCGCTCACCTCGACCGTCACCGCACCGTGCCCGGCGGTGTTGCGACGGAGCACCTCGGCCATCCGCTCGTCGGGCTCCACGCAGACGACCGGGACACCGCGGGCCGCGAACTGGACCGTCGCCTTGCCGGTGCCGGCCCCGATCTCGGCCGCCGGCCGCGCACCCAGCGCGGCGTAGGCGAGGACCTCGTCGACCATGTCGTCGCAGTAGCCGGGCCGCCCGGCGTCGTACAGCTCCGCGACCTCACCGAACACCCTGCTCCGCATCTCACGCATGATGCCCGTGCCTCACCGCGGAAGGCCCCCTGGGGAGGGGGCCTTCTGGCGGCATGGCGAACCAGCGGCGACTGGCTTCAGCCGACGGCCTGCTTGAGCAGTGCGGCGATGCGGGCCTCGTCGTCGGCGGACAGGGTGGTCAGCGCGTAGTACGTGGGCCACATGGTGCCGTCGTCCAGCTGGGCCTCGTCGCTGAAGCCGAGGACGGCGTAGCGGGTCTTGAACTTGGCGGCGCTCTGGAAGAAGCACAGGACCTTGCCGTCGCGGGCGTAGGCGGGCATCCCGTACCAGAGCTTCGACGTCAGCGTGGGGGCGCTCTCCTTCACGATGGCGTGGAGGCGCTCGGCGAGGGCGCGGTCGGCGTCGGACATCTCGGCGATCTTCGCCAGGACCTCGCTCTCGGTGTCCGCCTTGGCACCGCGCCGCGCGGTCGACTTGAGCTCCTTCGCCCGGTCCTTCATCGCGGTGCGCTCGGCGGTGGTGAAGCCGTCGTACTTCTCGGTGTTCGCCATGGTCGTGCCTCTCTCGTTGAAGTTGGAGTTGGAGTCGAAGTTGGAGTTGGAGTTGGAGTTGACGTCGAAGGTGGTCACCACTGCCCGGCCTGCTGGCGGGTCGGGGCGTTGAGCCGGTTGAAGGCGTTGGTGACGGCGATGTTCAGCAGCAGCGCCGCCAGCTCCTTGTGGTCGAAGTGCTTCGCGGCCAGGTCCCACACGTGGTCCGGGACGGCGTCGGGCCGGTCGGCGAGCCGGGTCACCGACTCGGTGAGGGCGAGCGCCGCCCGCTCCTCGTCGCTGAACCACGGCGTCTCCCGCCACGCGGCGACGGCGTCGACCTGGTTGTCGCCGGCGCCGTGCCGGCGGGCCTGGGCGGCGCCGCCCGCGACGCACGGCCCGCAGCCGTTGATCTGGCTGGCGCGCAGGTGGCTCAGCGCCAGCACCCGCTCGCTCACCCCGGCGCCGGCGATCGCGCCGGTGAGGGCCATGAGGGCCTCCATCGCCCCGGGGATCAGGGCCGCCGGGTTGGGCATGCGCTCCGTCGACATCGCGAACTCCCTTGCTGTGTGCTCTCGCTGACAGGACCCATCTGACCAGCGGCGCACCCCGTCCCTCGACGTCCGTGGGACACCGTGGGACACGCGCGACGGCGCTGAGCTGGGCCGTTGCACCGTTGAGCCGGCCCCGCGGGGCGGGACGGGTACGGTGTTGCACGTGTCGAGCCCGCAGGAACACCTCGTCGCGCAGCTCGCCCGGATCAAGGAGCTCAGCGGGCTCAGCCTGCGCGCCCTCGCGACGAAGGCGAGCCTGAGCAGTTCGTCGCTGTCGCGGTACATGTCGGGCCAGCTGGTGCCGCCGTGGGAGGCCGTCGTCGCGCTCTGCCGGGCGGTGGGCCGCGACCCGCGCCCGCTGCGCGCCGTGTGGGCGGAGGCGGCCAAGGCCGGCGCCGCTCCCCCGCCCCGCCGCAACGACCTGCCCGCCGACCTGTTCGACTTCACCGGCCGGGAGGCGGAGTCGGCGCTGGTCGAGCAGCTGCTGCGCACCGCCGGCGCGGTCGCTGTCGACGGCATGGGCGGGGTCGGCAAGACCAGCCTCGCCGTGCACGTCGCGCACCGGGTCGCCGGCGCGTACCCGGACGGCGGCCTCTACCTGGACCTGCACGGGTTCACGCCGGGGCAGGAGCCGCTCGACCCGCCCGCCGCGCTGGGCCGGCTCCTCGCCGCGTTGGACGTCACGCACCCGCCGGCCGGCCTCACCGAACGGGCCGCGCTGTGGCGCTCGGAGCTGTCCCGCCGGCGGGCGCTCGTCGTGCTCGACAACGCCGTCGACGCCGAGCAGGTGCGGCCGCTGCTGCCCGGGGCCGGGAAGTCCGCGGTCCTCGTCACCAGCCGCAACCGGCTCGTCAGCCTCGACGGCGTGCCGCCGGTGTCGCTCGAACCCCTCGCCGACGGCGACGCCGCGCGGCTGTTCGGCCGCGCGGCCGGGCTCACCGCCACCGAGGAGGACGCCGTCGGCCAGGTCCTCCAGCAGTGCGCCGGGCTGCCGCTCGCGCTGCGGATGGCCGGCGCCCGGCTGCGGCACCGGCCCGGCTGGACGGTCGCGGTGCTCGCCGAGCGGCTGCGCGACGCCACCGGCCGGTTCGACGCGGTCTTCGGCATGTCGCTACAGCAGCTCGACGCTGACCAGCGGCGCGTGTTCCGCCTGCTGGGAGTCCTTCCCGGCGCAGACTTCGACGCCTCGACGGCGGGCGCCCTGGCGGGCCTGCTCTCCGGCGTCGGCGCGGTCCTCGACGAGCTCGTCGACGCGCACCTGCTGCAGGAGGTCGCGCCGGGCAGGTTCCGGATGCACGACCTGATCCGCCAGTACGCCGCGGACCTCGCCGCCGACGAGGAGCCCCAGTCGGACGCCGCGCTGCGCCGCGCCCTGGACCACTACCTGGCGCAGGCCGCCGCCCACGAGCGGACCCTGCCCTCGCCGCACCGCCCGCGGCCGGAGCCGGGCGACCCGGCGCGGGCGATGGCCTGGTTCGAGCTGGAGTACGTGAACCTGGTCGCCTGCGTCGACGCCGCCGTGCGGATCGGCGCGGACGAGGTCGCCGCCGCGCTGCCGCAGCTGATGCGGGTGTACTTCTTCCGCCACCGCGGCACCGACGACCAGGCCCGGCTGCTGGAGGCGGCGGCCGGTGCGGCGGGCCGGCTCGGCCGGGAGCGGGAGCGGGTGGCGCTGCTGTCGGACCTCGGCTTCACCCGCGCCGCCGCGGGCCGGCTGACCGATGCCATGGCCGCCTACGAGCAGGCCCAGGCCGCCGCCGCGGACGACGACGAGGCCGCCGCCGGGCTGGCGCTGCGCACCGGCATGGCCCACCGCGACCTCGGCGACCTCGAGGCGGCGCGGGCGCAGCTGCGGCGGGCCGGCGAGCTCTTCGAGAAGCTCGGCCGGCCGGCGGGCCAGGCGCAGGCGCTGGCCATCGACGGCTGGGTGACCCTGCGGCTGGGGCGGCCCGCCGAGGCGGTCGAGCTCGCGCGGGCGTCCGTCGCCCTCGCCGCCGGCCCGGGCCGGATCACGGGACTCGTGACGCTCGGCCTCGCCACCGGCGAGCCGGAGGAGGCGCTGCGCACCCTCCAGGACGCGCTGCGGCTCGCGGAGGAGCACAACCTGGCGCACAACCAGGCGCTGTGCCACAACGCCCTCGGCGTCGCGCTGCGCGCGCAGGGTGCGCTCGACGAGGCCCTGGAGCACCACCGGCTCGCCCTGGAGCTGCTCGAACCGCTCTCCGAGGTGCAGCTGGAGCTCGACTGCCGGCACGCCTACGCCGAGACGTGCCGGGCCGCCGGGCTGCGCGACGAGGCCGCCGCGCAGCTCGAACGGATCATCGCCGTCGCGCGGGACCTGGCCCGGCCGCACGACGAGCAGCTCGCGCGTGCGGCGCTGGGCCGGTAGTCACCGCTGGAAGTACTCGCCGTTCCAGGTGTACCGCACCTCCTGGCCCGACGCCGTGGCCAGCGTCAGGACGCCGTTCGCGAGCGACCAGTTCGACACGGTCGTGCCCGCGGGCGGCCGGACGGCGTCGACGGCGCGGAACGACCCGTCGGTCTGCCGTTCGAGCACCGCCACGAACGCCGCGCCGCCGCAGGAGATCGCGACCAGCAACCGCCGGTGCCCGTCGCCGTCGAGGTCCACCAGGTGCGGCAGCTGGTCCGGCATGACCGGCTGGGTCAGGTCCCAGGTCACGCCGTCCACGGTGACCTGCTGCCGGTCACCGAACCGCAGCGACACCGCGGGACAACCGGTGATCCCGGCGACCGGCGCCAGGTCGACCGCCGAGACCAGCCCCGGCAGGCCCGAGTCCTCCTCGTCGAACGCCTGCCCGGTCCACCGGTAGGCGCGGGCGGCCCCGGGCAGGTACCCCCAGTTGATGTGCCACGGCTTCACGTCCATGACGAGCCGGCCGCCGTCGACCCACCAGTCGGTGTAGATGCCGCCGCGCGGTCCGGCCCACCCGGCCGCCCGCAGCGTCGCGCCGTCGCGCCGCACGACCAGCAGCTGCCCCTGACCGTCGCCGGAGTCCTCCGCCGTCGGCCAGCAGGTGGCGCGCAGGACCGCCTCGGGCTGCCCGTCGGCCGCCAGTTGCCCGTACACCACCTGCTGCGGATCGATCGAGATCCTCGGCCATGACGTGGGGCCCACGATCGCGTCCGCCGCGCCCTTGAACTCCTGCCTGCGGAGGGTGACCGTCCCGGACGGGCAGCCATCCTGCGCGGGAAGCGTGATCGTGGCGGACGCCCAGTCGACACCGGCCCACGCCGCGGGCGTCTGCGGGGTCTGCCTGCCAGGGACCGGCTTGCTCGGTCTCGTCGCGGCGGGTGATGTACGAGCCGGCGCGGGGCTGGACGATCCGCCCGGCACGGGTGCCGACTTGGACGGCCCGCCCCGCCAGATCAGCCCTCCGCCGACGAGGACGGCCAGCACCACGACGGCGGCGACGACCGCGGTGGCGGTCCGGCGGGCGCGCTGCCGGCGCTCGGCCTTCCTTCGCAGCTGGGCGCCCGCGGGTGGGGCGACGGCGGCGCCGACGTCCGCGCGCAGCCGCGACAGCGCCTGGGTCAGCTCTTCAGTCACGGTGGGTCACCTCCTCGATGGTGTGTGCCAGCTCGGCGGCGAGCGCCGCGCGCCCGCGGTGCAGCCACGACTTGACGGTGCCGACGGCGGCGTCCATCTCCCGCGCCACCTCGGCGACCGGCAGGTCGATCAGGTGGTGCAGCACGACCGCCCGCCGCTGCTCCTTGGGCAGCCGGCGCAGGGCCGCGACGAGCGCCACATGGTCGGGGCTCAGCGCGGGGACGTCGGTCGTGCGTTCCCGGCCGAGATACGCGCGGGCGACCCGGCCGCGCCGCCACCGGGACGTGGCGAGGTTGGCCGCGACCCGGCGGATCCAGGCGAGCGGGTCGTCGTACCGTGAGACGTCGCCCCAGCGTTGCCAGGCGCGGCAGAACGCTTCCTGGGCGAGGTCCTGCGCCTCGGCGAGGTCGCCGGCGAGCGCGTAGACCATGGCAACGACGTCGCCGTAGCGTGCGTCGTAGAGCGCGTCGAAGTCGGCCGCGGCTGGCGGCGGCCGGTCGGTGGCGCGGCGGTCGGACTCGGGCATGTCACGTCACACGCTATGCCCGTCTATCCGGTTGCGACGCGCTCCCTCGTCTGTCGCAGGCTTGACACCACCGCCGCCAGCAGCACGAGCTCGCCCAGGTTGCCCAGCCACGGCACCGCGAACCCGGCCGCCGCGGCGGCGAACATGGCGACCGCCCCGGCAAGCAGCCACGGCCACCCGTCGCGCCGCCACAGCACCACCCCGACGCCGATCAGCACGAGGATCGCCACGACCGCCGGCACCGGCGGCCCGGCCGCGTTGTCGTTGACGTAGCGGAGGGTGTCGGCGTACCGCTCGGGCACCAGCCGCAGCCGCACAACGTCGGCCCAGATCCCGATCCCGACCAGCACCGCCGCGAGCGCTGTCAGCGCCCAGCGCCCGCCCCTTGCCAGCCCGGCCAGCCCGGCCAGCCCCGCCCCGACCACGATGAGCAGCGGCGTGAACAGCGCGTGCCCCACGAACCGCCCCGCGTTGAGCCCTTCGAGCGCATCCCCTTCACCGACGAACCGCCCGGCCGCGATCACCGTGTTGTCGTAGACGAGCGCACCCGCCACCACGACGACGAGCCACGCCCGCAGCCGCACCGCCACCACCCCGGCACCGACCATGCCGACCGCCAGCACCGCGAAGATGAGTGACACCATGCCGGACCCACCGTTTCACTGGAAGAAACACAGTTCCACTCACGGCAACGTACGGCCCTTCACCGGAACCGGTCAATCACTTCCAGGCATCGAACTCGCTGAGAACGTCCGGGACCCGGTCCTGGAGCGTCGTCAGAGCTCGGCGCGAAGCTCGGCGCGGCCGGTGTCGGCGTCGAAGGGCACCGACGCGTGCTCGTGAACGATCGTCCAGGCATCGCCTCGGCGGCGGAGGCAGCTCGTCGCGCGCACCCACATGCCGACCTCGGTGCCGTCCCGCATCGTGCCGCTGATCCGGACCAGGAAGTGGCAGAACGCAAGGTCGGCGCCGGCGGTGATCTCCAGGTCCCGGATCTCGTGCCCGATCCCCGTGCGGTACGACCCGATCCACCGCTCCAACCGGTCGGCCGGGTCCTCGCCGCGGCGGACGAGCGGGCCGACCGCGTCGTACAGCACGAGGTCGTCGTCGTAGCCGGCGGCCGCGGTGGCGGCGTCCCGGCGGGCGAAGGCGCGGGTGCGGGTCTCCAGCAGCGCGCGGATCTGCTGCTCGCCGCCGGCCGTCATCGCCGGGCCACCTGACGGCCGAGGGCGTCCAGCCAGTCGCCGGTGCCCTGCTCGCGCCACTCGGGCTGTTCCTGGTCGTCCAGGAAGGTTCCCTGTTCGGTGAGCACCAGGCGGGTCCCGTCGCCTTCGCGGGCGAGCTGCACGGTGGTCAGCGACACGGTCGACAGGACGCTGCCGGTGAACAGGGCCGTGGTGTACACGATGCGCTCGTCGGGGACGATGTCGTGATATTCGCTCCTCGCCACGAGGTCGGTCCCGGCGCCGCCGTGCACGGCCTCGGTGCCGCCGACCCGGAAGTCCAGCGAATACCGTCCGTCCTCGGCCGCGAACCACTTCGCCTTCGTGTCGCGGTCGGACCAGGCCGCGAAGACCGTGGCGGGCGCGGCTGCGTAGGTCCGCTCCAGCGTGAACGTGCTGTGCTTCACCGAGTGGTCGGTCATGATCCTGGCTCCTTCTGCTCGTCGTCGAGGACCGCGCCGAGGCGGTCCAGGCGGTGCTCCCACGTCGTGCGCTGGCGCTGCAACCACGCCTCGGCGTCGCGGAGGCCGGCGGGATCGATCTGGCAGGTGCGGACCCGGCCGGCCTTCTCCGACCGCACCAGCCCGCTGTCCTGCAGCACCTGGAGATGCTGGACCGTCGCGGCGACGGTCACGCCGAGCTGGGCGGCCAGCTCGCTCACGGTCGCCGGGCCGCGGGCCAGTCGCTCGATCACCGCCCGCCGGTTGCCGTCCGCGAGCGCGTGGAACACCCGGCCCGTCGCCCCCGCCTCATGCTTAAGCATGCACTTAACCGTAGCCGCCTGACCGGCAAAGCTCAAGTGATGGCTTAAGTGTTTGGTCATGCGTCCCGGCGGTGGAAGACGTACCCGGCCACGGCGATGGCGACCAGCGTGCTCACTGCGACCGCCGTGGTGTCCGGCACGTAGGTGGTCCGGAGCAGCGGGCCGACGTAGTACACGACGAGCAGCAGCACCACGGCCGCCTCGGTGCGCCGGACGAGGGTGCCGGCGGCCGCGGCGAGCAGGGTGGTGAGCGTCAGGTGCACGGTCGAGTGGAGGGCGACCAGCGCGGCGACCGGCAGCGCCACCACGGCGAGCGCGACGACCTTCGCGGCGTACAGAGGGAGCCGGCGCGGCATGGCGAGGAGGGTCGCGCGGATCTGGTCGCCGCCCTGGTGCTCGGAGGCGGTGGCCAGGACGCCGAGCACCAGGAACCCCGCCTGGACGTAGCGGACGGGCTGCGCCGCGTCCAGGGACGCCAGTAGGAGCGCGACGGCGACCGTCAGCAGCACGGTCAGCCGCAGCGACGGCAGCGTCAGCAGCTTGCGCAGCTCGGCGTGCAGAAGCGTCAGCAGTGTCACGTGTCGCGCCGGTGGAAGAGCGCGGCGCCGACGGCGAGGAGGGCCGCGATCCACGCCGTCATCACCAGGCCGGCGGTGAGCGGGGCGATGCGGACCGGGAAGTCGGGCGTGTGGAGGAACATCTGCGCGCCGACGATGTCTGGCAGGTACGCGGCCGCGTCGGTGACCTTCGTCAGCAGGTACGACACGGAGACGACGGTGCTGTTCACGATGAGGAACGTGAGCGGCACGATCCCGTTGCGCGTGATGAGCGTGATGGCGAACGACAGCAGGGCGATCAGCGTCCAGTACAGGACGGCGGCGGCGACCCGGCCGGGCGCGGGCGCGGACACCCGGTCGCCGTGCAGGGCCTCGGTGAGCGTAAGCGCGGCGGCGGCGGTGACCGCGGCCTGGGTCGCGGCGACGAGGACGAGCGCGGTGGTCTTCGCGGCGAGCAGGCGCAGCCGGCCCGGGACGGCGGCGAGCGTCGCGGTCAGCTGGCGGGCGCGCGGGGCGTCGTGCCCGGTGTTGGTGTATTCGCTGCTGATGATGACCACGCCGAGCACCATCGGGCCGATGAGCCCGACGCCGAGGTCCTGCAGTCCCAGGTCGGACGTGTCGGTGATGGTGCCGTCGTCGATGCCGCGGCGGATGTACGGCGCGTTGAGCAGCACGATGACGGGTGCCAGCAGGGTGCCCAGGACGATGCCGATCCAGGCGGTCGGCAGGCCCAGCAGCTTGCGGACCTCGGCCGCCACCGCCCAGCGGAAGGCGCTCACCACGGCGCACCCGCGGTGGCGGTCAGGGCCAGGAACGCGTCCTCGAGGGTCGCGTGGTCGCCGGTGACCTCGGCGAGGCCGCCCTGCACCAGGATCCGGCCCTGGTGGATGACGACGACGTCGTCGGCGATCTCGGCGAGCTCGCCCATGAGGTGGCTGGAAAGCAGCACGGTGCCGCCCCCCGCGGCCCGGTCCCGCAGGAACTCGCGCATCCACCGGATCCCGGCGGGGTCGAGGCCGTTGACGGGCTCGTCGAGGACCAGCACCGCCGGGTCGCCGAGCAGGGCGGTCGCCAGGCCGAGCCGGCGGCTCATGCCGAGGGAGTAGCGGCCGGCGCGCTTGCGGGCGTCGCCGGCGAGGCCGACGACCTCGAGCACCTCGTCGGCGCGCGACACCGGCAGGCCGTTGCTCACGGCGACCCAGCGCAGGTGCGCGCGGGCGGTCCGGGCGCGGTGCGCGCCGCTGCCGTCCAGCAGCGCGCCGACGACGGTGAGGGGACGGTCGAGCTCGCGGTACGGGCGGCCGCACACGAGCGCGCTGCCGTGCTCCGGGCGGTCCAGCCCGAGCAGGACCCGCAGCGTCGAGGTCTTGCCGGCGCCGTTCTGCCCGAGGAACCCGGTGACGCGTCCGGGGCGCGCCTCGAACGTGACGTCGTGCAGGACCCGCGCCCTGCCCTTGCGCTTGCTGACGCGATCGATCGTGATCATAGGCCGAGTCAACCGGGGCGTCCGGCCGCGGGCATCGGGCCCGGCTCGGATCGTCGCGGCGGCGTGCGACCGTGGGCCGTCAGACCCTGGTCTGAGCACTACAGTCGGCGGCGTGAACGCCCATCCGCGTCCGTCGGGACGCTCCAGCGTCCTGCCGGTGCTCGTCATCGTGGGCATGGTGCTGCTGGCGGTGATGTGCACAGTCGGCGGGGACGGCCCGGGCCGGGTCGTGCTGCCGTGGGCGATGGTCGGTGCCGCGCTCGCCGCCGCGGCGTGGGCGGTGCGCCGCGCCCGCGCGGACCGGGCCGCCTACGAGTCGCGCCTGACCGCGTGGGCCGCGTCGGAGGCGGTGCTCGCCGAGCGGCTGCGGATCGCCGGCGACCTGCACGACATCGTCTCGCACGGCCTGGGACTCATCACGGTCCGCGCCGCGGCGACCCGGCACCTGCCGAAGCCGGCGGAGGTCGAGGCGGCGCTGACCGACATCGAGGACGCGAGCCGGCACGCGACCGCGGAGCTGCGGCGGATGCTGACGGTCCTGCGCGAGCCGTCCGCCGCCGGGCTGCGCGCGCCGCTGGACGGCCTGGACGACCTGCCGGCGATCGTCGACGGCGCGGCGGTCGCCGGCCTGCGCACCCGGCTCACCGTTGACCCGGAGCTCGGCGCGGTGTCGCAGGGCGTGCAGGTGGCGGTGTGCAAGACCGTCCGGGAAGGGCTCAGCAACGCCGCGCGGTACGCGGGCCCCACCGACGTCCGGGTGGCCGTGCACCGTGACGGGCGGTTCGTCGTGGCCGCCGTGACCGACGCCGGGCCGTCCGATCCCGCGTGGCGGGCGACGCCGGGCGCCGGGCACGGCCTCGTGGGCCTGCGGGAGCGGGTGACCAGCCTCGACGGCACCCTGACGGCCGAGCCGGTCGACGGCGGATTCCGGGTCGCCGCGCGGATCCCGGATGACGCGGCATGACGTACATGACGGATATCGCGGACATCAGGGTCATGCTGGTCGACGACCAGCCGCTGCTCCGCCACAGCCTCGCGATGATCATCAACAACGAGGCCGGTCTCCGCGTGGTCGCCGAGGCGGGCGACGGCGCCGACGCCGTCGCGCAGGCCCGCGCGGCCAGGCCCGACGTGATCCTCATGGACGTGCGGATGCCGCACCTCGACGGCCTGCAGGCGACCCGCCGCATCTGCGCCGACCCGTCGCTGGCCGCGGCGCGCGTGCTGGTGCTGAGCATGTTCGAGCTCGACGAGTACGTCTACGAGGCCCTGCACGCGGGCGCCTCCGGCTTCCTGCTCAAGGACGCCCGGCCCGCCGAGCTGATCGAGGCGATCCGCCGCACGCACCGCGGCGAGTCGCTCTTCGCGCCGTCGATCCTGACCCGGCTCGTCGCGCACTACGTGGCCGCGCCCCGTCCGGACCGGCCGACCGCGGCGCTGCGGCGGCTCACCGGCCGCGAGGTCGAGGTGCTCACGCTTATCGGCGGCGGGCTGTCCAACGACGAGATCGCCACCGCGCTGTCGATCTCGGTGAAGACCGTGAAGTCGCACATCACGCACCTCATGGCGAAGCTCGCGGCGCGGGACAGGGCGCAGTTGGTGATCGCCGCCTTCGATGCCGGTCTGGTACGGCCACGCTCCTGAAAGCCCTGTGAAACGGGGTCGCGCGGGGTTTGGCTGTAGCGGTACAGTCCGGCCATGACCTTGGCCGCTCCGCCGCGCCAGCGGCCGCTCAGTCGTGCCCTCCTACCGCTCGGGCTGATGTTCTTCGCCGTCGGCATCTCCGTCGCCGTCGTCTTCCCGTTCCTGTCGCTGTTCCTGAGCACGGCCGTGCACGCGGACCCGGTCCAGGTCACCGTGTTCCTCATCGCGTCACCGCTGACCGGCGTGCTGGTCTCCTCCGCGGTCGGCCGGGTGTCGGACCGGTGGCCGATCCGCCGGAGGATCCTGGTCGGTGCCGCCCTGTTCGGCGTCGTGGGCAGCCTGGTCGCGATGTTCGTCCGCGACTACTGGGTGCTGTTCGCGCTGTGCATGACCGCATACGCGTTCGCGGGCTCGCTGTTCCCGCAGTCCTTCGCGTACGCCCGGCAGATCCTCGAGCGGGACAGTCCCGGCCAGGCGGCGATGGGCATCAGCGCGCTGCGGACCGTGTTCTCCCTCTCGTGGGTCGGTGGCCCGGCGCTCGCCGCGGTGCTGCTGGACGTCGGTGGGTTCCGGCTGGTGTACGGGCTGGCCGCCGCCACGTATGCCCTCGCCGCCCTGATCGCGGTGGTCTGGCTCGAGGAGGTGGAAGCGCCGACCCCTTCGAAGACGGCGGAACCGTCCGCCGACGCGGCGGCGGGACCTTCGGCCGACGCGGCGGCGGGACCTTCGGCCGACGCGGCGGCGGGGCCGGAGGGGCCGCGTTGGGTGCTGTGGTTGACGATCGTGGCGTTCGTGCTGATGCAGGTGCCGATGACGCTCGGTGTGCAGGCGCTGCCGCTGTACATCGAACAGGACCTGCACAGCGACGCGTCCCGGGCCGGTCTGATCCTCGGCCTGTGCGCCGCCCTGGAGATCCCGCTGATGCTCGGCCTCGGCGCGCTCACCACCCGCTTCAAGCTGCAGACGCTGATCCTCATCGGCGGAGCGTGCGGGACCGCCTACTACGCGATCGCCTGGGTCGCGCCCAACCTGTGGGTGCTCGCCGCCGGGCAGGTGGTCAACGCGCTGTTCATCTCGGCCATCTCCGGCGTCGGCATCACGTACGTCCAGAACCTGCTGCCCGGTCAGCCGGGGCGGGCCACCACGTTGTACACCAACACGTTCCCGATCGGGTCGGTCGTCGCCGGCCCGTTGTTCGGCGTGGCCGCGCACTTCGGCTACCGGTCCGCGTTCGGCATGAGCACAGCCCTGATGGGCGCCGGGTTCCTGCTGCTCGTCGTCACCGCCATGTGGGTCCGGCCGTCGCGCTCCGCAACGTACCCGACACGGTAATGCGGGACGAGCGGGCGCGCGCTACCGTTCCGAGCCATGAGTTCCGTTGCACTGGCGGAGGAGCTGCTCCTGCTCGCCTACGATGACGACACCGGGAAGGCCACCGGCTCCCACATCGGCCTCGACCTCGGCATGGCCGCGGGCGTCCTGGTCGACCTGGCGCTCGCCGGGCGGCTGGCGTACGCCGGGGGGATGATCGTCGTCGTCAAGGACGCGCCGACCGGCGAGCCGATCGCCGACGAGGTCCTCGCCCGGGTTGTCGGCGACACGCCGCACACCCCGGCGTCGTGGCTGCAGCGGCTCCGGCACGGCCTGCGCGACCGGGTCCTGGCCGACCTCTGCTCCCGGGGCATCCTCACCGACGTCGACGAGGTCCAGCTCGGCTTCATCCACGTGCACCGCTACCCGATGGCCGACGCGACCGTGGAGACCGAGGTGCGCGCCCGCCTCGGCCGCGCCCTGACCGGCGACGACGTCCCCGACGAGCGGACCGCGGCCCTCGCGGCACTGGTCGCGGCGGCGCGGATGGAGCCGGCGCTCTACCTGTCGGGCGACGAGATCGCGGCGGCGCACCGGCGGCTGGAGGAGATCAGCGACAACGCCGGCTTCACGGGCACGGTCAGCATGGAGGAGTCCTCGATCCGCCCGTCGGTCGCGCTCGTCGTCAGCGTCCTCGTCCAGGCCATCCAGACCGCGCTCGGCACCGCCCGCGCCTGACCCCGCCCGTGACGGCGGGCCGCCCGGCCCGCCGTCCGGCCTTGTGGCAGCATGTCCGGGGGCGTCACGTGTCCGACGACCAGCGCCGGTCCCGGCTCGCGGTCCGGCACGCGCTCGCCCCGGACTTCAGGGTGGCGACCCCCGAGTCCGTCACCGGGGCGATGACCGTCCTGCACGCCACCGAGCCCGCCACGGTCCACCTGTCGTGCCAGGCCCGGACCACGGACCTGCGCCCCGCCGACGTGGACCGCGCCCTGTACCAGGAACGGACCCTGGTCAAACAGCTCGCGATGCGCCGGACACTCTTCGTGTTCCCGCGCGAGCTGCTCCCGGCCGTCTGGCCGAGCGCGTCCGCCCGGGTCGCCGCCGGCGAACGCACCCGCCTGGTCAGGGACCTCGTCGCCACCGGCACCACCACCGACGGCGACGAGTGGCTCGACCGCGCCCGCACCGAGGTCCTCGCCGCGCTCGCCGCCGCACCCGACGGCCTGCAGCCGACCGAGATCCGCCGCGCCGTACCGATGATCGACGTCACGCTCGACATCACCACCGCCGACCCTCGCGTCTCGACCCGCGTCCTGACCTACCTCGGCGCCGCCGGCGACATCGTCCGGGCCGTCAACGCCAGCGGCTGGCACCTGTCCCGCCCGCGCTGGACCCTAATGTCCTCGTGGCTGCCCTCGGCGGAGCACGCCGTGGCGGCGGACGGCTACCGCGAGATCGTGCGGCGCTGGCTCTTCACCTTCGGCCCCGGCACCGAGGACGACCTGGTCTGGTGGCTCGGCGCCACCAAGGGCATCGTCCGTGCCGCCCTCGCCGCCCTCGGCGCCGTGCAGGTCTCGCTCGACGGCGGCGGCACCGGCTGGCTCCTGCCCGACGACCTCGACGACCTCCCCGACCCCGGCCCGTGGGCCGCCCTGCTCCCCGTCCTCGACCCGACCGTCATGGGCTGGCAGCACCGCGACTTCTACCTCGGCCCGCACCGCGCCGGCATCTTCGACCGCCGCGGCAACGCCGGCACCACCGCCTGGTACTCCGGCCGCGTGGTCGGCTGCTGGACCCAGGACCCCGCCGGCGTCGTGCGGCTCCGCCTCCTCGAGGACGTCCCCGCCGAAGCCCGCCGCCTGCTGTCCGCCGAGGCCGACCGCCTGACGCAGTGGTGCGCGGGCTTCCGCGTCCCGACCATCTACAACTCCCCGGCCATGCGCGCCTGACCCGCCGCGCCGGCTCACAGCCTCGCGCTCGTCCACCGGCTGCCGGTAGATGAACTCGAACCCGAATCCGCCGCCGAGATCGTCGTCGTAGCAGATGTGGTCCGGGGCATCCAGCCGCCCGATGGCCAGGCTGTCGGTCTCGCCCGCGTAGAACGGCCCCGGCACGTTGCGCCAGTTCCGATGCTCCCAACGCCCGGTGAAGAGCCGATCGGCGGGCTCGCCGAGGCGCTCCACCACACTCCGCGCGGTGGGCAGCGGGTCCCAGTAGCCGGTCATCGGACCATCCTGCCCGACGCGGCCGCCGCAGCCCCTGCCGGTACTGTGGGTCGATGGGGGAAGCGGTCAACGTCATCGATCTCGACGAGCCCGCGGAGCAGTCTGTGCGGCCGTCGGTGGTCGCGCGGTGGCGACGCAGGGTGCCGGTGAAGGCGGTGGCGCTCGTGGTGCTCGGCGTCCTGATCGGTGCCGTCGCCGGTCAGCGGTGGGAGGCCGCGCGGCAGGAGGAGCGGCGGGCGGCGGAGGTGTCGCTGTTCGTGACGGTTGCCGGGACGGAGTCGGGCCAGGGCGACCGCAGCCGGCTGACCATCGGGGGCACCGTGACCGTGCTCAACGGCGGGCCGAGGCCGGTTCAGGTGGCCGGCGCGGGCGTGGTCGCCGACGTCATGGTCTGGGGCGAGCACCGGATCGAGCCTGGCGCGGCGGGCTGGTTCCGGGTCAGCGCCACCATCACCTGCACCGACGACGCCGCGAGCCGGCCGCTACGGGTCGGGCTGGTGGCGGTGACGGAGGACGGGGTCCGACGCCCGGTGACAACCACGATCCAGCTGAACGGCACCAGCTGGCAGGACCAGGTGAGGCGCGGCTGCCCACGGCGCTGACCACCCGGCCTCACCGGCCGGATTCCCGGCGCCGCCCTTGTGCGGATGCCGGCAAGGTCGAGGCCGTACGTCTTCCACCGCCGGGACGCATGACCAGCGCGCGGCCTTACTCGCCCGCTGCCGCACCCCACACCAGCGGCTCCCGGGCGTGCAGGACGGTGATCGCCTCGTCGACCCTGCCCTGCCGGATCAGCACCTCGGCGAGCAACTCGCCGTGGAGGTGATCGGAGCGGCCGGGCTGCAGCACCGACTCCGCCTCCTCCAGGCGCCCGGCGGCGATCAGCATCCTCGCCAGCGACGATTCCGCGTGCTGGTCGCCGGCCGCGGCGAGGCGGTGCAGCTCGGCGAATGCCTCGTCGGCCCGGCCGCACGCGAAGAGCACATCCAACCGGTGGTACCTGAGGTCGAACCCGACACCGCCAGCCACCAGCTCGTCGAGGCAAGCCAGGGCGTCGCCGGCGCCGCCGCGGCCGATGAGCAGCTCCATCAGCTGCCAGACGGCACCGTGGACGTCACCGGGGTACGGTTCGATCGCCGCCGCGACCGGGAGCAGCGCGTCGATCGCCTCGTCCACCCGGGCGTGCTCGGCAAGCCACCGCGCCAGCCGGCACGCGGCGCCTTGGTCTCCCTCCGCGGCGAGGCGGCGCAGCACGCCGATCGCCTCGTCCGTCCGCTCCGCGGCAAGGAGCATGTCGACCAGGCTCGCGCCGGCGATACGGCGACGCTCGCCGTCGTCGCCCGCGCCGAGCGCCACCAGCTCGGCCTCGCGGCCGTGCCGGGCGAGCAGCTCCGCCAGCCCCGTGACGTCGTTGAAGGAGACGGCCAGGAGGGCTGCGGCCTCGTCCACCCGCCCCTGCCGCTCCAGCACCTGCGACAGCAGCCAGGTTCCGTTGTTCGGCTCGCGCCGCCAGCTCGGAAGGTGCTCGCCCGCGGCGATCACCTCCCGCAGCAGCGCCACGACCTCGTCGTCGCGGCCATGCCCCGCGCTCGCCTCGACCAGCGCCTCCGCCAGCCGCGGGTCGGTCAGCCGCGGCCGCAGGAACGCGAACATCTCGTCCACGCGCCCCGCACCGGCCAGCAGCTGCGCGAGCCGGTGCGCCGCGTTCCGGTCGCCGGTGTCCGCGTGCCGCCGAGCCGTCGCGATGGCTGCCTCCACGTCACCGCCGGCCACGAGCGCATCCACGGACAGCTTGGCCGCTTCTCCCGGGACGCCGTCGGCCGGCAAGGGGCGGCTGGGTGACTTCGGCGGGGCGGGGTACATATTTTCGCCGGGATGCCTGACGGTGTCGAGAACGGGGAGCCGGCTCCGTCCCAGGGGGACAACCGGTCGAGAACGAAGGAGCACACCGTGAAGTACCTGCTGCTGAAGCACTACCGTGGCGGACCGACGCCGGCGGTCGACCACCCGCCGATGGACCAGTGGGCGCCTGAGGACGTCGACGCGCACATCCGGTACATGGGCGAATTCGCGACCAGGTTGGAGAAGGCCGGCGAGTTCGTCGACATGCAGGCGCTGGCTCCGGAGGGCGCGTTCGTGCGGCACGACGGGGAGGGGCGGCCGCCGGTGACCGACGGTCCGTTCGCCGAGACGAAGGACCTCATCGCCGGCTGGTACGTCATCGACGTCGAGTCGTGGGACCGCGCGGTCGAGCTGGCCGGCGAGCTGTCCGCCGCTCCCGGCCCGGGCGGCCGGCCGATCCTCGAGTGGCTGGAGGTCCGGCCGTTCTACACCGAGCTGCCCTCGGTCGGCGAATGAACGAGCCCCTGCTGCGGGAGCTCGTGCCCGCGGTGATCGGTGTCCTCGTCCGGCGCGGAGCGGATTTCGCGTCGGCCGAGGACGCCGTGCAGGAGGCGCTGATCCGGGCCTTGAAGCTGTGGCCGGACGACCCGCCGCGCGACCCGAAGGCCTGGCTCGTCGCCGCGGCGTGGCACAAGTTCGTCGACGCCGCCCGCTCCGAGGCGTCCCGGCGGGACCGGGAGCTGGCCGTGCAGGACGAGCCGCCCGCCGGGGCGGTGCCCGGCGCCGACGACACGCTCCGGCTGTACTTCCTGTGCGCGCACCCGTCGCTGCCGCCCGCCGCGGCCGTCGCCCTCACGCTGCGCGCCGTGGGCGGGCTGACGACGCGGCAGATCGCCCTCGCCTACCTGGTGCCGGAGGCGACGATGGCGCAGCGGATCAGCCGCGCGAAGCGCCGCATCGCGGGGCAGTCCCTCGACCGGCCCGGCGACCTGGGCACGGTGCTGCGGGTGCTGTACCTCGTGTTCAACGAGGGCTACAGCGGCGACGTCGACCTGGCCGCCGAGGCGATCCGGCTCACCCGCCAGCTCTTCGCGCTGACCCGGGAACCTGAGGTCGCCGGGCTGCTCGCGCTGATGCTGCTGCACCACGCGCGGCGCGCCTCCCGTACCGGCGACGACGGCCGGCTGGTGCCGTTGAGCGAACAGGACCGGTCCCGCTGGGACACCGCCCTCATCGCCGAGGGGGTCGAGATCCTGCAGGCGGCGCTGGCCCACGACCGGCTCGGCGAATATCAGGCGCAGGCCGCGATCGCCGCCCTGCACGCCGACGCGCGCACCACGGAGTCGACCGACTGGGTGCAGATCGTCGAGTGGTACGACGAGCTGCTCCCGCTCACCGGCGACAGCCCCGTGGTGCGCCTCAACCGGGCCGTCGCGGTCGGCGAGGCCGACGGCCCGCGGGCCGGCCTGGCGGCGCTGGGCGGCGTCGACCCGGCCGTCCCCCGGTACGCGGCGGTGGCGGCCCATCTGCACGAGCGCGCCGGCGACCTGGCCCGCGCCGCGGACCTCTACGCCGAGGCGTCCCGCGCCGCGACCAGCGTCCCGGAGCGCGACCACCTCACCCGCCAGGCCGCCCGCGCCCGCCACCGCGGCCGTTGAGCCGACCAGCGGTGGAAGCAGGCTGGCCTTCGCATCCGGTCGCGGCTGCAGTACGCGGGCCTCATCCGGTGGCGCGGCTGCCGTACGCGGGGCCGAACACGACGAGCAGGGCCAGGTCCTCGGTCACGTCGACGAACCGGTGCTCCTCCCCCGCCGGCACGAACACGACCGACCCCAGGCCCACGTCCGCCGACCCGCCCGGCGTCGCGCGGGTCGCGATGCGGTGGCAGGTCAGTGCGGGTTGGGCACGCCGGCGAAGGTCGAGGGCACGGAGAGGCTGCGCCATCTGGGGAGGGGCCAGCAGGTGACGAACGCGCGGCCCACGACGCGGTCGACGGGGATGGTGCCGCTGGAGGCGCCGAGGTGGGCGCGGGAGTCGGCGGAGGCGCTGCGGTGGTCGCCGAGCACGAACAGGCGGCCGGCGGGCACCGTGACGTCGAACGGGGTCATGGACGGCTCGTCGCCCGGGTAGAGGTAGTCCTCGTCCAGGGCGGTGCCGTTGATGGTGACCCGGTGCTTGTCGTCGCAGCACTTGACGCGGTCGCCGGCGACGCCGATGACGCGCTTGATGTAGTCCTCGTCGGGGCCGGCGGACCACGCGGGCGGCGGGCGGAAGACGATGATCTCGCCGCGCTCGGGGTCACGGAAGCGGTACAGCACCTTGTTGACGAGCACCTTGTCGTCGATGATCAGCGTCTGCTCCATCGAGCCTGACGGGATGAAGAACGTCTGGACCAGATAGGTGCGCACGACGATCGCCACCAGCGCCGCCACGACAAGCATGACGATGTTCGCCGTCCAGCGCGACCGCCTGCTCTTCACGTTCCCCGTTGCAGGCACGGCCGCAGCGTACATCGTCGATGCCAATGGATCTGCCCGGCACTGGTGGCGGTCGTTGTGGCATTGGCGACCCGGCTACGTTCAGCACCCAGGTCAATACATCAGGTGATGTCGCCGGCGCGGGGCCGGGGCCGCCGCGCCGGGTGTGCGGGGCTTGCTACAGGTCGAACTCCGCCGGTGGGATGCCGACGGCGAAGCAGGCCTCGCGGACCGCCCTCTTCTCGTTGTCGTCGAAGTTGCCGTCGGCGCCGCCGATGATGATGCCGATCTGGATGACGGCGCGGGCGTGGTCGGGCTTCGACTTGAGCTTCGCGATCGTGGCGATCGCCTCGACCTTGCCGAACTCGAAGTCGCGGACCAGCCGGTCGGCATAGAAGGCGAACTTCTGCCGCAGCTCGTCGGGCGGGAAGACCGCCAGGATGTCGTTGCTGGTGATGACTCCCTCGGTGCGCTGGCGCTCCGACGGGTCGATGCTGCCGTCGGCGGCGGCGATGAGCGCGCACATCGCCATGCTCGCGTTGGCGAACTCCTTGCTCTTGAACTGGCCGGCCCGCGTCTTGAGCTGCCCGCTCATCTCCTGCGTCCGGCTCTTGAGCTGGTCGAAGAATCCCATGCTGCCATCCCCCATCGTTCGAAGCCCCCGCCGGGAAGCCTACCCGCGCCGCCTGACAGAAAGCTGCGAGCGCGCTGCCCGCGACCGGCGGCCTGAGCAGGCGTTACCCCGTACCGGCGACGCTGCCGCAACATGAGCGGCACCGCGGACAATTCGGGAAACTCCGCAACATTTCACCCACGTGTGAGGTTGACCGTTGAGGTCAGCGTGCCGGTCATCTCGTCGCCTGATCGCCGGTACCGTCGAGGATGTGCGGTGGCGGCTCGTGGGGGCGGGCGCGGCGACGCTGGCGGTCCTCGCCGGCGCCGCGGTCACGATCGCGGCCCGGCACAGACCGGACGGCGGACCGGACGGCGCACCGGACCGCCGAGACGTGCTGTGGCGGCGCATCCCCGATGCCTTCGCGGCGCCGCCGGGTGCCACCGTGAGCGCGGTCCTGCTGTACCCGTCGGCGGACGGCTGCTTCTCGGCCACCGGCACCGTCGACGCCGGGATCCGCCGGCACGTCGGGATCTGGGTCGCCGCCGGGGCGTGCGACACCGTCCGGCTCGAGTGGCCCGTGGAGGTGCCGCCGACGAACCCTCAGATCACCCAGCGCGAAACGGTCGTGGACGCGACCGACCTGGACGGCAACGGCACCTGGCTGACGGTCGCCGCCGCCACCGCCGGTGACCGTGCGTGGGCCGACACGACCCTCGGCGGCCCGTCCGGCGGGGTGTCGGGCCGGCTCCGCGAACCCCCCGACGACCGGGGCGACGTGCCGGTGGCCGTCGGTGCCATTTACAGTCAGTACGCGGTCGTCGGACGGCACGGCGACGAGCCGACGGTGTACCTGTCGCCCAGCGGGAGCCACTGGTGGGACCGCCCGCTGCCCCTGCCCGGCACCGGCCCGGCGGAGCCGCTCGGCGTCGCGGGCGCGCCGGACGTGTTCCGCCCCGAACGCTCCGCCTTCGACATCGGCCCGGGTGTCGTGGTCGGCCGCGCGGGCGGCACCGCCGTCATCTGGTCCAGCGCCGACGGCGGCTTCACCTGGCAGGTCCGGGCGCACCCGGAGGCGGCCGAGCTGACCGGTGTCGCCCACGACGGCTCGGCGTTCGTCGCCACCGGCACCGGCCCGGGCGGCGACGTCGTGGTCCTCACCTCCGCCGACGGCGTCACCTGGCAACGGGATCTCCGCGCGGTGCCGGCCGGCGCAAGGCCGTTCCGTTCGGTGTACGCGCTGCGCCCACCCGCCCGGCCGGTGTTCGATCTCGGCGGCCCGCCGGCGCCACCGCCGTCCGTCTATGCCGTCAGCGCGGACGGCGAGTGCGCCACGGTGTGGCGGCGTGACCCGGACGCCTGGGTGGCGGAGCCGCTCGGCTGCCACGGCGTGCCAGCCTCCCTCGCCCAGCTCGCCGACGGCCGCGTCGCCGCCATCGGCGGCACCACGCTCTGGCTGCGTAAGCCGTAAACCGGGAGGGCGCGGGACAGCGGCACCACGCTCTGGCTGCGCAAGCCGTAGACAGCAACCGTGATCAGGCGTCGTGGTCCAGGAGAGCGACGCGGCGTCGGCCGGCGGTCCGCCGGTAGCTCGCGTCCAGCAGCTCGGCGATCTCGTCCCAGTCGGTGTCGTCGTCCAGGTCCACGCCGATCCAGCCGGACGGGCCGAGGTAGGCCGGGACGTAGCTGCGGGCGTCCTCCAGCAGCGCCTCGCGTTCGGCCGGGTCGACCAGCACGAGCACCGAGCGCTCGTGCTGCCGGTAGGTGCCGTCGACCTTGACCGAGCCGCCGTAGTAGGCGAACACCTTCGTCGTGTAGAACGCCGGGTGCCCGTGGGAGATCTTCTCCGCGGCGTCGGGCAGGGCGAGCGCGAGCTCCCGCACCCGGCCCAGGATCGGGTCGGCGTCGTCGAACATGATGGGATGGCCCATTGAGCGACGATAACCGAGGCCAGCTGCGGGCCCGGCGACGGGTGTGACCCAGGACACATTAGAGTCGGTGCATGCGAGCGGTTTGGATCACCAGGGCCGGCGGCCCCGAGGTGCTCGAGGTGCGCACCACGCCCAACCCGTCGCCCGCCGCGGGCGAGATCCGTATCCGGGTGCACGCGGCCGGGCTGAACTTCGCCGAGGTGATGGCCAGGCAGGGCCTCTACCCCGACGCGCCGCGCCTGCCGTGCGTCGTCGGCTACGAGGTGGCGGGCGTGGTCGACGCGCACGGCCCGGGCGTCGACGGCCCGGCGATCGGCAGCCGGGTGCTGGCGCTCGTGCGCTTCGGCGGGCACGCCGAGCTGGTGTGCGCCCCCGTCGCGCAGGTCGTCGAGCTGCCCGACGCGCTGGGGTTCGAGGAGGCCGCCGCCATCCCAGTCAACTACCTCACCGCGTACCACATGCTCTTCCGCGTGGCGAACCTCCGCGCCGGCCACCGGATCCTCGTGCACATGGCGGCCGGCGGCGTGGGCCTCGCCGTGCTGCAGCTGTGCCGCACCGTGCCGGACGTGGTGACGTTCGGGACCGCGTCGGCCGGCAAGCACGAGGTGCTGCGCGAGTTCGGCTGCACGCATCCGATCGACTACCGCACCGAGGACTACGCCGCCCGGGTCCGTGCCCTCACCGGCGGGGACGGTGTCGACATCGTCCTCGACCCGCTCGGCGGTCGCGACTGGAAGCGCGGGATGCGGCTGCTGCGACCGGTCGGGCAGCTCATCGCGTACGGCTTCGCGAACGCTGCCTCCGGTGAGCGGCGCAGCATCCTTCGGCTCGCCCGGCAGGCGGTGGGCGTGCCGCTGCTGAGCCCGCTCGGCCTGATGAACCAGAACCGCACGGTCAGCGGCGTGAACCTCGGCCACCTGTGGGGCCGCCCCGACCTGCTCCGCGAGGAGCTGTCGGCGCTCATGGACCTGTGGCACGCCGGCGTGGTGAAGCCGCGCATCGACGGCGTGTATCCCTTCGACCGCGCCGCCGACGCGCACCGCCGCCTCGGCGAGCGCCACAACATCGGCAAGGTGCTGCTGGTGCCCTCCGGCTGACCTACGTCGCCGCCCGCACCCACAGGTCCCGGTTGCCGGCGATGACGACCCGCCCGTCGCGCAGCGTCGCGACCGCCTGCGGCGGGGCGTCACCGCAGCCCAACTCCCCGCGCTGCCACGCCCCGGCGCCGTCGCCGAGCCAGACGACGCCGCAGTAGTCGTTGCGCTCGTCCACCTTGTGCTGCCGGGAGTCGTCGATGACGCCGACGACCACCACGGTCCCGTCCCCGCCCGCGGTGACGTCCGCGACCCGCCCGGCCCCCATGCCCTCCACCGTGCCCCGCGTCCACGTCAGCCCGTCGGCGCTGGTCAGCACGTACGTGGAGTCCTGCTGCCCGCCGCCCTCGATCCCGCCGAACGCCAGCCACCGGTCGGCGGCCTTCACCAGCCGGGTCAGCATGAGACCCGCCGGCAGTCCCTCCACTGTGGACACCTGCCAGGTCCGGCCGCCGTCGGTCGACCGCCACGCCCCTGGCTGGTCCCATCCGTAGCCGATCGCGACCACGGTGTCGCCGTCCGCCTCGAGCACCGCGAGCAGCTGCCGCTCCGCCCGGCTCTGCCGTGGTGCCGCCGGCAGGTCGACCCGCCGCAGCGTCACGCCCCCGTCGTCGGAGACAAGGACCGCCGGTGGCTGCTCCTTCTTCGCGGTCAGGTCGGCGTTGACGATAATCCTGCCGCTCGCCGTCCTGACCATCCCCCTGACCAGGCTCCGCGACCCCTGCCCCTCGAACCCGGTGGTCGACAGGTCCAGCCTGGCCAGCTGCTGGGGTTCGCCGCCGCGGTACCGGTAGAGCCCGGAACTTCCGGCGGCGAGGACGCTCCCCTCCGCCTCGACGACGAACCCGTCCCCGCCGATCCCGCCACCGGCCCACCCGCCGCCCTTCCCGGGCGGCCGGTCCCCGCCGGCGTCGCTCCCGCCCGGCGCGGGGTCGATCGCCAGCCGGTCGCACGTCTCGTTCCCCGTCCAGTTCGCCCCGACCGCCCGGAACCCGTTCTGATACGTGCCGATCCCGAGCACGCACCCCCCGACCGGCAGCAGCCGCTGCAACCCCTGCCCTTGCGGGATCCAGTCGGACACCGCCGGCCACTCGACCGCCCCGCCGTGCCTGACGAACCCGAGCTCGGTCGCCGGCACCTTCCCGAGTCCCTTCCGCCCCTCGGTGTCGGCGCTCCACCCGCCGTCGCCGACCTGCTGCCCGCACCCGCCGGAACCCAGCATCATCGCGACCACGACGACAGCACGAACCGCTCGGTACATCCCCGGATCCTCCCAGACCCCCGCGAATCCCATCGCCCGTGCGAGCGGCCGGAGATAGGGAATTTTCCTCTTCTGGGGGTCGGGCGGCGGCCGGAGACTCGCGGCATGGGTGACGAGGCGGTGCCGTGGGCGGCGGAGCTGGGTGAGCGGCTCTTCGTGACGCCGGGGCGATGGGGGTGGCGGAGCGTCGACGTCGTGGCGGGCGAGCGGCACGACGGGCTCGTGCCGTCGGAGCGGCCGGAGTGGGTGGAGCCGCCGCGGCCGGACACCAGCGAGCTGCGACGGGCGGTGTCGGTCGCGTTCTGGGCGCTGATGGGGCAGGTCCTGGCCGTGGTCGGCGGGCTGGTCGCGGCCGGCGTCCTGCTGCCGCGGGTGCGGCAGTGGCTGGCCGAGCAAGGGTTCGAGGGGGACGCCTACCCGGCCGTGCGGCTGTTCGCGGGGATCGGCCTGCTCGTGCTGGCGTTCAAGGTGCTGCCCCGGGTGGGCGCGTACTACGTGGCGCTGCGCAACCAGCGGGAGTTCGAGGCGCCGTTCCGCCGGGCGAGGAGGCTGGAGCGGCAGCGGTACGAGACGGCCGCCGCCGAGTGGAACGACGCGATCCGCCGGCGGGACGAGCGGGTGCACGCGCGCAGGGACGGGCCGGAGTGGATCCCCGTGCTGCCGGAGGTGCCGCCGGCCCGTACGGACGTGATCGGCGGCGACCCGCGCCGGCACGGCTGGGCGAGCCTGCTCGTCACGCTCGGCACGTCGGTGCTGGCCGGCGGGGAGCGGATCGCGCTGATGGACCTCACGGGGCGGGACGTCGGCGGCGGGCTCGAAGCGGTCGCGCGGGCCCGGGGGCGGGCCACGCACCGGGTCGACCTGCCCGGGGCGGGCGTCGACCTGTTCGCCGGCGTCGGCGAGGAGGCGCTGCTCGACGTCGTGACGTACACCCTGACCGGGCGCGACGAGACCGGCGACCTGCGGCACGAGCGGGCCCTCACCAGGGACCTGCTCCGGCAGGTCCTGCGCACCCTCGACGGGCCGGTCACCCTCGCGCGGCTGGCCGCCGGGGTGCAGGTGCTGCGCAGGGCCACGGCCGCTCCGGTACTGACCCCCGCCGAGCTGCGGCAGCTGGCCGAGCGCGTCGGCGAGGTCGGCGACGACGACTGGTCGGTCCGGCAGCTGCGGTTCGTCGCCGGGCAGCTGGCCGTGCTCAGCGACGGCGAGACCGTCCGGGTGGGCAGCCGGCCGCTGTGGGCGGACGCGGCGCTGTCGGTGGTGGCGACGGCAGGCGGCCGGGACGACCGCAAGGACCTCGTCGACCGGATGCTCGCCCACCTCGCGCAGGCCGCGATGCACCGCGGCCGGAGGTTCGCGGACGTGTTCGTCGTGGCGGGCGCGGACCGGCTCGGCGCGGCGACCCTGGAGATGCTGTCGGACAACGCCCGCGCCGCCGGGATCAGGCTGATCCTGATGATCGACCAGCCGCAGGGCGACATCGAGCGGACCGTCGGCACCGGCGGCGCGGTCTGCGTCATGAAGCTGTTCAACCACCGTGACGCCGAGGTGGCCGCCGCGTTCATCGGCCGCGAGCACCGGTTCGTGGTCAGCCAGGTGACCCGGGAGGTGGGCCGGGCGTTCACCGACGGCGGCGGCGACACGTTCACCGGCGCGACCGACCGCGCCTCCAACGCCCTGCCCGGCGCCGTCCGCGAACGCGGCGCCACCACCGGCCTCGCGGAGTCGCGCGGGCACACGTGGTCCGGGGTGCGCAGCTGGTCCTCGACGCAGCAGGTGAGCTCCGCCTCGGTGTCGTCGCGGGTGTACGAGTTCCTGGTCGACCCGCAGCAGCTGATGAGCCTGCCGGAGACCTCGTTCGTCCTCGTCGACAACACGGCGCGCGGCCGCCGGGTCGAGCTGGCCGACGGCAACCCCGGCATCTGCCTGCTGGACCGGGTGGCGCTGCGGGGCGAGGACGGGTGACCGGGGACGCGCTGCGAGGGTTCCGGTTCCACCGCCTGCTGGAGGTCCCCGGACCGGCCGGCGACGAGGAGCTCCGGGCCGCGGTCGACGGCTCCCACGCCGCACTCGCGGGCCACCCGGACGCCGCGGTCATGGCGGTCTGGACGCGCCCACCGGCGGACCGCCGGCTGCGGCTCCTGCTGGCCGGCCGCCCGCTGTTCCCGCCCGCGGTGGACGGCGGGGTGCTGTTCCCGCCCGGCGCCGTCGCCGAGCCGTTCGACGCGGGCGCGGCCACCGCGCTGCTGGACGCGTTCCCGCACTGGGTGGTGTGCGAGGGCCGGTTCGACCCGCTGTGGGGCGGCGAGGAGGGGCGCGGCGCGTTCGACAGCTTCGTCGGCCACCTGAGCGAACCGTTCGCGTTCCTCGTCGTCGCCGGGCCGCTGACCGCCGCCGCCGTCGAGCCCGAGCTGGACGGCCTCGTCACCGACATCGTGGTCCTCGACCGGCCGCAGCTGAGCGAGGCCGGCCGCCGCACCCTGGAGCGCAAGCAGGCCAGGCACCGCGAGCTGACCCGCGCCCAGCTCGGCGGCGCCTGGCGGGTCAAGGTGCTCGTCGCCGGGGCCGTCCCGCGGCAGACGGCCGTCACCGCCGCGATGCTGTGCGCGGCCGCGCAGCTCGACGGCCTGCCCTACCGGCTGATCCCCGGCGACCAGGCGCGGCCGCTGCGGGACGCGCTGGCCGCCGGCGGCTGGTTCACCGCCGGTGCGCCGCTGCTCACCGCGCTGCTCCGACCGCCCCGGCGGGAGCTTCCGGGACTGCGTCTGGTCACCCCGCACACGTTCGACGTGACCCCGGAGCAGCCGCCCGGTGAGAGCGTGCGGCTCGGCGCCGTCCTGGACCGCGCGAGGCACCCGTGCGACGAGCTGTGGCTGCCGTTCGGCGCGCTCAACCGGCACACGCTCGTCTGCGGCACGACCGGCGCCGGCAAGTCGCACACCGTGCGGCACCTGCTCCGGCAGGCGACCCGGCGGGGGCTGCCGTGGCTGGTCCTGGAGCCGGCGAAGGCGGAGTACGCCCGGCTCGGCGGCGCCGTCGTCATCCGCCCTAACGACCCCGACGCGCCGCCGGCCGGTCTCAACCCGCTCGAACCGGCGCCCGGCTTCCCGCTGCAGACCCACGTGGAGCTGCTGCGGGCACTGTTCCTGGCGGCGTTCGCGGCGCACGAGCCGTTCCCGCAGGTGCTCGCCGCCGCCCTGCACCGCTGCTACGAGGAGCTCGGCTGGGACCTGACCCTCGGCGCGCCCGCGCACCCCGGGCAGCGACCGCGCTACCCCACCCTCGGCGACCTGCAGCGCGTCGCCGAGGCCGTGGTCCGCGACGTCGGCTACGGGCGGGAGATCTCCGACAACGTGCGCGGGTTCATCGCCGTCCGCCTGGCCAGCCTCCGCCTCGGCAGCGTCGGCAGGTTCTTCGACGGCGGCCACCCGATCGACGTCGGACGGCTCCTGTCCCACGACGTCGTGCTGGAGCTGGAGGACGTCGGCGACGACACCGACAAGGCGTTCCTGATGGGCGCGGTCGTCATGCGGCTCGTCGAGCACCTGCGGGTCGCGCCGGCCGCCCGCGGCCTGCGGCACCTGACGGTGGTGGAGGAGGCGCACCGGCTGCTGCGCCGCCCCGGCGCGGACACGCCCGGGCCGGCCGCGCACGCGGTCGAGCTGTTCGCGGCGCTGCTGGCCGAGGTCCGCGCGTACGGCGAAGGCATCGTCGTGGTCGAGCAGATCCCCGGCAAGCTCGTCCCCGACGTCGTCAAGAACACGGCGGTCAAGGTCGTGCACCGGCTCGCCGCCGCCGACGACCGGGACCTCGTCGGCGCCGCCATGAACCTCGACGAGGAGCAGTCGCGGCACCTGCTGACCCTCGCGCCCGGCGAGGCGGCGGTGTTCCCCGACGGCGCAGACCACGCGCTCCTGGTGCGGGTGCCCGGCGGTACCGACGCTGAAGACGCGAACAGGTCGGCCGCCGGCATCGGTGCCGTCATCGGCCGGCGCAGCGCCACGTGCGGCGCCGCCTGCCTGCGGTCGGCGTGCACGCTGCGGCACATGCGGACCGCGCAGCAGCTGCTCGCCGCCGAGCCGTGGCTGGCGCTGTGGGCGGAGCTGGCGGTCCTGGCGCACCTCGCCGGCCACCCGACGCCGGCGCCGCGGCCCGACCTCCTCGAGGCCCTCGCGGGCCGGGCGGCCGGCGCGCGGGTCCTGGACTGCGCGATCTCCCACGCCGTCGACGACGCGGTCGCCGTCCGGTCGTCCGTGCTGCAGCCGTCGGTGAGCCCGGACGCCCTCGCCACCCACGTGTGCGCGGCCCTGCGGGCGCCGGGAGGGCACCGGTGCGGGGACGACGCCCTGACGTTCCTCGCGCGGCCGTACCGGTGGGAGCGGGTGCGGCACGCGCTCACCCTGAGCGGGCCGGACGGACCGGACCCGCGGACGGCACGGTGGCAGCGCGAGCTCCACCGGATCATCCCCGGCACGACCCGAGCCGAGCAGCTGGCGGCGGTGACCGGCTGGCTCGCCGAGGAGCACCGCGACCGGCCACGGCGCGACCTGGTGACGTTCGGCGCCCGGCGACCGTCCACTGTGGAGCTGACGGTCGGCGGTGTACCGGACGCCGGGGACTGGCCCGAGCGGGTCGGCACCGCCCTGACCCAGTTCGACGGCTGCACCTGGCCCACCATCCACCTGCTGAACCCGGCCCAGCGAAGGAGCACCCCGTGAGCGACACCGGTTCCACGTCCAACGACTCCGTGTCCAGCTCGATGTCCACCTCGATGTCCACCTCGATGTCATCGTCGAGCGGCGCCGACTCGCGCGGCGACCAGCACAGCGACGCACCGGCCCAGACCACGGCGAGCACCGCCGCCGACCACGACCATGACTTCCACTACTACGTGACCAGCCCCCGCGAGCCGTCCGGCGACGACACCACCGCCGACGCCGCCGCCACGGGCTCCCCGATCGGTGACGGCGGCCAGACCGGCGTCACGCACCCGGCCGACGGTGAGAAGCCGGCCGGGTACTCCACGGGGGTGCAGGACCACGGCGCGGTCGCGAGCGTGCCCACCCAGCACGACAAGGACGTCGCGACCTGGATGGAGCAGGAGGCCCAGATCGCCAAGGCCCTCGCCCAGCAGGCCGAGCTCGAGAAGATGCCCGCCATCGGCGCCACCCACGCGGACACCCTCAAGACACTGGACGACGCCGCCCACTCCGCGGCCGCGGCGTATGTGGGCAACGTCGCCAGGAATCTCGGCGCCGACGAGTACGACGTCCAGCACTACTCCAAGGGCAGCGCGGGCGTGAGTGACCTCGCGAGCAGCGTCGCCATGACCAAGGGCAGCGGCGGGGCGTCGCTGCCCGGTCAGGAGTCTCCTCAGCAGACGGTCGACAAGGCTCAGTCCGCCACGGGTCGCTGACCGGCGCTCCAGTCGGCGGCGGTGTCGCGGACGTACGACTCGTAGGTGCGGGGCGGGAGGTGCACGGCGGCGGCCTCCAGCCCGGCGTCGTGGGCGCTCAGCGCGAGCAGTTCCTCGACCTGTCCGAACCGCCGAGACGCGGTGTCCGGGGTCCAGGACGCCCTGGATCGACGCGACGAGCGCGGGCCTGCATGCCGCGTACGCTACGCGCCGCAACCCCCGCGGCAGCGCCCGAAACCCGACACCAGACCGTGTTACGGTGCTGGTCGATCGGGGGCGAGATACAGATGAGTGAGCGCGGGGCACGGGTCCGCGAGGTGCGCCGCCGCCTCGCGCAGGACGGTCCGCCGTGGACGCGGGACCACGAGCTGGACTTCCAGACGGTCACGATGCCGGAGCGGGACTGCGACCTGCTCCGCGACCTGCTGATCGCCGACGGGGCCGGGACGGTCGTCGAGGTCGGGCTCGCCTACGCCAGCTCCGCCCTCGCGGTCGGCGAGGCGCTGGTCACGGTCGACCCGCCGCACCCCCGGCACGTCATCGTCGACCCCTTCCAGGACCAGGCGTATTCCGATGTCGGCTGGGACCTGCTGCGCGCCGCGGGCCTGGACTCCATCGCCACGCTCATGCGCTCGCCGTCCTCCGCCGCGCTGCCGGAGCTCGTCTCCGAGGGGTTCACCGCCGACGCGGCGTTCGTGGACGGCAGCCACCGCTTCCACGAGGTCTTCGTGGACCTCTACTTCCTGCGCAAGATCGTCCGGCCGGGCGGGCTGGTCGTCATGGACGACGACTGGACGCCGTCGGTGCGCACCGCGGTCCGCTACTACGAGCGGCACCTGGGCTGGACGGCGATGCCCGGCGCCTTCGCCGCCGGCACCCTGCGGCACATCGCCGACGACCCCGCTGCCGAGGCGGTGCCCCGCTGCCGCGCCCTCCGGCTGCCGGACGCGCTGGTCGAGCCGCCCTTCACCGAGTTCCACCCGTTCTGACCGGTCCAACCGGGGCGGGCGGGCCGTCGCCGCCCGCCCCGTGCCGCTCGTCGAGTTACACCGCGTACACCTCGAGCTCGTTCACGCGGACGTAGTTGAGCTGATGGGTCGGTCCGCTACGGCCGGAGATGCGGATCAGCCGGGCCGTCCGCGACGGGAAGGTCGACGTGATGCTCAGCGCCGTGTTGCCGCGCACCGACGCGACCGTCAGGAACGAGATGCCGTTCCAGACCTGGATGTCGTAGTCGCGGATCGGGTAGCCGGCGCTGGTCTTGACCACGACCCTGGAGAAGGTCTTGTTCACGCCGAAGTCGGCCTGGAGCCATTCCGGGTTGTTCGGCGGGTACGTGCCGCTGTTGTTGGCCCAGCTGTACGCGGGGCCGAGGCGGGTGTCGGGGTTGCAGTCCGTGGCCCTCGACGGGGAGTACCCGGAGAAGGTGCTGGACGCCGACGCGAGCGCGCCGCAGGCGAGGTTCTCGATGCCGGTGCCACCGTCGCCGCCGGTGCTGCACATGTTGAACCTGATCAGGCCGGTGTCGTACTCCTGGAACGTCGACTCGCTGAACACGACCGCGGCGCCGCCGCCGTTGTCGTCGCGCTCCTGGCCCGACACGGTGCTGGTGATCGTGCCGCCGCCCTGGACGGGGACGCTGACCGCCGTGCTGGTGGTGCCGCCGCCGTCGAGCTCGAACCACTGGTAGGCGATGGCGTTGCCCCACACCGCGCGGTCCCACGTGGTGATGAACACGTCGGAGTTCTGCCAGCTGTCGATGTCCCGCTTCCTGACCTTGGGGAAGAAGTAGGTCTTGATGATGCCGCCGATCGAGCCGATCACGACCAGCTTCATCTCCCGCTTGCCCTCGAACAGCGAGCCGAACGAGCTCCGGTCCGGCACCCGCCAGCGCTGCAGGTACTCGGAGCCCTGGTTGTTGCGCAGCCCGGTCGGGTTGCACGCGGCGGCGAGACCGGCACCGGCCGCCTGGGTGGCCTGCGGCCCGGCCGGCTGCGCCTGCGCCTGCAACGGCGCGACCGGCACGGGGCCGCCGTAGTTGATCTTCTCGTTGACCGAGAGCACCCACACCTCGTAGGAGGCGACCCGCGTCTCGTCGATCATGTATGGGGTGGGCCGGATGACGCCGTTGAGGTCCACGTAGTAGCCCTGCACCGACGTCGTGGCGTCGCTGGCCGGCGCGACCGCCACGTCGACGACGGAGGTGGGGAGGGCGCCCTCGCCGAAGTTCGGGATGTAGATCTGCGGGTCGTAGCGGTATCCGTTGACGACGAAGTTGAGGGTCTTGCTCTTGAAGGACTGCCACCACGACGCGCTGGTGTCCACGATGCCGCCCGCCTCGGCCTCGGCGATGACGGTCGACAGCAGCGCGTTGGTGTCACCGTCGAACTGCCGGCTGACGACGTTGCGGGTCAGCGCGCGCAGCTGGCTGTTGGCCGACGCCAGGAGCGTCTCGTTCAGCATGTTGCGCAGCTGGCTCTCGATCTGCTGGTCCACGCTCGGGATCACCGCGGCCTGGGCCGCCGGGGCCGGCATGGCGACGGCGGGGATGACGAGCACTCCGCCCAGGAGCACCGTCACCGCCCGCCGCCACATGCGTGAGATCCGGGGTTTGTTCATGGGGTTCCCCTCGGGGTGGTTGTCAGGGCGGAAGCGATGATGCCGCCGCATCCGGCGGCGCGGCGCGGATCCTGAACACGCCTGAACAACCCTGGCCAAAGGCGAACGTCGATCCCTAGACTGTGACCGCTCTGCGACAGTGAGTGATCATGGGGGGTCGGCGACATGGGCGACGATCTGACCGACGCGGGACTGCGTGCCAACGATGTCACCAGCACTCAGCAACTGGCCCAGATCCTGCGTCAGCTGCGCCGACGCGACGCCCGCCGGCGCGGGGAACCCGAGCTCACCTACCGCCAGCTGGCGGCCCGCACCGGATGGTCGATCGGCCTGCTCGCCGGCTACTTCGGCGGTGACATCCTGCCGCCGACGGACCGGTTCGACGTGCTCGTCGAGCTCCTCGGCGCGGCCCCCGGCGAGCGGGGCGTGCTGGCCACCGCGCGCGACCGGGTGCACGAGACGCGCCGCCGCCCCCGCCCGCCGGCCCCGGTCCGGCCCGTGCCCCGCCAGCTGCCGGCGGTGAGCTTCCGCCTGGCCGGACGGACCGCGCACCTCGCCGAGCTGCACCGGCTCGCCCGCGGCGACGACGAGGACGACGGCGGCGCGACGGGACGCATCGCCGTGGTGTCGGGCACCGCCGGAGTCGGCAAGACCACCCTCGCCGTGCACTGGGCCCACCTGGTCGCGGCGCGGTTTCCCGACGGCCAGCTCTTCGTCAACCTTCGCGGCTTCGACCCCGAGCGGCCACCGGCCGACCCGGCGGAAGCGGTGTGCGACATCCTCGACGCGCTCGGCGTCGCCGTCGACGCGCGACCGGGCAGCACCACCGCGCAGGCCAACCTGTGCCGCAGCATCCTCGCCGACCGGCGGGTGCTCCTCGTGCTGGACAACGCCCGCGACGCCGAGCAGGTCCGGCCGCTGCTGCCCGGCGCGCCCGGCTGCTTCACGCTGGTGACCAGCCGCACCCAGCTGACCGGCCTCATCGCCGTCGAGGGCGCCCACCGGGTGATCCTCGACCTGATGCCGCTCGACGAGGCCCGCGACCTGCTCGCGCACCGGCTCGGCGCGCAGCGGGTGGCCGCGGAGCCCGGCGTCGCCGACGAGATCATCGACGGCTGCGCGCGGCTCCCGCTCGCCCTGACCGTGGTCGCCGCCCGCGCGAGCGCCCGCCCCGCGTTTCCGCTCGCCGCCGTCGCCGAGGAGCTGCACCGGGCCCGGGGCAGCCTCGACCCCTTCACCGGCTCGGACGCCGCGGCCGACGCCCGGGCCGCGTTCACCTGCTCCTACGAGCATCTCACCGCGGCGGCCGCGACGACGTTCCGGCGCCTCGGCGGCCACTGCGGCCCCGACCTCACCGCGCCCGCCGCCGCCAGCCTCACCGGCCTCTCCCTTGCCGGGGTGCGCCCCGCCCTGGCCGAGCTGGCGCACGCGCACCTGATCATCGAGCACGTTCCCGGCCGGTACACCATGCATGACCTGCTGCGGACGTTCGCCGTGGAGCAGGCGCAGCGGCTGGACACCGACCACGACCGGGGCGCCGCGGTCGAGCGGATGCTGGATCACTACCTGCACACGGCGTACGCCGCGGCGGTGCTGATGTACCCGGCGCGGGACCGGATCGCCGTGACCGAGCGCCGCGCGGACACGACCCCGGAGCGGCTGCCCGACCGGGAGGCCGCGCACCGCTGGCTCGGCCGCGAACACCGGGTGCTGATCAACGCGGTGACCCAGGCCGCCACCGCGGGATTCGACACCCACGCCTGGCAGCTGGCGTGGGCCCTGAGCGACTTCCTCGACTGGAGCGGCTACTGGCACGACTTCGCCGCCGTGCAGCGCGCCGCCCTCGACGCGGCGGAACGCTCGGCCGACCTGGTCGGGCAGGTCCACGCCGGCCGCTACGCCGCCCGGGCCTGCATCCGGCTGGGCCGCGACGACGAGGCGCGCACCCGCCTCGACCACGCCATCGAGCTGTGTCAGGCGATCGACGAACCCGCCGTGGAGGCCGGCTGCCGCATCAACCTGTCGCTGACCCTGGAACGCGACGCCGACCACCGCGGCGCGCTGGCCCACTCGCTGCGGGCCCTCGAGCTGTTCCGGGTCGCCGACCACGAGTCCGGCTACGCCCTGTCGCTCGGCATCGTCGGCTGGTATCACGCGCTGCTCGGCGACTACGACCACGCCCTCGACTGCTGCCGTCGGGCCCTGGATCTCCAGCGCCACCTGGGCGGCGAGATGCCGTCCACATTGGACAGCCGCGGCTTCGCCTACCACAAGGTCGGCCGCCACGCCGAGGCCGTCGCCTCCTACGAGCGGGCCATCGAGCTCTACCGCGACGCCGGCAACCGCTACTACGAGGCCGACACCCTGGTCCACCTCGGCGACTGCCACTGCGCCGCGGGCGCCGCCGGCCTCGCGGTGCAGGCCTGGCGGCGCGCCCTGGACATCCTCGACGACCTGCACCACCCCGCCGCGGCCGACCTCCGGCTCCGCGTGGACGGCGCCGACCGCCTGGCGTGACGGGCGTTCCCGCGTGTCGGGTGGCTTGTCGCCGGGTGGCGTTCCTCGATGTGGCCCCGGCGCGAAGCGTCCGGCAACGTTCACCAGGCGTTTCCGGCGCCGCCGGCTTCCGGGGCGGTGCGACGCGAGTGGGTGGTGTAACGCGAGTGGCCGGTGTGGCGCTCTTTCCGGCGTGCGGCGCTACCGCGCCGCACGGTCAACCGGACATTCCTGACGGAGGGAACACGGTGAGACATTCTCGTCGAACTACGCTGGCAGTCGTGTCGGCGCTGGTTGCCGGGGCCGGGGCTGTGGCCACCACCTCGGCACCGGCGTGGGCGGTCGGGCCGGAGAGCACGTTCCTGGTGCTGGCGCCGCAGGGGCAGTCGACCGCCAAGGCGGTGAGCCGGGTCGCCGCGGCCGGCGGCACGGTCGTGGCGCGCTACGACCAGATCGGCGTGCTCGTGGCCCGCACGACCAACCCGGCGTTCCAGTCGGCGGTCGCCGGGGCCGGTGTCGACGCGGTCGCGTCCACCGGCGGGCTCGCCACCGCGCTGGACGACGACGAGACGGTGGCCGTCGTCGACTCCGCGACCGTCCAGGCGACCGGCGACCCGACGGGCGAGCCGCTGTGGGGCCAGCAGTGGGACATGACGCAGATCGACGTCCCGCAGGCGCACAAGGTCACCACCGGCAGCCCTGACGTCGTCGTCGGTGTGCTTGACAGCGGCATCTCGAGCACGCACCCGGACCTGGTCACGCAGATCGCCAAGGACAAGAGCGCGTCCTGCATCGGCGGCGTCGTCGACACGACCGAGGCCGCCTGGAACCCGACCACGTCGGACCACGGCACGCACGTCGCCGGCACCATCGCCGCGGCCATCAACGGCGTCGGCGTGGCGGGTGTCGCGCCCGGCGTGAAGGTCGCCTCCGTGAAGGTCGTCAACGACGACGGGTTCATCTACCCGGAGGCCGCCGTGTGCGGGTTCATCTGGGCCGCCGAGCACGGCATGCGGGTCACCAACAACAGCTACTTCATCGACCCGTGGGAGTTCAACTGCCGCAACGACGCGCGGCAGCGGCCGGTCTGGACCGCCGTCCAGCGCGCGCTGCGGTACTCGCAGAGCAAGGGTGTGCTCAACGTCGCGTCGGCCGGTAACTCCAACGTCGACCTGCAGCACAAGTTCGTCGACAGCGGCAGCCCTAACGACGGCAGCTTCCCGGTCGAGGACCGCACCATCACCGGCGCGTGCGTCGACCTGCCCGCCGAGGCTCCGGGCGTGCTCACCGTCTCCGCGGTCGGCCCGACCAAGCAGAAGAGCTACTACTCCTCCTACGGCCAGGGCGTCGTCGACGTGACCGCGCCCGGCGGCGACACTCGCTTCCGCACCGGCGGCAGCCCGTCGACGATCACCGACGGGGTGCTGTCGACGACCTTCAACACGGTGACGAAGACCAACGGCTGGGGCTACAAGCAGGGCACCTCGATGGCCGGCCCGCACGCCGCGGGCGTCGCGGCGCTCGCGCTGTCCGCCCACCCGAACCTCACGCCCGGCGCGCTCGCCTCGTTCATGGAGCGCACCGCCGTCAGCCTGCCGTGCCCGAGCGGCGTCTACAACCCGGTCCCGAAGCTGGTCGGCTACGAGGCCACCTGCTCCGGCGGGAACCGTAACGGGTTCTACGGCGCCGGCGAGATCAACGCCTACAACGTCGTGCGGTAGCTCCACCCTGCCCCGTCCGGCAGCCGTCACCGTCCCGGTGGCGGCTGCCGCGTTTTTGCCCCCGCATGGCACAGCGTCGCATCGGCGACAGAACGCGTGTCAACAGGCGGAGAGCGGTGTTGCGTCTGGACCCGCGAAGGAGGTTTCCCAGCGTGACATTCGAGGAGTACATCGCGGCGCGCGGGCCCAGTCTGATCCGGTTCGCCCGGGTCCTGACCGGTGACCCGCACCGCGCCGAGGACCTCGTGCAGGAGGCCCTCGCGAAGGCGTACCCGCGGTGGAGCCGGATCCTGCGCACCGACCAGCCCGACGTGTACGTGCGGCGGGTCATCGCCAACGCGGCGCACTCGTGGTGGCGGCGGCGCAGCAACCGGGAGCCCGCGGTCGGCGAGCCGGTGGACGGGCCGGCCGCCGGGGACCACGGGACCGAGACGGTCGAGCGCGACGCGATGTGGCGGCAGATCCGCCGGCTGTCCGAGCGGCAGCGCACCGTGCTGGTCCTGCGCTACTACGAGGACCTCGACGACGCAGCGATCGCCGACATCATGCGCTGCAGCCAGGCCACGGTGCGCACGCACGCGGCCCGCGCGCTGCAGGCGCTGCGCCTCCGGCTCGGCGTGACGGAGCCGGTACTGACGGGGAGGACCGGATGAACCACACCGAGCTCGTGGACTCGATCGCCGACGCCCTGCGCCCGCGCGGCGAGGGTGACGTCGACGTGGCGGCGCTGCGCGCCGGCACCATGGCCCGGGTCAGGTCCGCCCGGCGGCGCCGGATCGCGGTCGCCGCGGCAGGGGTGGTGGCCGCCGTGGCCGTGACCGTGACCGTCGAGCCGCAGCTGACCGCAGGCCGGGTGCCGGAGACCGGGGCGCCGCCGAACGTCTCGGCCAACAGGTCGTCCCCGAGGGCCGCGGCCCTGCCGGCGGCGAACGTGCCGGGTGCGGCGCAGCGTCCGGACACGGTCGGGACCGATCGGGCGGTGCTGCACTTCGACGTCGACCTGGCCGCGTTCGGTGGAACAGGCGCCTTGTGGGAGACCGAACCCGGCAGGGAACGGGTGAGCGTCTGGACCGGTTCAGGCACCCGGGATGCCACCACGGACCAAACCGCGAAGGTGGTGATCAGCCAGACCCTGGACCGGGCGCAGTTCGGCGGGATGACCACCCGCACCCTGCCGCCGAACAGTCCGGCACCGGTCACGGTCACCGTGGCGGGCCGGCCGGGGAAGATCCAGGCGTACCCCGGCGGGTGGGAAGCGGCGAAGGTGGCATGGGTGCTGTGGTGGCAGCCGGCCGACGGGGTGTGGGCCGAGGTCACGATGGACGCCGACGACGCCGGCACCGTCGTCGCCGCCGCCGCGACCGGCATCCATCTCGACCGGTCGCAGCGGTGCGCGGTGCCGATCCGGGTCGGTGCCGTGCCGGCCGGCACCGAGTGGGAGAACTGCATGACCGTCATGGCGCCGGCGGGTGCGGACGGCCGGTCGTGGCAGGCGGGTTCCCTGGAGTTCCGGGGACCGCGCGGTGACACGCTGATCCTCGCCTACGGCGACATCCGCGACTGGGACGCCGACGGCGACAAGTACGTGCCGAACCGGATCGTCCGCGGGCGGCCGGCGATGTGGTTCCCGAGCGGCCCAGGTCATCAGCTGGCGGTGCCCGACACCGGAGGTCGCAACCTGTTCGTCAGTATGCACGGTGAGAACGTCACCGAGCAGGACGCGGTCGCGCTCGCCGAGGGTGCGACGTTCAGCGACGACCTGGTCGACCTCGACACCTGGCCGAAGCGTCCGGTCGGCTGAGAGCCGGTGGGGCGCCCCTGTGCGAGGGGGCGCCCCACCATCAGGTCAGGCCATCGGCTGCACGCGGGCGATCCGGATCGTGGTCGCGTTCGCGCCGGCCGCCGCGTAGGCGACGCTGCCGTCCGGATACGCCTTGAACGCCTGGTACGCGTGGTCCTTCGCTTCGACGGTGAACGTGCCGCCGACGGCGCGGCCGGCGCCCGTGTCGTACACCTGCGCCGTCATCGACGAGCCGGACTCCCACGCCAGCAGCATCCGGCCGGAGCCGTAGGCCACCAGGTGCGGATGGGCGGTCTTCGCCGAAGTGGTGACGGTGGCGTCGGACGCGCCGGTGCTGAAGTGTTCGAGGCGGGCCTTGCCGCCCTGGCTCCACGCGGTCCAGTAGCCCTTCGAGGCGGCGAGGACCAGGTCACCGCCGAAGAGCGTGCCGTCGCAGGTGCCGGAGGCGACGGTCCGGTACGGATTGGGCTGCGCGATCCGGCACGCGTTGTCGGTGGCGCAGACCATCGCGAAGCGGGAGACCCGCGGGTCCCAGGCGATGCGGGTCGTCCAGCTGTGACTGCACCCGACCTCGAAGCTCCCGCGGCCCGGCACGAGGGCCCCGGAGGGCCCGACGACCTGCATGCGGTCGCCCTCGTGGATGTCGACGCAGGCACCGTTCTTGACGGTGATGGCGACGCCGAAGTAGGCCGCGTAGTTCGTGCCGTCGTACGCGAGCCGGCCGTGGTGCTGGTACCACCAGATGAACCTGGCGCCGTCGTCGTAGCCGGTGCGGTCGCCGGTCAGGTTCGTCACCTGCCGCTCCCACACCTGCTTGCCGGAGTTGTCGAACCGGATCATGTGCATGGTGTTGCACGGGCTCGACGAGCCGCCGCAGAGGGTGCCGCCGCCGCAGTCGCCCTTGCGGGTGAGCAGCAGCACGCCGCCGTTCGCGTCGGCGGCGACGTCCTGCAGGTCGATGCCGGTGAAGCTGGTCGGGCTGCCGACGAGCTTGTCGTCGCAGCCGAGCCGGCCGAGATACACGCGACCGTCGGTGCCGAGCCACGCCAGCCACGACCCGCCGCCGGGCGCCGCCGCGATCGCCATCGGCAGCGGGTCGGTGTCGCCCTCGCGGCCGTAGCCGGTGACGCGGACCCCGGTGGCGACGTCGGTGACCTTCACGACCGGCGCGGCGCCGACCGGGCGGGAGCAGGCGCCGGCGGTCTGCGCGGAGGCGGACACCGAGGCCGACGGGCCGGCGCTGGTGAGCCCGGCCCCCTGGGCGCCGTCGGCGGGCAGGCCCGCCTGCTCCGCCGCCTGGACCTGCGGCCGCTCCCCGCCGGCGCCGCCGCCTGACCCCGTCGTGACGTAGAGGGTCACGGCGAGTGCGACGGCGGCCACCGTACCGGCGACGACACCGACAATCAGGCGGCGCCTTACTCTGAGCTCCATGTCCGTCCATATTCGATGCCGAAACCCTTTTCGGCAATCGATGTGACGGCGCATGAGCGACTCTTCACGAAGACCAAAGGTTGACTTCCTCCCCACGGCTGAAGCCGGGGGATTCCCGTGGCTGAGGCGCGTTCATGCCGAGCGCCGTTCGGGTGGTTGGCGCTTCGCGGACCGCCCGGTGGCGAGGTCTCCACGCCCGGTGACCGCCAGTCCGGCGGCCAGGATGTTCTTTGCCGCGTTCACGTCGGCGTTGTCCTGGTGCCCGCAGGCGACGCACCGGAAGACCGCTTGGCTCTCGCGGCTGTCCCGGGCGATGTGCCGGCAGGAGTTGCAGGTCTGCGACGTGTACGCGGGGTTGACCTTGACGACGGTCGCGCCGTGGTAGCGGGCCGCGTGTTGCAGGGTGAGCAGGAACCCGCCCCAGCCCTTGCCGAGGATGGCCCGGTTCAGCCCGGCCTTCTGCCGCACGTTACGGCCGGGCTGCTCGGCGGTGCCTCTCGCGCTGGCCGTCATGGTCGTCACGCGCAGGTCTTCGACGGCGACCAGGCCGTGTTCACGGACCAGCCGCACGGCGGTCTGCGCAGCGAAGTCGGCCCGCCGCGCCCGGATGCGGGAGTTGAGCCGGCCGAACTGGGCACGCACCGCGTCGCGTCGGTTGGAGCGGCGGTTACGGCCATCGGTGCACAACGATCGGGACAGGCGTTGCTGCAACCGCTTGAGACGTGCCGTCTCGCCCGGGGTGGCGAAAGCCCGGTCGTGCAGGCCGCCGTCGGAGGTTGCGACCGCAACTGCCACGCCCCGGTCGACGCCGACGGGCGGCCTGCCGTTCCCGGCGGCCTCGGCGACGCCGTCCTCGACGCAGAATGAGACGTACCAGCGCCCGCCGTCCCGGGACACGGTGGCGTTGCGGATGCTGCCGCCGAGCGGCCGGGTCCAGCGGAACCGGACCGGGCCGAACTTCGGCAGCCGCACCTCACCCCACCGCCGGTTCAGCCGCCGTACCGCGATGTGCTTCGGGTCGGGGAACCGGAACGACGGCGCGGTCCGCGTCTTGGACCGCCACCGCACCTTCCACATCCCGTGGGTCCTGCACGCCCGGTCCAGGTCCCGCAGCGTCTGCTGCAGCGTGTGTGACGGGGCGTCGGCCAGCCACCCGCAGTCCGGGTCCTTCTTCGCCTCGGCCATCTGCCGGGCCTGCTCCACATAGGAGATGAATGCGCCGCGGCGACGGTAGACGCGGCGCTGCTCCAGCGCGGTGTTCCACACCGCACGGCAGACCGCGCCGACCGCCTCGGCGTAGGCGGCCTGCTCGTCGGTGAACGCCAGCAGATAGCGGCGGCCGGTCAGCATTCAACGGTCCTTCCGCTGACCGACGTACGCCCGGACCGCAGCCAACGGGGCACCGCCCGTGCTCGCCACGAAGTACGAGTTCGTCCACAGCGTCGGCAGCCGCGAACGAAGTGACGGGAACTCGTCGCGCAGTACCCGCAACGTGCGGGCCTTGACGGCCTTCACCAGCTTATGGACGCCGAACTGCGGGTCGACCTTGACCAGCAGGTGGACATGGTCGGGCATGACTTCCAAGGCCACCAGCCACGCCCCCTTCTCCTCCACGACTCCGCGGATGAGTTGCTCGAGTCGTTCCTCGATCCGGCCGCCGAGCACGCGTCGCCGGTACTTCGGGCACCACACCACATGAAACGCGCACTGAAAGACGATGCTGCTGTTCGACCGCAGCCTGACGGACACACGAACAATACACAGCAACGCGCTTTCCACTGTCCGCGCAGAGTTGACGCGCTAACCCCACGGCTGAAGCCGGGAGTCTGCGCGCTACGCATTTCGATCACGAAAGCGGAGGGTCCTCGCCGACGAGCCCGTCGATGGCCTCACGGAGCAGGTCGGCGTGGCCGACGTGGCGGGCGTACTCGTCGTGCAGGTCCATCACGAGCCGCCGGAGGTTCGGCCGCCTGCCGTCGTCGAACGCCCGGTACTTCGCGGGCTGGTCGAGCCCGCCGTCGGCAAGGGCCTCGGCCATGGCGGCCCGGGAGCGCTCGACCGCGCCGCGCCACAGCTCGTAGAGGTATTCGGCGGAGTCCCCGGCCGCGCTGCGCCACACCCAGTCGAGGTCGGTGGCCGCCTCGGGCGCGTCGAGCGGCGGGCCGGGCGCCCTGCCGGTGAAGTCGATCGTGTACAGCTCCTCGACCAGCGCCAGGTGCTTCAGCAGCCCGGCGAGGGTGAGTGTGGACGGCGGCTGGGCGCGCCGCAGCCCCGCCTCGTCGAGCCCGCCGGCCTTCCACGCGAACTGCGCGCGGGACCGTTCGAGGGCGAACAACTGCATCTCCGCCTCGCCGGCGTCCGGCGGTGGCTCGTTCAGCATCATGCCGATCACGGTAGGATCGGTTCCGGACGTTTCGCGTCCGGATTCACGGAAGGGCGACCGTGGAAAGTCCCGCCTCCCGGGCGCTGCTCGCGCTGGAGCTCGTCCAGGCGAGCCCGGGCATCACCGCCGACCGGCTCGCGGCCAGGCTCGGCGTGTCGGAGCGGGCAGCGCGGCGGTCCATCGCCGTGCTCCGCGACGCGGGGATCCCGATCGAGTCGGTCCGCGGACCGTACGGTGGCTACCGGGTGGGTCGTGGCCTGCGGCCGCCGCCGCTGACGTTCACCGCCGCGGAGGCGCTCGCGCTGGTCATGGCGGTCCTCGACGGTCACCACGACGCCGGTGACCCGGCGAGCCCGGTCGGCGCCGCGCTCGGCAAGCTGGTTCGGGCGCTGCCCGAGCAGGTCGCCGCGCAGGCCGACGCGGTGCGGCGGGCGACCGCACCGGCCCCCGACCGCGCCGCCGCCCGGCCCGACCCGCAGATCACGGCCACGCTCGTGCAGGCGTGCGCCGGCTTCCGGCGGTTGCGGGTGTCGTACCGCAACGAGTCCGGCACCGAGTGGGACGGCGAGGTCGACCCGTGGTCGGTCGTCGTCCGGCACGGAAGGTGGTACCTGATCTGCTGGTCGCACGCGTCCGGCGCGCGCAGGGCGTACCGCATCGACCGGATGCTGGACGTCGCGCTACTCGACACCCGCTTCGACCCGCCGACGCCGTTCGACCCGGTCGCGGTGCTGGAGGAGCATCTCGCGTTCGGCTGGGAGTACACCGCCGACCTGGTCCTGCACCGCCCGCTCGGCGAGCTGTCGGGTCGCGTACCGGCGGCGCTCGGGCGGCTCGAGCCCCTGGACGACGCGTCGTGCCGCCTGATCGGCTCCACCGGCAACCCATGGTGGTACGCCGAGCAGCTCGCCGCCCTGCCCTGCGACTTCCGGATCGTGGGCGGCCCTGAGCTGCGCCACACGGCCCGCGCCATCGGCCGCCGCCTGCTGGACGCCGCCGGACCTACCCCGGGTTGACGGACGGCCCGCCGGACCACTCCCGCCTGAGCGCCGTCCGCTCGCGGGTGCGAGCGCGCAGCAGATCGTCGACCGGCGGCGGCAGACGCGAGTGCCTCGACGCGACGGCCCAGTCCATCGACTGGGTCAGCATGGCGGCGGTCGTGGCCGGCGACGGGAGAGCTGCATGTGGGTCCTCCAGGGATGTCAGGCGAGCGTGCAGGCGGCGCCGTTGAGGGTGAACGCGGCCGGGCGGGCGGTGTTGCCGGTGTGGGTCGCCTGGAAGCCGATGGTCGTGGACGCGCCGGGGGCGAGCACGGCGTTGTAGCTGACGTTGCGGGCGGTCACCTGGCCGCTGCCGGGGCTGATCGTGGCGTTCCAGGCCGACGTGACGGTCTGCCCGGCGGGCAGCGTGAACGCCAGCGCCCAGCCGTTGACGGCGGTGGCGGCGGTGTTGGTGATCGTGATGCTCTCGGTCAGCCCGGTGTTCCACGGGTTGACCACGTCGGCGACCCGGCAGGCCGTGCCGCCGGGCGGCGGGCTGGACACCGGCGGCACCGACGGGCTCGCCGATCCCGGGGCGCTCGGCGAGCCGCTGGGGCCGCCGCCGGGCGTGGCGAGGCCGAAGAACGCGACGGCGTAGGCGGCCATGCCGGCGGAGGGCAGGCTGTGCCCGGCGCCCTGGATGCTATACGCCTCGACCTGGACCGTGCCGGACGCGTCGGCGTAGCGGCGGCGGTTCCATCCGGACTGCGGCGTGTCCGTCGACGTGGGGTTCTGGCTCAGCCCGAACACGTCGGTCCACTGCTCGATCTCCTCCTGCAGCAGCCGGTACGGCACGAGGGTGTCGTTGGTGCCGTGCCACAGCTGCATGCGGGGGCGGGGTCCGGCGTACCCGGGGTACGCCTGGCGTACGGCGTCGCCCCACTGCTGCGCGGTACGGTCCAGCCCGCCGTTGCCGGTGCAGCGGCTGCTGCCGGGCGGGTAGTCCGCGGCGCCGGCGAAGCAGTTGAACGGCACGCCCATGAACGCCGCGCCGGCCTTGAACACGTCCGGGTAGAGGGCGAGCATGTGGTTGGTCATCATGCCGCCGGAGGAGCTGCCGGTGGCGTAGACCCGGTTCGGGTCGCCGCCGTACTGCCGCTGGACGTAGGTCACCATCGAGATGATCGAGACCGGGTCGCTGCCGGCGCCGCGCCGCTTGGCGGTGTCGGACCAGGTGTCGAAGCAGTTGCCGAAGCCGGCCTGCTGGGTGGCGGTCGGGTAGATCACGATGTAGCCGTGCCGGTCGGCGAGCGAGGCGAACTCGCTGCCTGCGTAGAAGCCGGGCCCGGATCCGCCGCAGCCGTGCATGGCCACGACGATCGCCGGGTTGGCGGGGCGGGTGTCGGGCACGTACACGTGCATCCGCATGCCGCCGGGGTTCGCGCCGAAGTTGGTGACCTCGGTGAGGGTCGCCGCGTAGGCGGGTCGCAGGGCGACCAGGCTCAGGCCGGCGGCGAGGACCGCCGCGGCGGGGGCGATCAGGAGCTTCCAGGTGATGTGCATGCGCCATCTCCTCCGATGCCGCGACCCGTGTCACGGCCCGTGGGTGAGATCGATCGATCGGATCGACGAGGACAGCGCGGCTCCCGAACCATGCGCGGCACTTAGTGTGCCTCCGGTCATCACAAGTGTCAATCGACGAGATTCGCTACAGTCGACCGGTCCCGCTCTACCGCCGGAGGTCGCGTGTCCAGCCCGTTCGACATCGAGGAGATCTTCCCGGACGAGGACGCCGCGGCGGTCCGGCTGCCCCGACGGCAGTCCGGCCCCGCACCGCAGGGCCTGGCGGTGACCCTGCTCGCGGACTACACCATGCGCACCGGCGCCTGGCTGCCGTCGGCGGCCATCGCGGCGCTGCTCGCCGAGACCGGGGTCAGCGAGGCCGGCGCCCGCACCGCGATCAGCCGGCTTGCCCGCCGCGGCGTGCTGCACGGCAGCCGGCAGGGGCGGCACAGCTCGTACCGGCTCGCGCCGGCCGCCGTCGCCCACCTGTCCGAGGGCGGGCGCTGGATCGTGCGGTCCGCGGCGGCCGCCGAGCCCTGGGACGGGTGGTGGACGCTGATCGCGTTTTCCCTGCCGCAGCAGGAGCGCACGCGCCGGCGGGCGCTGCGAGGTCAGCTACGGTGGCTGGGGTACGCGCCGCTGTACGACGGGTTGTGGATCTCGCCGCACCCGCTGACGCCGGCCTCCACGGCGCAGGTCGCCGGGGTCGCGCCGGGCGCGGTCACCGTGTTCCGGGCCCGGCACGTCGAGCTCGGCGCCATGACCGGCCGTGAGCCGCTGCGGGCCTGGGACGTCGCGGCGATCGCGGCGCACTACGAGTCCTTCCTGCGGCGGTGGCGGCCGCTGCTGCCGGATGTCACCGCCCGGCGGGTCGGCGGCGCCGACGCGGTGCGCGCCCGGACCGAGGTCATGGACACCTACCGGCGCTTCGCCGTGCTGGACCCGCGGCTGCCGGTGGCCCTCCTGCCGGCCCGCTGGCCGCGCGCGGCGGCCCTCGAGGTGTTCACCGCCGTGTACGACGGGCTGGCCGGCACCGCCGAGGAGCACGTGCGGGTGGTCGCCGGGCGGTTTGCCGACGGGCCGCTGCCGGCCGTGCGGTCGCACACCGTCGCGGACCTCCTCGCCGGCGTCGGCCGGATCGCTGAGGCCAGCGGCGTGTGAAACTCACGGCGCCTCCACGCGCGATCAGATCAGGAATCGAGAAGTCGGTCCGACGAGATCGGATTAGCGTGGACGGGAGCCGACGACAGAGGGAGATGTGATGGCCGACGAGCTGATCCGGGTGCGGGGCGCACGGGTGAACAACCTCAAGGACGTCAGCATCGAGATCCCGAAACGCCAGCTGACGGTCTTCACCGGCGTGTCCGGCTCGGGCAAGAGCTCGCTCGTCTTCGGCACGATCGCCGCGGAGTCGCAGCGGCTGATCAACGAGACCTACAGCACGTTCGTGCAGGGGTTCATGCCGACGCTCGCCCGGCCCGACGTCGACGTGCTCGAGGGGCTGACCACCGCGATCATCGTCGACCAGCAGCGGATGGGCGCGGACCCCCGCTCGACCGTCGGCACGGCCACCGACGCCAACGCGATGCTGCGCATCCTGTTCAGCCGGCTCGGGCAGCCGCACATCGGCTCGCCGCAGGCGTTCTCGTTCAACGTCGCCTCGATCAGCGGTGCCGGCGCCGTCACGGTCAAGAAGGGCGGCCAGACGATCAAGGAGCGCCGCGCGTTCAGCATCACGGGCGGCATGTGCAGCCGCTGCGAGGGCCGCGGCAAGGTCAACGACATCGATCTTTCGCAGTTGTACGACGACAGCAAGTCGCTCAGCGAGGGCGCGCTGACGATCCCCGGCTACAGCATGGACGGCTGGTTCGGCCGGATCTTCAGCGGCTGCGGCTACTTCGACATGGACAAGCCGATCCGCAAGTACACGAAGCGGGAGCTCAACGACCTGCTGCACAAGGAGCCGACGAAGATCAAGGTCGACGGGATCAACCTGACCTACGAGGGGCTGATCCCGAAGATCCAGAAGTCGATGCTGTCCAAGGACGTCGACGCGCTGCAGCCGCACGTGCGGGCGTTCGTGGAGCGGGCGGTCGTGTTCGGGGTCTGCCCCGAGTGCGGCGGCACCCGGCTCAGCGAGGAGGCCCGCTCGTCGAAGATCGACGGTAGGAACATCGCCGACGCGTGCTCGATGCAGATCAGCGACCTGGCGTCGTGGGTCAGCTCGTTGTCTTCATCCCAGCCGTCGGTCGCGCCGCTGCTCGCGGCTTTGCGGCACACCCTGGACTCCTTCGTCGAGATCGGGCTGGGGTACCTGTCGCTCGACCGCCCCTCCGGCACGCTGTCCGGCGGCGAGTCGCAGCGGGTCAAGATGATCCGGCACCTCGGCTCGCCGCTGACCGACATCACGTACGTGTTCGACGAGCCCACGATCGGCCTGCACCCGCACGACATCCAGCGGATGAACGACCTGCTGCTGCGGCTGCGCGACAAGGGCAACACGGTGCTGGTCGTGGAGCACAAGCCGGAGGCGATCGCGATCGCGGACCACGTCGTCGACCTCGGTCCGGGCGCCGGCTCCGGGGGCGGCACGATCTGCTACGAGGGCACCCTGCCGGGCCTTCGCAACAGCGGTACGCTCACCGGCAAGCACCTCGACGACCGTGTCGCACTGAAGCCCGACGTGCGGTCGCCGTCCGGGTATCTCAAGGTCCGCGGCGCGAACGCGCACAACCTGCGCGACGTCGACGTCGACATCCCGCTCGGCGTGCTCTGTGTCGTCACCGGGGTGGCCGGCTCCGGCAAGAGCTCACTGGTGCACGGATCCGTTCCCGCGTTCGGCGACGTCGTGTCCGTCGACCAGAGCCCGATCCGCGGCTCCCGGCGGAGCAATCCCGCGACGTACACCGGCCTCCTCGAACCCATCCGCAAGGCCTTCGCGAAGGCCAACGGCGTGAAGCCCGCGCTGTTCAGCGCCAACTCGGAGGGCGCCTGCCCCAACTGCAACGGCAACGGCGTCATCTACACCGACCTGGTGGTCATGGCCGGCGTCGCCACCGTCTGCGAGGTGTGCGAGGGCAAGCGTTTCGACGCGTCGGTCCTCGACTACCACCTGGGCGGCCGCGACATCAGCGAGGTCCTGACGATGTCGGTCGCCGACGCGTTCGAGTTCTTCGGCCCCGGGACCGACGCGCACACGCCGCCGGCGCACGTGATCCTCGGCCGGCTGGTCGACGTGGGGCTCGGGTACCTGACGATCGGGCAGCCGCTGACGACGCTGTCCGGCGGCGAGCGGCAGCGGCTGAAGCTGGCCACGCACATGGGCGACAAGGGCGGCGTGTACGTGCTGGACGAGCCGACCGCGGGCCTGCACCTCGCGGACGTGTCGCACCTGCTGGGGCTGCTCGACCGGCTCGTGGACGCGGGCAAGTCGGTGATCGTGGTCGAGCACCACCAGGCCGTGATGGCGCACGCCGACTGGATCATCGACCTCGGGCCGGGGGCGGGGCACGACGGCGGGCAGGTCGTGTTCACCGGGACGCCCGCCGCGCTCATGGCGTCACGTTCAACGCTGACCGGGCAGCATCTGGCGGAGTACGTCGGCGCCTGAGTTATTGTCGTACCTCGTCGTTAGTGTGTCGGCGTGGATCTCGAGTTTCCGGCCTCCTGGCGCAAAGTGTTCATCCCCCGCCGGGGCGGCACCCCTGGGCCCGCACTGAAGCACGACCGGGCCCGGGGGACGGAGCTCATCGCCGCTGCGCGGGGCATGATCGACGCCCGGCTCGACCATCCCGACAGCGACCCTTCGCTCGTGGCGCCCGCGCGGGCGTATCTCGCCGACCCCTCCAGCGGCCCTGCCGCCGGCGCGGGGGTGGTGGCGGCGCTCGTCGCCCCCTACGTGGCGTGGAAGGACACGGGCCGGCTGGCCCGGCTCGCCGACCTGTGGATCCCCTCGCGGGGGCTGCTGTTCGCCGCTGCCGCCACGGTGGAGGCGGTCGACCTGGACACCGGCGGTTACATGCACAACAGCGTCCAGGTGCCGGCGCGGGTGACATGGCGGACCCTGCCCGGCTGGGGCTACTTCCCGCACTGGGTCGCGCTCGCCGGGCGGGTCAGGGCGGCGCTGGCGGTCGCGTCCGACGACGACCACGCCGCGGTGGTCGCGATGCTCGCCGGCCACCGGGACCACTCGGCCTACCGGCGGGCCGCCGCCGCGTTCCTCGTCCCCACGCAGCGGGACTGGGTCGACGGCGTCGCCGCGGAGCTGGCCGGCATCACCGACAACTACCGGGCCAAGCTGCTGTGGTGCGCGGCGTCCGGCAGCGCGCACCTGGCCGCGGCGGCGCCCGCCTCCGGCGGCTGGTGGCTCGCCCGCGACACTGAGGCCCTCGCGACCGCCGTGGACGGCACCGGACCCGCCGTCACGCCGCACCTGCTGGAGTGGCTGGACACGGGCAACGTCGACGCCGAGATCCAGCAGCGGCTCGTGAGCGCCCTGGCGCTGTTCCCGACCGACGAGGCGTTCGCGGGGCTGGTCACCCGCCTCGACCGCAAGTACGTGCCGCTCGCCGCCCTCGACGCGGCCCGCCGTTTCCCGGAGCGGGCGCTGCGCATCCTCGCCGCCGACGCCGGCCGGGCCGCGCAGGACATGCTGCGGGTGCACGTCCTCTCGCACCGCGACCTCACCGCCGGCGTCTCTCTGCCGCCCGCCGCGCAGGCGCGGGTCGAGGCCATCCTGGCCGACGACAGCGCCGTGCCCCTGGCGTCGCCGCCGGCGCTGCCGGAGCTGCTGGTCACCCCGCCGTGGACGGTGCGGCGCCCGCGTTCGCGGCCGCAGGTCGTCCCCGGCCTCGGCTTCACCGCCGAGCCCGTGCTCGACTGGGCGCCGGGCGAGCGGGACGCGTGGGCCGCGCGGCGCGTGCCGAATGCGACCTGGTGGGCCCTCGACACCTCCATCGAGACCGCGGTGCGGCACTACCGCGCCGGCGCCCTGCAGGGGCACCACGAGGTCACGCTCATGCTGACCGCCCCCGACGACGTGGTCGCCGAGCTGCTGCCCGACTGGCGCCCCCAGCGGATCTGGGACGCCCCGCAGTGGTTCCCGCCGATCGCCGCCCGCTTCGGGCTCGCCGCGCTGCCGGCCGCCCTGCATCTCGCGGACAAGCAGGCCGGGACGTGCACCGAGCTGCTGCTGCCGTTCGCCTCGCCCGAGGTCGCCACGCACATGGCCCGCTCGCTGCGGCGGCTCAAGTCGCTGCGGGCGCTCGTGCTCGCCTGGCTCGACCGGCACCCGGCGTATGCGGCCCGGGCGCTGACCCCGGCCGCGGTGGGCCCGACCGGCCCGGACCGGCAGGCGGCCGAGGAGGTGCTGCGGATGCTCGCGGTCCGGCACCGCGACGAGGTCCTCGCCGCCGGCACCTCGTTCGGCCCCGACGCCGCTGCGGCGCTCGACGCGCTGCTCGGCGGCAGCACCCTCGACGTCCTGCCGGCGAAGATCCCCGACCTGCCGGCCTGGGCCGACCCTTCGCTGATGCCCCGCATCCTGCTCAAGGACCGCTCCGCCGCCCTCGGCGACGAGCCGGCCCGCCACCTGTGCACGATGCTTGCCATCTCCCGCCCCGACGAGGTGTATGCGGGCGTGCCGCTCGTCGTCGAGCAGCTCGACCGCCGCTCCCTCGCCCAGTTCGCCTGGGTCGTGTTCACCCAGTGGCAGTCGGTCGGCGCCCCGCCGAAGGAGCCGTGGCCCCTGCTCGCCCTGCAGTGGCTCGGCGATGACGACACCGTCCGCCGCCTCTCCCCCGTGATCCGCGCCTGGCCCGGCGAAGGCGGCCACGCGAAGGCCGTCACCGGCCTGGACGTCCTCGCCGGCATCGGCTCCGACCTCGCGCTGGCGCACCTGAGCGGGATCGCGCAGAAGGCCAAGTTCAAGGGCCTCAAGGAGCGGGCGACGGAGAAGGTCGCCGAGGTCGCCGCCTCGCTCGGCCTCACCGAGGAGCAGCTCGCCGACCGCCTGGTCCCCGATCTCGGCCTCGACGCCTCCGGCTCCCTCCTGCTGGACTACGGGCCTCGCCAGTTCGTGGTCGGCTTCGACGAGCAGCTCAAGCCCTATGTCACCGCGGACGGCGGCGCGCCGCGCAAGGACCTGCCGAAGCCGGGGGCGCGCGACGACCAGGAGCTGGCGCCCGCCGCGTACCAGCGCTACACCGCCCTCAAGAAGGACGTCCGCACCATCGCCGCCGACCAGATCCGCCGCCTGGAGGCCGCGATGGTCAGCCGGCGCCACTGGACGGCAGCATCGTTCCAGGACCACGTCGTGGCGCACCCGCTGCTGCGGCACATCGCCCGGCGCCTCGTGTGGACCGCCACCCTCCTTCCGACCGAGCCCAGCGTCGACGCGACCACCGCCGCCGCGGACAACGGTGGCATGACCACGTTCGGCGTGACCGCTTTCCGTGTCGCGGAGGACGGCACCTTCGCCGACGCCGCCGACGACTCGTTCACCCTCCCGCCCACCGCGGCCGTCGCCCTCGCCCACCCCGTCCTGCTCGGCGCGGACCTGCCCGCCTGGGTGTCGCTGTTCGCCGACTACGAGATCCTCCAGCCCTTCGTGCAGCTGGGCCGCGCGGTGCACACACTGACCGCGTCGGAGCGGGCGTCGACGAGCCTCGCCAGGTTCACCGACCTGAAGGTCCCCACGAAGACCCTCCTCGGCCTGGAACGCCGCGGCTGGCGACGCGGCGAGCCCCAGGACGCCGGCGTGCAGTGCTGGATCTGGCGCCCCGCCCCGGACAACCGCGCCATCGTCATCGACCTGGACCCCGGCATCCCGATCGGCGCCCACGACATCTTCACCGACCAGGAGCTCAGGACCATCTGGCTCAACGACCACCCGCGGGGCACCTGGGCCCCACGCACCCTGACCCGCACGTTCGACGCCCTCGACCCCGTCACCGCCTCCGAGATGCTCCGCGACCTGACGGAGGTCCTCACTCCCCAGCAGCCATGACCTCAACCCCGCACACCGTCCGGCGACCGCCGCGGCCAGCGCCGTGTACCGCCTCGTCGTGAGCTACGCCCGCGGCTGGTTCCGCCTGCAGGTACGCCGGTCCTGGCCCCGGCAAGGGATGCGCATCACCGCGTACAACACCACCGGGGGAGCCTGCCTGGTCGCGGGTTCGCCAGCTGGTGCGATGGACCAGTTCGATCTTCAGGGTCGACCAGAAGTACTCCATCAGTGCGTTGTCGAACGAGTCGCCGACGGGCCCCATGGACGGCCGGATTCCGTTGTCGGTCAGACATTGCGAGAAGCGGAAGCTCGTGTGGTTCCCGGCGTCGCTGTGTCTCCTCCGCCGCGGTCAGTGCTGCACCGGGGTCACACCATGATCCGTCAGTTCCGCGATGGTGCGAGCGGCGGCCAGATCGGCCAGGCAGGTCTCGACGTCGCGACCCTGCGCGTCGAAGCCGACCCGTCGCTCGACGACCCGTCCGGCCGGTCAGGTAGCAGCCGTGCACCGCCAGGTAGTCCATGTTGATCTCGATCCCGGACCGCGCCGAGCTCAGGTGACAGCGCCACCCTGCGCGCCGGGCGACCGGCGACGCCGGACCGTTCGAGCCCGGTCTCACGGACGAGGCGGCGGCTCAGCAGCTCTTCGACGAGACTCGACACGGTCGTCTTGTGCAGGCCGGCGGCGATCGCGGCCCGGGACCGCGGCCCGCTGGCGCGGATGTGCCGCAGCGTGCGGCTCAGGTTGCCGCGGAGCACCGCCGGCTGGTCCGTCGTCTCACGGACCGGTCCCACCCCGCACGCTCCATGACCACCATCGTGCCTCCACCCGACGCACCCGGGTTCGGCGGGCGGTCCTACAACTGCATCGCACCGCATGCGGGTGTCGAAAGGCCAGCGATCCAACCGCGTTCGAAAGGCCGTTACCTCCGCTACCCGCGTGGCTGCCGGCGGATCAGGGCCGCGTCGATGACGGCGGACGGGCCGGCCGGGCTGGGGTTGCGCTGCGCGGACGTCAGGTGCTCGGTGACGAGCCGGTGCACCTCGTCGGCGGCGCCCTGCTCGATGAGCGCGAGGATCCGGCCGTGCACCTCGCCGGCCGCGCGGCGTTCGCGCAGTGGTACGCCAGTGGTCTCCCGGATGCGGGTGGCCCAGTCCTGCTCGTGACTGGACCACAGGGCTTCCAGCGCCCCGGCGAGCACGATCAGCGGCGGGTTGCCGCACAGGCCGACGAGGGCCTCGTGGAAGCGGCGGGACACGCCGACGACCTCGACCAGGTCGTCGATGCGGGCCAGATACTCCTCGTGCAGCGCCCGCAGCCGCGGGACCACGGTGTCGGCCCGGTCGGGCCGGCCTGCGCACAGGGCGGCGCAGGCCGGCTCGACGTGGCGGAGCGCGGTGGCGACGTCGTCGATGCCGACGCGTTGCGCGGCGAGGACGAGGCCGAGGTTGTAGCCGAGGTTCGCCGGGGAGGGCCGGTGCACGACCGCACCGCCGAGCCGTCCCCGGCGGACCGTGATCAGGCCTTCCGCCTCCAGGATGCGCATCGCCTCGCGGAACGTCGGCATGCTCACCGGGTAGCGCTGGATGAGTTCCTCCGACTTGGGCAGCGGGGCACCGTCTGCGAGCTCACCGCGCACGATCTGGCCGCGGATGTGATCGGCCACCTGCTCGGCGAGCCGGTCGGCTGAGACCATGGAGGCGGAGTCTAGTAGGCGTCCGGGTCGTCCTGGACCGCGGGTGGGACCGGGTGCCGGTATACCCTGGACGCGTTCTCCCAGGTCATCTTGCGCACGTCGGCGTCGGGCAGGCCACCGATCTCCTCCTCGATGGTGCGCTGGGTGTGCGGCCAGGTCGAGTCGCAGTGCGGGTAGTCCTGCTCGAGGAAGATGTGGTCGACGCCGATGACGTCGCGCAGCGCGAAGGACGACGGGTCCTCGACCGCGCAGAAGTAGAAGTTGCGCAGCAGCACCTCGGCTGGGGTCAGGTCGATGCCCTTCCAGGTGCCGTACATCTCGTGGTAGCTCAGCATGTGGTTGAGCCGGTCGACGAGGCCGGGCACCCAGCCGATGCCGCCCTCCGACAGCACGATCTTGATGCCGGGGAACCGCACCGGGATACGGGAGTACAACCAGTCCACGGCGGAGAACATCGAGTACCCGAAGAACAGCACGCCGACGACGTCCGGTGGGGCGTCCGGGGCGGTGGACGGCGAGGTTCCCGACGAGCCGATGTGCAGGTTGATGACGGTGCCGGTCTCCTCGCAGGCGCGCATGATCGGGTCCCAGTGCCCGGTGTGCAGCGACGGCATGCCGAGCAGGTGCGGTGCCTCGGTGAAGGTGACGGCCTTGAACCCGCGCTCGGCGTTACGGTAGATCTCCTGGGCGCCGACCTCGGGGTCCAGGAAGTACGGCAGCTGGCAGGGGATCATGCGGTCCGGGTAGGCGCCGGACCACGCCTCGATGTTCCAGTCGTTCCAGGCGCGGGTGGCGGCGAGGGCCAGCTCGGTGTCCTTCGTGGACAGTTGCAGGCGCTGGCCGGCGAAGCCGGGCAGGAACGACGGGAAGCACAGCGAGGCGTACACGCCGCTGAGGTCCATGTCCTTGATGCGTTCGTGGATGTCCCACGAGCCGCGGCGCATGTCGTCGAAGCGGCTCGGTTCCATGCTGTACTCGTCGACCGGCCGGCCGACGACAGCGTTGAAGCCGACGTTCGGGAACTCCTTGCCGTCGTAGATCCAGACGTGGCTGCCGTCCTGTTCGACGACCCGGGGCGTCTGCTCGGCGAACTTCGCCGGCATGCGGCCCTCGAACGCGTTGGGCGGCTCGACGATGTGGTCGTCGACGGAGATGAACGTGTACTTGCGGGGCTGGCGGGGCGGGTCGGGCAGGAAGGTCACCTTCGACCGGTCGGCGATGGTGAACGAACTGTTCTGCAGTAACTCGTCGATCGATGCCATGACGTTGCCTTTCAGTCCAGTACTTCGGGCTCGCGGCGCAGCAGTGAGCGCACGGCGCCGGCCCAGAACACGTCGGTGCCGCGCTCCAGCAGTGACTTCTTCATGCCGTGCCGCAGGCCGGGGGCGATCTCCAGGGGGTCGCGGCCGAGCAGCATGACGTCGTAGGCGAGGCGGCAGGCACGGTCGATGCTCGCCGAGCGGTATGTCGCCTCCTGGATCGTCGGGGCGGTGACGATGATGCCGTGGCTGGCGAGGATGACCACGGAGCTGTCCCCGATCCGGCGGGCCAGGTCGGCGCCGAGCGCGGCGTCGTCGACCTCGCCGGTGTATTCGTGCACGAACGCGAGGTCGCCGTCGTACATGCACCCGGTCTGGTGCACGATTTGTGGCAGCACCCCGATCGCGGCGAGCACGGTGACGTAGTACGGGTGGTTGTGCACGACGACCCTGGCGTCGGGCCGGACCCGGTGCAGTTCGGTGTGGATGTGGATGGCCGGGGTGACGTCCCACCGGCCATCCAGGACGGTGCCGTCCCGGTCGACCACGCACAGGTCGGACGCGGAGATCTCCTCCCACCACAGGCCCCACGGGTTGACCCACATGGCACCTTCGGTGCCGCCTTGGCCGTCTTTGACCATGGTGATGTGGCCGGCGATGTTCTCGCTGAAGCCGCTGTTCCCCAGGATGCGGAACGCGCAGGCCAGGGCCTGCCGGTCGGTGAGGTCGACGCCGATCGGCGGGGTGATGCGGGGCGACCAGGTGGCGGTCCCGCCGTCGCGCATGGGCGCGTCGGTCGAGCCGGGCGGTGCTGTCGTGAGTGTCACGGCTCACCTCCAAATCTTTTAGAAGATTAAGCCGCACCCCGCCAGCAAATCAAGCAATCGCTTGGTTGAATTCGCCTCGCCACTGACGTGGCGCCGCCCAAGGCGGCAGCATGACTACCCAGTGGATTGCCGGTCTGCTGGGACCACCGATCCACCGGGTAGACGGCGTGTTCATCAAGCCCCGCGGGCTAGCGCTCCTTGGCGCAGATGACGACGCCCTTGCTGCCGGGCCGTTCGCGCCAGTAGTCGAAGGCGGCGTCCGGCCAGCGGGCGCAGATGATCGAGACGTCCCTGGCGTCCTCGTCGGTGCGGTTCTCGACCCGGCCGAGCACGACGTACCGCGCGCCGGTGGACCCGCAGTCGGCCGTCTCGAACGTCGACGGGGTGGGTTTCCTCAGGCAGTCACCGGCGTCGGGGGCGGCCGGCTCGTCGCGGACGAGGAACCACACGGCGGCGACGGCGACGGCGAGGACCGCCGGGTGCGGCGTCGCGAGATATCGAAGGACATGGCGAACGAACACCAGCGCCACGGACTGTCGGCAAACCGTCTCGGTGTGACTGTGCGCGCGACGTGGCCTGCTACGACAGCGGCGGCGCGCGGGTCAACGCCGGCTTCCTGACCAGCGCCGACTCCAACAACTGACCGTCCGTCGGGAGCCTCGCCGCCCTCACGCGGGCGGCGGGGTGTATCGGTAGACGGCGATGACGAAGTCGGGGCAGACGATCTGGCAGGCGGTACATCCAGTGCAGCCGTCGTGCAGCTCCGGATACCGGTAGCCCTGCTCGTTGACGGTCGCGGACATGCTCAGCACGCTGGGGGGGCAGGCGGCCAGGCACAGCTCGCAGCCCTTGCAGCGGTCGGTGTCGATGACGAGGGTGCCACGGCTCACGGGGTCGTTCCCTTCAGGACGGCCGCCGCGTCCGTCCACTCTGCACCGTCCACGACGGACGGTGGGAAGACGCCGCGGCGGCGCAGCGCGGCGACGGCGTTGTCGGCGGTGAGGCGCAGGTGCGCGAGGGCCGCGGCGCCGGCGGCGTCGGGGTCCCCGTCGCGGATCGCGGCGTATTCGGCGTGCAGGGCGGCACGCTCGGCCGGCAGGGCGTCGTCGATGGAGAACCGGGCCGCGGCCGGGACCAGGCCGCTGAACGTGCGCAGCAGCGCCCGCAGGTGGTTGCGGGCGCCGGCGACGTTGACGACCCGGCGGAACTCGCGGGCCAGGGACTCGAATTCGGCCGGGTCGTCGCAGCCGGCCAGGCTCTCGTCGAGCTTGCCCAGAGCCTCCACGACCGCTGGGTCGCGGCGCGCGGCGACGCGGCGGTTGGTCAACGCGCTGAGCATGCCGTAGAGCTCGAACGCCTCCCGGACGGTGGCGTCGTCGAACTCCGCGACGAACGCCCGCCTGTAGTGGGCGCGTTCGACGAGACCGTCGCGTTCGAGCTGGATGAGGCCCTCGCGGACCGGCACCCGGCTCACGCCGAGCCGCGAAGCGATCTCGTCGAGGTCGAGACGCTGGCCGCTGCGCAGCTCACCGGCGAACAACAGGTCCAGCACGTGCGCCGCGACCGCCTCGCTGGTGTTGGCCCGCTGCAGCTTCACCGGGTCACCAGCTCGCCGATGCCGTACGTCTGCTCCATGGTGCCCTGCTGATACGACGGTCCTTCGGCGGTCGGCACGAACCAGCCGGTCGGGCACATGGTGAGGATCTCCACCAGGCTGAACCCGCCGCCGGCGAGCTGGGTCTCGAACGCCTTGCGCAGCATCCGTTTCGCCTGCAGCACCCCACCGGCGCTGGAGACGGCGCCGCGGGCGACGTAGCCGACGCCCTGCAGCGACGCGACCAGGTCGGCGACCGGGATCGGGTAGCCGTGGGTGTCCGGGTCGCGCCCGTCGATGCTGGTCTTGGTGCGCTGGCCGAGGACGGTGGCGGCGGTCTGCTGGCCGCCAGTGTCGCCGAAGACCCCGTTGTTGAGCATCACGCAGGTGATGTTCTCACCGCGGGCGGCGGCGTGCAGCACCTCCTGCAGCCCTTCGTTGGCCATGTCCCCGTCGCCCTGCAGGGTGAACACGGCGACGCCGGGGCGGACCCGTTTGATGCCGGTGGCGCACGCCGGGGCGCGGCCGTGCAGGCACTGCAGGACGTCGACGTCCATGATGCGCACGAAGCTGCCGTAGCAGCCGTGCCCGACGACGCCGATGCTGCGCTGCACGATGTCGAGCTCCTGCAGCACCTCCAGCAGGATCCGCAGGGCGACGGGCTCGCCGCAGCCGGGGCACAGCGAGTGCTCGCCGAGCAGGAGACTGGGCTTGAAGTCGGCGACCTGTTTCGCCGGGACGGCGGGCGGCCCGGACGTGTCGATGATCATGTCGCACCTAGGATTCGTTCGCGGATCACGGGGGCGTCGAGCAGGGGACCGTAGGAGAGCCCGGACTCGGCGATGCTGACCCCGCCGACGAACCGGACGGCGTCGCGGTCGGCGGCGTGGATGCGCACGTCGTCGAGCATCTGCCCGGCGTTGAGCTCGAAGACCAGGACGTTGCGGGCGCCGGTGGTGGCACGGCGCAGCGCGGCGCCGGGAAACGGCCACAGGGTGACGGGCCGGAACCAGCCGATGCGGTGGCCTTCGGCGCGCAGCCCGGTCACGACGTGCTCGACGAACTTCGCCGCCGTGCCGAACGCCACCACTACGGTCTCGGCGTCGTCCACCATGGACTCCTCGTGGCGCTGCTCCTCCGCGGCGATCCGGTCGAACTTGTCGGCGACCGCGCGCCAGTGCCCGTCGGGGCCGGGGCCGGGGTCGTTGGCCTTGCCCATCGCCCAGGTCCAGATCTGGCGGCTGCGGCCGGTGCCGCCGCCGGTGCCGTCCAGCGCCCAGTCCTTGGCCGGCAGCGGGCCGAAGTCGAGGGCCTGGACGTCGACGCCGACGCGGGTTTGCGCGAGCAGCGGGTCGCCGTACAGCATGACCGGCGCGCGGTGCTTGTCGGCGAGGTGGAACAGCAGCTGGGTGTGCTCGATGGCCTCCGGGACGTCCTTCGGGGCGAGGGTGATCGTGCGGTAGTCGCCCCAGCCGCCGCCGCGGGTGGCCTGGAAGTAGTCCTGCTGGTTGCGGGCCAGGTTGAACACGACGAACGGGGTCTCGTTGAGCGCGGCCTCGGCGATCGCCTCCTGCATCAGCGCGATGCCCTGCCCGCACGAGCCGGTCGCGGCGCGGGCTCCGGCCGCGGCGGCGCCGAGGGTCATGTTGACGCCTTCGATCTCGCTCTCCGCGTTGAGGCAGACCCCGCCGGCCTTGGGCAGCCGCCGTGACATCTCCTCCAGCAGGCCGGTGAACGGTGACATCGGGTAGCCGGTGAAGAACCGGCACCCGGCGGCGATCGCCGCCTCAGCCATGGCGGCCCCGCCGTCGAGCAGCTCCAGGCTCATGCCACACCGGCCCGCACGGTCAGGGCGCCCGCCTCGAGGGCGCGCGCGTTGGCGGGGGCGTGCTGCTGCCGGTAGGGAGGCAGCAGTTCCTCCATCGCGGCGACCAGCGACGCCGCCGCCACCATCGTGGTGAGGGCGTTGTAGGCGCCGAGGAGGACGAACCCGGACGCGTTCGGCGCGCCGCACTCCTTGGCCGCGGCCATCGCGTCGACGACGAAGACCCGCAGGTCGGCGCGGAAGCCGTCGGGATCGACGAGCGGGGTGTTGGCCACGACGATGCCGCCGGGTCGGAGCCGGTCCTGCACGCCCTCGGCGAAGCGATGGTGGGCGAAGATCGCGGACCAGGCTGACGGCAGGATCGGCAGGGCGTGCAGTGGGGCGTCGCCGACGACGACGCCGGCCTTGGACGGCCCGCCGCGCATCTCGCCGCCGTAGTCCGCGGCGAGCATCGCATAGCGCCCCTCCCGGGTGGCGGCGAGGGCGAGGGTCTTCGCGAGCAGCTGGATGCCCTGCCCGCCGACCCCGGTGACGATGAGCTCCCGCTCCATCCGAGCCTCCCTTGACGAGATTTGAATATTGAATACAAAATCTAACTGCACCGTCAAGCACGGCCGAGGAGAGCATGAGATGCGGGCACTGGTACTGCACGGCTTCGGCGATCCGACCGTCGAGGAGGTCCCGGACCCGGTCCCCGGGCCGGACGAGGTCGTCATCGACGTCGCCTGCGTCCAGCCGAGCGTCACCGAGTGCATGCTCATCGCCGGTGACCCGGTCGCCATGCACGACGTCCTCGCCGCCCGGCTCGCCGCCGGGCCGACCCGCTTCGGCGGCCACGAGTTCGCCGGGGTCATCAGCGTCGCCGGGCCGGGAAGCGGGCACGCGGTCGGGGACCGGGTGACCGCCGTCGAGACGGCCGCGTGCGGCACCTGCGCCGCCTGCCGCCGGGACCGCCCGGACGCCTGCCCCTCCCCCGGTGTGCTCGGCTTCACCCGGGCGGGGGCGTTCGCCGAGCGGGTCGCCGTGCCGGCGAAGTCGGTCGTCACCGTCCCGGACGGGGTCACCGCGGCGCAGGCCGCCGCCGTGCAGCCCCTCGCCGGCGCGCTGCACGGGCACGCCATCGCCGAGGTGCGGCCCGGCGACAGCGTCCTGATCCTCGGCGCCGGCGTGATGGGCGTGCTGCACACGCAGGTGGCCCGGCACGGCGGCGCCGGCCTGATCATCGTCACCGGCCGCAGCCCCGCCAAGCGGCGGCTCGCTCTCGCGGCCGGTGCCGATGCAGTCATCGACGCGACCGAGGACGTCCACGCCGCGGTCCTGGAGGCGACCGGCGGCATCGGCGCCGACGTGGTGTTCGAGACCGCGGGCGGCATGCCGAGCGCCGGACTCGCCGGCACGTCCACCTTGGAGCTGGCCGCCCAATGCGTGCGGCGCGGCGGGCGGATCGTCATGGTCGCGGTCCTGCCCCGGCACGCGAGCGCACCGCTGGGCCTGCTGCGGGAGCGTGCCGTGGCACTGCTGCACCCGCGGTCCGGCGCGGGCGGCTACTCCCCCGGCGGCAGCGCGTTCGAGCAGGCGCTGCGCCTGGTGCGCCGCGGCTACGTCGACCTCGACTGCCTGGTGACGCACCGGCTCGACGGCGTCGACGCGCTGCCGAAGGCCCTGGAGATCACCCGCGACAAGGCGGCGCACGCCGCAGCCGGCCCCGCACAGGTCAGCATCGGCCCCTGGGACGCAGCCGCATGAGCCTGCTGATCGGGGACATCGTCACGCTTGCCGCGCTCACCGCCCCTGGACGGACCGCTGCCACCCTCGGCGCGGGGGCGGTGACGTTCGCGGAGCTGGACGTCGCCGCGAACCGGACCGCGAACGCCCTCGCCGCCCGCGGGGTCGGCACCGGCGACATCGTGCTGTGGTGCGCGACGCCCACCCTGCGCTCCCTGGACGTGTTCGTCGCCTGCGCGCGGCTCGGCGCGGTGTTCGCCCCGCTGAACCCCGCCCTGCCGGTGCACGAACGCGACGCGGTCCGCCGGTACCTCGACCCCCGGCTCGTGCTGTCGGACCTGGCGTTCGGCGAGGCGGGAGTCGTACACCACGAAACCCTCGGCAACGGCTCCAGCGTCTGGGACCGGCGGCCGGTGGACGACGCGGCGCCGCACATCGTGTACCTGACCAGCGGTAGCACCGGCACACCGAAGGGCGCCCTGGTCAGCCACCGGGCGAGCTGGCTGCGTGCGGCACCCGGCGGCGGCACGTTCACCAGCGGCCTGCGCGGGCACGGCGGCGTGGTGTGCACGTTCCCGCTGTACCACTACGGCGGCTGGCACTACGTGATGGAGGCCTGGCAGCACCGCACCGCCGTGCACCTGGTGCGCCGCGCCGACGCCGTCGAGGTGATCGACGTGGTCCGCCGGCAGCGCCCCTCGGCGCTGTACTGCATCCCGGCGGTCTGGGAACGTCTGCTGGACCGGGAGCACCGCGCCGCCGACCTGCGCTCGCTCCTGCACGCCGACACCGGCACGTCCAGCGTCGCCGCGGACCTCGTCGAACGGATCAAGGCCAGGCTGCCCGGCACGACCACGACGATCCTGTACGGCTCCACCGAGGCCGGCCGGATGGCGGCACTGCACGACTGGGATCTGGCCCGCAAGCCCGGCAGCGTCGGGCGGGCCGCGACCCCGAACGCCTTGTGGCTGGCCGCCGACGGCGAGGTCTGCGTCGAAGGCCCCGCGCTGATGAACGGCTACCTCGGCGCCGACCCGCTCACCGGCGAGTACCGCTCCGGCGACCTCGGCCGCCTCGACGAGGACGGCTACCTGTTCCTGACCGGCCGCACCCGCGAGGTGATCCGCACCGGCGGCGAGTCGGTCGGCCCGGCGGAGGTCGAGCACGCGCTACGCGACCTGTCGGGCGTGCTCGACGTGGCGGTCGTCGGCCTGCCCGACGACCGGTGGGGCGAGGTCGTCTGCGCGGTGTTCGTGGTCCCCGACGGCTGCCCGCCGCCGACGGTGGCCCAGGTGCGGTCGCATGTGGAGGGCCGGCTCGCCGGGTTCAAGGTGCCCCGCCGAGTCGCGACGACCAGCACGATCCCCCGCACCCCCGCGACCGGCCAGATCCAGCGCGGCCGCCTGCGCGATCTGCTCACCGACCCGAAGGCCTGACGGCCCGGCAACGCCGTTCAGGCACGCAGGCGCTGGCGGAGCTGGGCCTTGGCGACCTTGCCACCGGAGCCGCGGGGCAGGTCCGGCACGATCTCCAGGCGCTCCGGCCAGTTGTCCCGGGACACCCCGCGCACGTCGAGGTGCTGGCGGAGCCCGTCGAGGTCGAGGGTCTCCGCGTCGCGCAGCACGACGAAGGCGCAGACCCGCTCGCCGAATGTCGGGTCCGGCACTGCCACCGCGGCGACCATGGCGACCGCGGGGTGCGAGCCGACGTGGTCCTCGACAGCGGCGGCGCTGATGTTCTTGCCGCCGCGGATGATGAAGTCGGACTTGCGGTCCACGACCCGCAGGTAGCCGTCGGCGTCGATGGTGCAGATGTCGCCGGTGAGCATCCAGCCGTCGGCCGTGAACAGCGCCTCGTTGGCGGCCGGGTCGGCGAAGTAGCCCAGGCACGTGGCGGGGCCGGCGCACGCGGCCTGGCCGGGGCCGCCGACGGCGGTAACGTCGGTGCCGTCCTCGGCGAACAGCCGCACCCGCATCGCGTCGATGACCTTCCCGGCGGTACGCAGCCGCTGGTCGGTGGTGTCGGTGACCGAGGTCCGCGACAGTGCGCCGGTCTCGTTGGAGCCGAAGAACTGCAACACTCTGGCGCCGGTGCGGCGTTCGAACTCGGCGGCCCGCTCGAACGGCACGGCCTCGCCGCCGGTGAACATGACCCGCAGCGACGACAGGTCCACGTCCGAGGCGACCGGCGAGTTGAGCATCATGATGAACTGGGTGCTGACGCAGCACACGACGGTGACCCGCTCGCGCTCGATGAGGCGCAGCGCCTCGTCGGCGGAGAAGCGGGGCATGACCACGGTTGGGGCGCCCAGCAGCGTGGGGGTGAAGTTGGCGGTCCACTGCGCGAAGCCGTAGGGCGCCGGGATCAGCGTCAGGAACACGTCGTCGGGGCGCAGGTCGCCACACTCGACGGCGAGCTCGTGGTAGTAGAACCAGCGGTCCTGGTTGTGCACCACGCATTTGGGCATGCCGGTCGTGCCGGACGTCGAGTTCAGCAGGTGGATCTCGTCGCGGCGCAGCTCGTGCGCCCCTTTCGGCGCGACCGTGCCGTCCTCGAGTTTCTGGATTTCGAGGTGTACGACGATGCCGAGCCCCTCCACGAGTGCGGCGACCGGCTCGTCGCGGTGCCGGGCCAGACTGACGAGCGCGGTGGCACCCCCGACGGTGAGCAGGTGCCGGACCTCCAGACGGGCCGCCCGCGGGCCGATCGCGACGACGATCATGCCGGCCTTCATCGCGGCGAGGTACACGACGTGCACCTCGACGCCGTCGGGCAGCAGGACCCCGACGCGGGTGCCGCGCGGGAGCCCGGCGTCGGCGAGCCGCTGCGCGAAGGCGGTGGAGCGGGCGTCGAACTGCGCCCAGGTGAGCCGGTCGTCGCCGGCGACGAAGGCGACGCCGTCCGGTTGCGCCGCGGCGTGCCGGCGGACGGTGTCGGGCAGCGTCTCGCCGTCCCGCACCTCGGCGAGGCGGTCGGCGACGTAGCGCTCGTGGACGCTGCCGGGCGCCGGCGCGGCTCCGGCGGGGAACAGGTCGTGCACGAAGAACCCCCAAGACCTCTACCAAACAAGCGCTTGGTTGTGCCATTCTGTTCCTGACCCTTCGAGCATGTCAAGGTAGGGAGCGCCGCGTGCCGGACCTCTGGACTGCCCCCGCCGGCACCCCGGCGGACCTTCGCATCCTGCCGCTGCTGCCCATCCCGGCGGACGCCCACGTGGAGCAGCTCATCTGGCACGGCGACCCAGCGGGTCACGGCAACGACCCGCTGCGGCTCACCTCCGTGGAGGGTGCGACCGGCGGCCGGGTGGTGATGCTGCGGCTGGTGCGGGGTGAGCGGCTCGTCGCCGACCTCCGCGTGCGCCACGGCGCACCCCGCGACGAGGCACCGCACCGGCTGCTGCGCACCGACCTCGGCCCAGGCGCCTCCCGCACCCGCACCTTCACGGTCACCGCGGACCAGACCACCGACCACGTCCCGGACACCGAGCCGGTGCTGAGCACCCCGGCGCTCATCGCCTGCCTGGAGGACACCGCCGCCGACGTCCTGCGCCCGTATTTCGCGCCGGCAACCGCGTCACTGGGCACCTGGATCGGGGTACGGCACACCGGCCCGGCCCGCACCGGCCAGCAGTTCGTGGTGACGGCCGTCCTTGCCGACGTCCGCGGCCGGCGCTACCTCTTCGACGTGCACGCCACCCTCGACGGCCGCCCCATCGGTGACGGCCAGGTGGCCCAGACCCTCATCAGGCACTGAAGCTGACCTACCTGGGCCAGCTCACCGTCGTACAGCGACGGCTCCACACGCGTCTCGGCCTGCGCTGCCAGCCGCTCGACGATCCCGTCCGCGAGCGCGGTCTCGGCTCCGCTCAGCGGCCGGTGCAGCCGGATCGCGGCGAGGACCGGCGCGAGCCCCGCGGTGCCGGCGTGGAGGGAGTCCCGGTCAGGCGCGGGCTCCGGCCAGCCGTCGGTGACCCGGTCAGGCAGCCACGGCCCGTCGTCGCGGTGCACGTGGCGCAGCGTCCACGCCCAGGCCGCCTCTCCGAGGTCCCGGTAGGTCGCAGCGTCGCCCATGCCGCCACGCTGTCCGGTGCCCGCGGCGCCGCGGACGTCAGGCGGTGAAGCGCCGGGCCGCGTCGGCTCGCAGCGCCGCCTTGTCCACCTTGCCGCCGGTACCAAGGGGCAGCGACGGCAGGGCGACCAGGTACTCCGGCCAGTTCTGCTTCGACACCCCTGCCGCGTCCAGGTGCACCCGCAGGGCGTCGAGGGTCAGCTCGTCGCGGGTGACGACGTAGGCGCAGACGCGTTCGCCGAGAACCGGGTCGGGGACGGCGACGACGGCGGTCTGCGCGACCGACGGGTGGCCGCCGACCGCCTCCTCCACGACGAGCGCGCTCACGTTGTGGCCGCCGCGGATGATGAAGTCCGCGATCCGGCCGGTGATGGACAGGTAGCCGCCGCCGTCGATGGTGGCCACGTCGCCGGTCAGCAACCAGCCGTCGGGACGGAACAGGGCGGCGTTCGCGGCGTCGTCGTCGAGGTAGCCGGGGGTGCAGCCGGGGCCGCTGGCGGCTACCTGGCCCGGTCCCCCGGCGGCGGTGACGTCGGCGCCGTCGGCGAGCAGCCGCAGCCGCGCCCCGGGGATCGGCCGGCCGGCGGTGGTCAGCCTGGCCGTGCGCGGGTCGTCCACGGTGGTCACCGACAGCGGACCGGCCTCGTTGGAGCCGTAGAACTGCAGCACCGCGCAGCCGGTCCGTTCCTCGAACTCGCGGGCCCGCTCGACCGGCACTCGTTCCCCGCCGGTGAACATGACCCGTAGCGAGGAAAGGTCCGTGGTCGCGAACGCCGGCGAGTTCAGCAGCATGATGAACTGGGCGGTGACCGCGCACAGCACGGTGACCCGGTGTTCCTCGATGAGCCGCAGTGTCTCGGCGGCGTCGAACTCGGCGGTGAGCACGGTCGGGTAGCCGTACATGGCCGGCACGACGTGGGCGCTCCACAGCCCGAAGCCGTACGGGGCGGGCAGCACGCTGGCGAAGACCTCATCGGGGCCGAACCGGCCGGCGGCGTGGGCGAGGGGTCCGAAGTACTTGCGGTTGTTCATCGTCTGCCGTACGCACTTCGGCAGCCCCGTCGTGCCGGACGTGGAGTTGACGAAGAACAGGTCGTCCGCGCCGAGCCCAGGGCCCGGGTGGCCGGCGGCGGGCAGGGACGCCAGGTCGAGTGGGACGTGCCGGGGCGCGCCGCAGCGCGCGGCGATCTCCGCGCCCGGCCGGCCGCGGTGCGACCAGCGGGTGGCGAGTCCCACCGCACCGGTCTTGGCCAGCAGGTGGACGATCTCGGCGTCGCCGGCCCGGGGGCCGATCCCGACGGTGACCAGGCCGGCCTTCTGCGCGGCGAGGTAGGCGACGTGGGTCAGCGCGCCGCCGGTGAGCAGGACGGCGAGCCGGTCCCCGGGCGCGAACCCGGCATCCACATAGGACTGCGCCAGGCGTGATGACAGGACGTCGTATTCGCCCCAGGTGAAGGTGCCCTCGGGGGCGATGAACGCGACCCGGTCGGGGTCGTTGCGGGCGACCATCGCGGCGATCGTCTCGGCGGTCCAGGTGCCGGAGGCGTGGTGGGCGACGACGTCCGGAGGGTACTCAGACACCGGCGCCGCCGTCGAGGCGCAGCACGGCACCGGTGGCGAAGCGCGCTTCGGCGGAGCCGAGGTAGGCGATCGCGGCGGCGACCTCGTCCGGCTCGGCGACCGGCGGGTCGAGCAGCGCCCGGGCGTGCCCGGCCAGCCGCGGGTCCTGGTCCGGCACGGGCACCAGGTTACGTTTCAGCGGCGTGTCCACGGACCCCGGACACACGCAGGCGACCCGCACCCCATCCGGCGCGTACTCCACGGCGAGTGCCCGGGTGAGCGCGACGACCCCGCCCTTCGCGGCGGAATACGCGGCGCTGTACCGCCAGCCGCGGACCCCTGCCAGGGACGCCACGTTGACGACGGCACCCCGCGCGGCGATCAGGTGCGGCAGCGCGGTCCGGCAGGCGAGGAACGTGCCGGTGAGGTTCACCGCGAGGATCCGGTCCCACTCGGCGAGGGTGACGTCGGTGGTGTGCGCGTAGGAGGCGACCCCGGCGACGTTGGCGAGCAGGTCGATCCGGCCGCCCCAGCCGGCCGCGTCGGCGACGGCGGCGGCGACCTGATCTTCGTCGCGCAGGTCGCAGCGGATGCCGTGCACCCCGTCGATGTCCACGGCGGCCGTGTCGAGGCCGGCGACCCGGGCGCCCTCGTCCCGCAGGCGGGTCGCGACGGCCCGCCCGATGCCGGAGGCGGCACCGGTGACGAGGGCGACGCGGCCGTCGTACCGTCGCGGCATCAGCGACCGCCGTCGCGCATCGACCGGGCGTCGTGCCCGGCGAGGGAGTCGTGGCCGACCTCGGCGTTGTGCGCGTGGGCGACGTGGTGCAGGCCGAACACCGAGTCCATCCCGGCGCGCAGGCCCATCAGGTCCTCGGCCTGGTTGACCGCCTTCTTCGTCAGGGCGAGGCCGAGGCGGGGCATCTCCGCGATCCGCCGGGCGATGTCCATCGTGGACGATTCCAGGTCGGCGCGTGGCACGACCCGGTTGATCATGCCGAGTTGCAGGGCGCGGTCGGCGTACACCCGCTCACCGAGGAACAGGAACTCCTTGGCGTGCCGGGGACCCATCACCCACGGGTGGGCGAAATACTCGACGCCCGGGATGCCCATGCGCACCACCGGGTCGGCGAAGAACGCGTCGTCGGCGGCGACGATGAGGTCGCAGCACCAGGCCAGCATCAGCCCGCCGGCGATGCAGGCGCCCTGGACCGCAGCGATGGTCGGCTTCGGCAGTTCCCGCCAGCGCCGGCACATGCCGAGGTACACCTCGGACTCGCGGGCGAAGCGGCTCTCCGCGCCGGGTTTGCCGACGTGGTCCCACCACAGGCCGGCGCGGCGCGGGAACGTGGTGTCGATGTCCCGGCCGGGCGTGCCGATGTCGTGCCCGGCGGAGAAGTGTTTGCCCTCCCCCGTGAGCACGATGACCTTGACCTCGTCGTCGTCGGCGGCGCGGTACAGCGCGTCGTCGAGCGCGTAGGTCATCGCGGAGTTCTGGGCGTTGCGGTACTGCGGCCGGTGCATCGTCACGACTGCGACCGGGCCTTCGGTGCGATACCGGACGACGTCTGCTTCGTCGGTCATGTCCCTTGCTCCTTCAGACCGATGGTGGTGGCGAGGGCGGCGAGGCGGTCGCCGGGGCCGGCGAGGGCGGCGAGGGCCCAGGCCCGTTTGGCGAAGCGGTGCAGTTCGTATTCGACGGTGTAGCCGATGGCGCCGTGGCACTGGATCGCGGCGCGGCTCGCCGCGTGCGCGGCGTCGGCGGCGAGCACGACGGCGCCGTCGACGGCGGGTCCCGCGTCCGCGCCTTCCTGCAGTGCCCAGGCGGCGGCAAGGACGGCGGGCCGGGCGAACTCCAGGCCGAGGTACGCGTCGGCGAGTTGGTGCTTGACGGCCTGGAAGCTGCCGACGGGCGCCCCGAACTGGTAGCGCTGCTGGACGTAGCCGACGGTCAGGTCGAGCATCCGCCGGCCGAGCCCGACCAGTTCGGCGGCGTGGCCGAGGGCGGCCCGCCCAGCGGCGGCCTCGACGAGTGCCGGGTCGTCGGTGAGGACGCCGGCAGCCATGGAGACGACGGCGTCGAGACTGGTGTCCACAGTGGATGCGGCAGTGCTCAGGCCACCGATCCGGGCGACACCGCCGTCGAGGTGCAGCACGAGGTCGGCCTGCCCACCGAACGGGGTGAGGCCGCCCGGCCCGGCGACCGCGATCCGCAGCGACCCGGTGGCGGCCGCGGCGGCCCGGTCGTCGTCGAGCGCGGCGAGCAGCGGCACGGCGACGAACGCGGTCGCGGTGACCGGCAGCGCGACGGCGGCGTAGCCGACCTCCTCAAGGACCGGGACGAGGTCGGTCTCGTCCAGGCCGAGGTCGGCCATGGCGGCGAACACGCCGAGATCGGCGAGCGTGGACCAGCCGCCCGCGGCGAGCGGCGCCCGCACCGCGTCGCGCAGCGCGGTCTGGTCCTCAGTCAACGCGAACCGCACAGTGGCTTCCCTTCACGCTCGTGGCAGGCCGAGCACCCGCTCGGCGACGATGTTGCGCTGGATCTCGTTGGTGCCGGCGTAGATCGGGCCGGCGAGCGAGAACTGGAAGCCGCGGGTCCACGGCGAGTCGAGGACCGCTTCCGCGCCGAGCAGCTCCAGGGCGATCTCGTGCAGCTCGATGTCCAGCCGCGACCAGAACAGCTTGTTGAGGCTCGATCGGGCGCCGGGTGGTCGCCCTTCGACGAGGTCGGTGACCTGGTTGAGGGTGAACAGCTGGTAGGCGCGGGCGTTGAGCCAGGCCCGGGTGACCCGCTCCCGCACGACGGGCCGCAGCCGGTCGCCCTGCGCGGCGGCGAGCGCGACGAGCCGCTGCGCGGTGTGCAGGAACCGGCCCGGGGAGCGCAGCGTGAGGCCGCGTTCGGAGCCGGTCGTGGACATGGCGACCTGCCAGCCCTTGCCGGGTTCGCCGAGGACGGCGCCGGCGGGGACGAACACGTCGTCGAAGAAGACCTCGGCGAAGCCCTCGTCGCCGTCGAGGCGGCCGAAGCCGCGGACCGTCACCCCGCCGGCGTCCAGGGGGACGAGGAAGTAGGTGAGGCCGCGGTGCCGGGCGGCGGCCGGGTCGGTGCGGAACAGACCGAAGAGGTGGGTGCTGAAGGCGCCTCGGGTGGTCCAGGTCTTCTGCCCGTTGAGCCGCCAGCCGCCGTCGACGGGTTCGGCGCGGCTGCTGATGGCGGCGAGGTCGCTGCCGGCGCCGGGCTCGGACCAGCCCTGGCACCACAGGTCCCGGGCGGCGGCCATCCGAGGCAGGAGGGTGTCCTGCTGCGCAGCGGTGCCGAACTCGAACAGAGTCGGGGCGAGCAGGAAGATGCCGTTCTGGGTGACGCGCTGCGGTGCGCCGGCGGCGTAGTACTCCTCCTCGAAGATGAGCCACTGCCACAGCGAGGCGTCGCGACCGCCGTACCGGCGCGGCCACGACACGACGGCCCAGCCGGCGTCGAACAGGGCGCGTTCCCAGTGCAGGTGCTCGGCGAAGCCCTCGCGGGTGTCGCCGGACGGCAGCGGGCCGGGCACGTTGGCTCGCAGCCAGGCCCGTGCCTCGGCGCGGAAGGCGGCCTCGTCCGGGGTGTCTTCCAGGCGGATTCCGGTCATTGGCCGAACTCGTCCCGGACTTTGTCGGCCACGCCGGTGAGGTTGAGCTCGAAGGTGAAACCCTGCTCGTAGCGGTAGCTGCGTTTCGGGTCCCACGGGTCGATGCCGTTGAGCGACTCCTTCGCGGCCCGGATGACCGCCGGGTCCTTGGCCGCGATGTCGTGGGCGACGGCGAACGCGGCGGCCCGCAGCTCGTCGCGGGGCACGACGGTGAGGACCGAGCCGAACGCGTGCAGCTCGGCGGCGGTCGCGGTCGCCGATGTGTACATCATGGCCCGCATCTTGTGCTGCGGCACCAGCCGCGACAGGTGCGTGGCCGCGCCGAGGGCGCCCCGGTCGACCTCCGGCAGCCCGAACGTGGCGTCGTCGGAGGCGACGATGACGTCGGCGTTGCCGACCAGGCCGATGCCGCCGCCGAGGCAGAACCCGTGCACGGCCGCGATGACGGGGACCGGGCAGTCGTAGACGGCGCTGAACGCGGCCGCGCAGCCACGGTTGGCCCCGACGAGGGCGCCGTAGCCGGTGCTCGCCTGGAGTTCCTTGATGTCGACGCCGGCGTTGAAACCGCGTCCCTCGGCGCGCAGCACGACCGCGCGGACGCCCGCGTCGGCGCCGGCCGCGTCGAGGGCGGCGGCGAGGGCGAACCAGCCGGCCACCGGCAGCGCGTTCACCGGCGGGTTGGCCATGACGATCTCGGCCACCCCGAGTTCGTCCACTGTGGACTCGATCACGATGCCTCCGTGGTGAAGGTCGCCCAGCCGTACACGGCGACGGTGCCGTCCTGGGTGGTGCACGTCATCTCGACGTCGAAGCTGTCCTCGTCCTGCCGCACGACGGTGCCGTCGCAGGTGACGGTGTCGCCAGGGAAGACCTGGGCGGCGAAGCGGACCCGGAAGGAGCGGACCGCCGCGGCGCCGAACCGGTCGGTCGCCCAGGTCGCCAGGAACCCGGCCTGCAGCATGCCCAGTGACAGCGGCGCCGGCATCCCGGCCGCCAGGGCGAACAGTTCGTCGTGGTGGATCGGGTTGAAGTCCCCGGACGCCCCCTGGTAACGCACCAGGTCAGTCCGAGTCAGCGGCCCGTAGACGGAGGCGGTCATGCCGTCACCTTCGCTTCGGCGCCGCCCTGACCTTGGGACTGCGCTGCCTGATGACCGGCCCCTCCGCTGCGGTGCGTACCGGTCACCGCCGTCTCCACGCCGGTGAGGCGGGCGGTGGCGACGTGGCGGCCGGTCTCGTCGCGGAACTCGGTGACCATCACCGCGAAGGTGAGGGTGCCGCTGCGGCCCTCCTTGCGGGTGACCGACTCGATCCGGGATCGCCCGGTGAGCCGGTCGCCGGCGCGGGGTGGCGGGCCGTGGAACACGAACTCCTGCTCCGCGTGCAGCCCCTTGCGCTGGTCCATCGCGACCGCCGGCCAGGGGTCGGACCCCCCGGTCTGCCAGAAGAACGCGGTGGTCAGAAACGTCGGCGGGATCACCGGGTCCTCCGCCGTCAGATAGTCGGGGTTCGCCGAGCCGGTCGCGCGGGCGAACTCGCGGATCTTGCCGCGTTCGATGTCGAGGGTGAACGGCTCGCCGGTCACCCCGACTGCACTGTCGTCGACCATGCCGGCCTCTCTACGGGTGTTGACTGCTGACCGAGACGACCTCGCCGGTCATGTATGAGCTGTATTCGCTGGCCAGGAACACGATCACGTTGGCGATCTCCCACGGCTCCGCGGGGCGGCCGAACGCCTCCCGGGTGGACAGCTCGGCGAGCAGTTCGTCCGTGGTGACCTTCGCCAGGTGCGGGTGCATCGCCAGGCTGGGCGCGACGGCGTTGACCCGCACCCCGGAGCGGGCCGCCTCGAGGGCGGAGCAGCGGGTGAGCGCCATGACCCCGGCCTTCGCCGCGGCGTAGTGCGCCTGGCCCTCCTGGGCCCGCCAGCCGATGACGGAGGCGTTGTTGACCACCACCCCGGTGCCGCGCGGGATCATGTGCCGCAGTGCCGCCCTGGTACAGCGGAAGGTGCCGGTGAGCGTGACGTCCAGGACCGTGCTCCACTGCTCGTCGGTCATGTCCACGACGGCGGCGGTGCCACCGAGCCCGGCGTTGTTGACCAGCACGTCGAGCCCGCCACCGAAATGCGAGACGGCAGTGGCGAAGAGGTGCTCCACCTGGGCCTGGTCGGTGACGTCGCACGGCACGCCGAGGACGCCGAGGCGTTCGGCGGATTCGGCGAGGCGGCGCTCGTGCCGGTCGGAGACGACGACCGTGGCGCCCTCCTCGACGCACCGCTCGGCGGTGGCGAAGCCGATGCCGGTGCCCGCGGCGGCGGTGACCAGCACGGTGCGACCGGCGAGCAGCCCGTGGCCCGATGTCTTGTTCGGCATGGTCACGACTCTACCAAGCGCTTGCTTGGCTGACCAGAGGCGCGCCGGGCCTGATCGAGCGGCACCGCGACCGCCGCGGTCGTCGACAGCCGCGGCCGGTCCGGCTCCTCCTCCGTCAACGGCGTAGCAGGTCGCAACGAGTCGCGGCTGCGCACGGCCAGGGCCTGATACACCGCCGTCCCGTGCGCCTTCCAGGCCAGTTCCACGTCCGTCAGGTCCCGCACGACCTTCGCCGGCGCGCCGGCCACCAGGGTCCTCGACGGCACCACGAACTCGGCCCTGACGAGGGAGTGCGCGCCGACGAACGCGTATTCGCCGACGTCGACGCCGTCCAGCACGACCGCGTTGATGCCGATGAGCGCGCCGGCGCCGACGCGGCAGCCGTGCAGGACCGCGCCGTGCCCGACGTGTCCGTCCGGGCCGAGGGTCAGGACCGTGCCGGGGAAGGTGTGCAGGACGCAGGAGTCCTGGACGTTCGAGCCGGCCGCCATGACGATGCGCCCGAAGTCGCCGCGCAGGCTGGCGAGTGGGCCGACGTAGCAGCCGGCGCCGACGTGGACGTCGCCGATGAGCACCGCGGTCGGATGGACGTACGCGGTCGGGTGGACGACCGGCACGACGTCCTCGATGGCGTAGGCGGGCATCAGGCGAACCGCTTCAGCGTGTCCGCGGCCTCGGCCATGATGCGCTCGATGAGCTCCGCGCAGCTGGGCAGGTCGTCGATGAGCCCGGCAACCTGGCCGGTGGCCATGACGCCGGCGTCGGCGCGGCCGTCGACCATGGCGGCGCGGATCAGCATCGGGGTGTTCGCGGCGAGGACGAGCTGGCTGAGGCGCAGGTCGTGGCTGCCGCGCATGGCCCGGCCCTCGCGCAGCATGCTCAGCCACGACCGGCCCGACAGCTTCCGCAGCAACTGCGCGTTGCGGACCGCGCGGGGCAGCCGCCGCAGCGCGCCGGTGTCGGCGAGGTCATCGACGAAGGGGGTGCGCAGGACCCGCTGCGGCACGCCGTCCAGCGCCGCGGTGACGACCGTGTCGGTGACGGTGGCGTCGAGGTACCGCTGCTTCACCGCCGCACCGACCGGGCTGTCGCTGGTGAGCAGGAACCGGGTCCCCATCGCGATCCCGGCGGCGCCGTAGGCGAGGGCGGCGACCAGGCCACGTCCGTCGAAGAAGCCGCCGGCGGCGATGACCGGAATGTCGACGGCGTCGACGACCTGGGGCAGCAGCAGGGTGGTGGGGACCGGGCCGGTGTGCCCGCCGCCCTCGCCACCCTGCACGACGACGGCGTCCACGCCCCACGCGGCGACCTTCTCCGCGTGCCGGCGCGCCCCGACGGACGGCACCACCACCACGCCGGCGGCCTTGAGCCGCTCGATCAGTTCGGGCTTCGGCGCGAGGGCGAACGAGGCAACCCGTACACCTTCCCGGATGAGCAGATCGGCGCGCTTTGCCGCATCGGGGGCGTCGGCGCGCAGGTTGACCCCGAACGGCGCGTCGGTCAGCCGCCGCACGTCGGCGACCGCGGTCACCAGTTCCTCGTAGGACAGGGTCGCGCTGGCGAGGATGCCGAGGCCGCCGGCGTTGGAGGTGGCGGCGGTGAGCCCGGCGTCGGAGACCCAGCCCATGCCGGTCTGCACGATCGGGTACCGGATGCCGAACAGCTCGCAGATCGGCGGCCGCAGCGCACTCACGTGTCGACTTCCCGCGAACGGACCGAGGCCGGGTCGATGACCTCGCGGATCAGGGCGAGCTCGGCGTCGGTCGGCAGCCGGGTCTGCGGTACGTCCGCGGGCACGGTCAGCTCGAAGCCGGTCGCGGAAACGATCTCGTCGACGGTGACGCCGGGATGCACCGAGACCAGACGCATCCGGTGGTCGTCGGTGCCGAAATCGAAGACGCCGAGGTTGCTGACCACCCGCCGGATCTCGTGGTAGCGGCCGGCGGCCGGGTTCGCGGCGGCCCGGTCGTAGCCGACGCCGCTGACCATGTCGACCGTGGCGACGAACGAGCGCTGCCCGTGCCGGGGCACCCAGTAGCTGGTGGGGTGATTGACGGTGTTGCCGGGCGCGCCGCGGACGCCGAGCAGCGCCCGGGTCGGGCGGGCGAAGTCGCCGATGGCGGAGATGTTGGCGTTGCCGTAGCGGTCGATCTGGCTGGGGCCCATCATGACGTGCCGGCGGCCGGTGTACAGCAGGTCGAACACGGCCCGGAACGGGATCCAGCCTTCGACGACCGGCGGGGTGGCGCCGATCGCCCAGGTGCCCTGCGTCAGGTACGCCTCGCCGTCGGACAGCAGCAGGTCCGGCGCGAAGGTGGCACGGGCCAGCCGGGCGGCGATGCTCGGCACCAGGCCGATCGGGCTGGCGAGGATCTCCCCGTCGCCGCGCCACACCTCGGCGCAGGCCACGACGCACACCTCAGCGCGAGTGACAGCGCTCATGCCGTTGCTCACGTCAGGACCCCCAGGTACCGGTCGTAGAACGCCGCCCACGCCTGCGGGTCGGCGGCGGCCGCGACGTATTCGCGCTGGAACGCCTCGTCCCGGCCGTAGTCAGGGGCGCAGGAGGTGAAGTGCGCGCCGCGGGGCGCCTCGACGACCCCGTGCACCATCCACCGCTGCAACAGCAGCGACTGCACGGGTGCGGTCCGGATGAGCTCGGCGGTGTCGACGATCTGCTCGCACGACACGTAGGCCTTGTCGGCGGCGCTGCAGAACAGGTCGTCGAAGTACGGGTCGGGCCCCAGGTACTGGGCGTTGCCGTGCACGTCGGCCCGGTTGAGGTGCACCAGGGCCGCATCGAGGCGCACCGCCGGGATCGCGACGAGTTCCTCGTCGTCGTAGGGCGAGGCGACGGTCCGCAGCGCGGGGTTGACCTTCAGCACGTCGGAGCCGAGCCCGGCACGGCTGGGCATGAAGGGCAGCCGGCACGCTGCGGCGTACAACGCCCAGCGCAGCATGCCCTCGTCGTATTCGGTCACTTCCACCGCGCCCGCCTGGCGGGCCGCCCGGAAGTGCGGCTCGAGCGGGATCGTGTCCAGGGAGACGAACCCGTACACCAGGCGGCGGACCTTCTTGGCGGCCAGGAGCAGGCCGACGTCAGGGCCGCCGTAGCTGACGATGGTCAGGTCGGTGAGGTCGGAGCGCAGGATCGCGCGCACCAGGGACATCGGTTTGCGTCTGGATCCCCAGCCGCCGATCCCGATCGTCATGCCCGAGCGCAGCTGTGCCACGACCTCATCTTCGGTCATCTGCTTGTTCGCCATCGCCGCCTTCTTCACCGCGCAGGCTGGACCTTGCTCGATGAACGTACCAAGCGCTTGCTTGATTGCGCTACACTCGCTGCCGAGCCGTATCTCACGGCCGCGGTCCACGTAGACTCCTGGTGCGAACGGGATTGACGAGGCTGCACAACGACATCGGTGAGGAAGAGCGGGATGGCACGAGAGCCTGGGGATCGACGCGAGCGGATTCTCGCCAGCGCTGCGGCGCTGTTCGCCCGTAAGGGCGTCTCGGCCACGACCGTGCGCGAGATCGCCGACGAGGCCGGCATCCTGTCCGGCAGCCTGTATCACCACTTCGAGTCCAAGGAAGCCATGGTCGACGAGATCGTGACCTCCTACCTGGACGACCTGCGCACCCGCTACAAGCGCGTGCTGGACGGCGAAAGCCACCCGCGGACCCGCCTGCACGACCTCATCGTGGCCTCGCTCGAGGTCGTCGAGGCGCACCCGCACGCCACCGAGATCTACCAGAACGATGTCAACTATCTGACCCAGATCGAACGGTTCGGATATCTGCGCACCGCCGGCAAAGAGGTGCAGAACACCTGGCTGTCCGTCATCGAGGCAGGCATCGCCGAGGGCGTCATCCGCGACGACCTGGACCCCAAGATCCTCTACCGGTTGATGCGTGACGCCGTCTGGCTGTCGGTGCGCTGGTTCAAGCCCACCGCGGCATACCCGATCACCCGCCTCGCCGAGGACTGCACCTCACTGTTCCTGGACGGCCTGGCCAAGTCCCGCTAACTTGATCTTCAACCTCGGGTGGGCTGGCATCGGCCCCTGGCTGATCATGGGTGCAGCCCTTGATCGATCATTCCTCTTGTCTGGGAAGAAGATCCGATCAAGGGCTGCGGAGGATCAGCGTGCCTGACGGTGGCCGTGGTGGTGCGGGTGGGAATCTCGGCCGGTTCCGCGGGGAAGAAATCCACCAGTCCCGACCACGCCGAACAGGTTTAAAGATCAAGTTAGGCGCGGTGCAGGCCGACCGGGCTGATCGGGCCGACGGCACCGGCCGCGAAGGCCGCCTCGACCTTCTCCACCGTCCACTCGGCGTCCTGGGCTCCGGTGCCCTGCACGACGGGGTGCGCGATCATCGACAGCTCGTCGCCGTCGATGCGGACCACCTGCCCGTGCACGGCCGCGGCGGCGTCGGAGAGCAGGTAGATGACCGCCGGGGCGTTCTGCTCCGGCGGCTTGCTCACGTTCTGTCCCTTCGCGGCCGCGCCGAGGTACGCCTCGAACGTGTCGGCCATCCGGGTGTGCGCGTTCGGTGAGACGGCGTTGACCCTCACTCCCGTGCCGGTCAGGTCGGCCGCCCAGCAGTAGGTGAGCGAGGCGACGCCGCCCTTGCTGGCCCCGTAGGCGCCCATTGCCGCCGACCCGGCGTGCGCGCCGGACGTCACGTTCACCACCGAGCCGCCGCCCTGCGCGAGCATCGCCCGGATCGCGTGCAGGCCGCAGTACGCCGTGCCGAGCAGGTTCACCTCGATGACGGCGCGGAACTCGTCGGGGTCCTGCTGCGACGGGTGCGCGAGGCGGAAGATCCCGGCGTTGTTGACCAGGCCGTCGATCGCGCCGAACACCTCGACGCACCGCTCGACCACCGCGCCGGCGCCGTCCCAGGTGCTGATCGTGCCGACCGCCACGTCGGCCTGGCCGCCGGACGCGGTGATCTGCGCAGCGACGGTCAGAGCTAGGTCGGCGTCGACGTCGTTGACGAGCACCGCCGCCCCCTCGGCCGCGGCGAGACGGGCGTAGGCGGCGCCGAGGCCCCGCCCGGCGCCCGTGACGACGACCGCCTTGCCGTCCAGGGCACCCATCAGGCGAGCCGCTCGATCACCATGGCCATGCCCTGCCCGCCGGCGGTGCACATGGTCTCCAGGCCGAACTGTGCGTCGCGGTGCACGAGGCCGTTGAGCAGTGTGGTGGCGATCCGGGCGCCGGTCATCCCGAACGGGTGGCCGACCGCGATGGCACCGCCGTGCACGTTGACGCGCTCCGGGTCGGCGCCCATCTGCCGGTACGCCGGGATCGCCTGCGCGGCGAACGCCTCGTTGATCTCGACCAGGTCGATGTCGCCGATGCCCAGGCCCGCGTTGGCGAGGGCGCGGCGGGTCGCCTCGACCGGGCCGAGGCCCATGATCTCCGGGCTGAGCGCGGACACGCCGGTGCTGACGATCCGCGCGAGGGGGGTCAGGCCGAGCTCGCGGGCCCGCACGTCGCTGAGCACGACCAGGGCGGCGGCGCCGTCGTTGAGCGGGCAGCAGTTGCCGGCGGTGACGGTGCCGTCGGGTCGGAACGCGGGTTGCAGCGCCGCGACCTTCTCCAGGGTGACGCCGGCCCGCGGCCCGTCGTCGTGGCGCAGCACGGTGCCGTCGGGCAGGGTGACCGGGGTGATGTCGCGGTCCCAGAAGCCGTCGGCGAGGGCCTTCTCGGCGTTGTTCTGGCTGCGGACCGCGAACTCGTCCTGTTCGAGCCGGGTGATCCCGCACAGCTCGGCGACGTTCTCGGCGGTCTCCCCCATCGCGATGTACACGTCGGGCAGCTCCCCGCGGTCCCGCGGGTCCGACCAGGGCCGGGACCCGGTGATGCCGTCGAAGCGCGGGTTGCGGGTGCCGGGCATGCCATCCGCCTTCCCCAATGGGTAGTGCGAGACAACCTCGGCGCCGGCGGCGACGAACGCGTGCCCCTCTCCGGCCTTGATCGCGTGGAACGCCATCCGGATCGCCTGCAGCGACGACGCGCAGTACCGGTTGACGGTCGTGCCGGGCACCATGTCCAGGCCGAGGTGCATCGCGACCTGCCGGCCGAGGTTGTACCCCTGTTCGCCGGCCGGCTGGGCGCAGCCGAGCATGAGGTCGTCCAGCGTCCGCGGGTCCAGCGACGGGACCCGCTCCAGGGCGAGGCGCACGACCTGTGCGGCGAGGTCGTCGGCGCGCACGCCGGCGAGGGAACCCTTGTAGGCGCGACCGATCGGCGAACGCACGGCCGAGACGATGACGGCGTCAGGCATCTGCGCAGCCCCTTTCCTTGACGGTTACTGGGAGACCGTCCAGCCGCCGTCGACGGGCAGCAGGACGCCGTTGATGTACGCGGCGGACGGGGAGAGCAGGAACAGCACCGCGGCGGCGACGTCCTCGGGGCGCCCGGCGCGGCGCATCGGGTTGCGGGCGATGAGGTCCCGGCCAAGCGGCGTGTCGCCGAACCCGGCCATCCTCGGCGTGTCGATGAAGCCGGGGGCGACGGCGTTGGCGCGCACCGCCGGCGCGATCCGGGTGGCGAGGTGGCGGGTGTAGCCGGCGATGGCGGCCTTGCCGGCCGAGTACCAGGCCGAGTCGGTGCCGACGAGATTCCCTGCGACGGAGGCGACGTTGACCACCGCCGCGCCCTCGGGCGGGCCGGTGCGCAGCCAGGCCGTGGTGACGGTCTCGACGCTGCCGGCGGTCGCGGTGAGGCCCTCGGCGAAGCCGAGCGGGGCGCCGCCGCTGGCCGGGCCGGCGTTGTTGACGAGGAACCGGGCCGGCCCGCTCGCCTCCAGCGCCGCCGCGACCGCGGCCGGGTCGCGGACGTCGACGACGAGACCGCCCTCGGTCGGGGCCAGGTCCCAGACGACCGGGCGGAGGCCTTGTTCCAGCGCGAGGCGGACGATCGCGGCGCCGATGCCGCTGGCACCACCGGTGACGATGACGGTGTCCATCTACGCCGCCGCGCGCAGGGTTGTCTTGAGCACCTTGCCGCTGGCGTTGCGCGGCAACGCGTCCAGGAACACGTAGGAGCGCGGCAACTTGTAGTTCGCGAGGCGTCCCTTGCAGTACACGGCAAGCTCCTCATGCGTCACTGTGTGGTCCGTTCGCGGGACGATGTAGGCGCGGGCGACCTCGCCGAGGCGCTCGTCGGGGACGCCGATGACCGCGACCTCGGCGACGCCCTCGTGCCGGGCGAGGACCTGCTCGATCTCGGCCGGGTAGGCGTTGAACCCGCCGACGATGAACATGTCCTTGAGCCGGTCGGTGATCCGCAGGTAGCCGCGCTCGCCGATGTCGCCGGTGTGCAGCCAGCCGGCGGCGTCGAGCGCGTCGGCGGTCGCCGCCGGGTCCTGCCAGTAGCCGCGCATCACGTTGTACCCGCGGATGAGCACCTCCGAGGTGACCGGATCGACGGCGACCTCAACGCCGTCGATCGCGGCGCCGCAGGTGGTCGACACGGTGGTCGGGTCGTCGTCGGGGCGGCACATGGTGGCCGTGCCGCAGGACTCGGTGAGCCCGTAGGCGGTGAGCACCCTCGCCGGCTTCAGCTCCTCGCGGAGCCGCTCGATCATGACCACCGGCACCGTGGTGGCGCCGGTGACCGCGACCCGCAGGCTGAAGGTGTCCCACTCCGCCAGGGTTACGATGTCCGACAAGTCGGGTAGGTTCTCCGCCGCCAGCGAGTCGACGTAGCGGTTGCCGAGGAAGCCGTCGTCGACCAGCAGCAGCCGCGCGCCGCTGCGAGCCAGGATGTAGCCGGCCTCCGGCCCCTTGAAGCGGGTGTTCAGCGGGACGAGGACACCACCGGCGGTGACGACGCCGAGCGCGGCGACGACCCACCGCCACGAGTTCGGCGCCCACAGTGCGACCCGGTCACCCTTGCCGACACCCCTGGCGGCAAGGGCCCCGGCGAACCTGGCGACCTCTTCGGCCAGCCCGGCGTAGGTGAGCCGGACCGGGCCGTCGACGATCGCCTCGCGGTCGCGGTGGTGCTCGGCGCCGGAGCGCACCAGGTCCGGCAGCGTCCGGGCACTCAACGGTTCCATGCCACGCACCTTACCAACCAAGCGCTCGCTTGGTAAAGTGTCGAGCATGACAGAGGCTTACCTGGTCGAAGCGGTGCGCACCCCAGTCGGCCGGCGGGGTGGCGGCCTCGCCGGCGTGCACCCGGCCGACCTCGGCGCGCACGTGCTGACCGCGCTCATGGACCGCAGCGGCGTCGACCCGGCCGCCGTCGACGACGTCATCTTCGGCTGCGTCGACGCCATCGGCCCGCAGGCCGGCAACATCGCCCGCACCTCCTGGCTCGCCGCCGGCCTGCCCGACGCCGTCCCCGGCGTCACCGTCGACCGGCAGTGCGGCTCCTCCCAGCAGGCGCTGCACTTCGCCGCCCAGGCCGTCATGTCCGGCACCGCCGACCTCGTCGTGGCCGGTGGCGTGCAGAACATGAGCGCCATCCCGATCTCCGCCGCGATGCTGGCCGGCCGGACGTATGGCTTCGACGATCCGTTCCGCGGCTCCACCGGCTGGCAGACCCGCTACGGTGACCAGGAGATCAGCCAGTTCAGGGCCGCGGAGCTCATCGCCGCGAAGTGGTCCCTCAGCCGGTCTGAGATGGAGGTGTACGCGCTGAGCAGCCATCAAAAGGCGGCCGCCGCCCGGTCCGCGGGCCGCTTCACGCGCGAGACGGCGCCCTACGGTGACGTGTCCGCCGACGAGGGACCGCGCCCGGACACCTCGCTGGAGAAGATGGCCGGCCTGCCCACGCTCACCCCGGGCGGGGTCGTCACCGCCGCGCTCGCCAGCCAGATCTCCGACGGCGCCGCAGCCCTGCTGGTCGCCTCCGAAGCGGCGGTGCGCACCCACGGCCTGCGCCCCCGCGCCCGCGTGCACCACCTGAGCGTCCGCGCCGACGACCCCGTCTACATGCTCACCGGCCCGATCCCGGCGACCGCGCACGCCCTGCGGCGCAGCGGCCTCACCATCGACGACATCGACCTGGTCGAGATCAACGAGGCGTTCGTGCCGGTGGTCCTCGCCTGGCAGCGGGAGACCGGCGCCGACCCGGACCGGATCAACGTCAACGGCGGCGCGGTCGCGCTCGGCCACCCCCTCGGCGCGACCGGGGCCCGGCTGATGACGACGCTGCTGCACACCCTGGAGGACACCGGCGGCCGCTACGGGCTGCAGACCATGTGCGAGGGCGGGGGGACGGCGAATGTCACCATCATCGAACGGCTCTGAACCCGCCGCGCTGGTCACCGGCGGCACCCGCGGGGTCGGCCGGGAGATCGCGGCGCGCCTCGCCGGTGCCGGCTTCCAGGTCCTGGTCTGCGGCCGGCGCGAACCTGCCGACCTGCCGGCCGGGGTGGTCTTCACCGCCGCCGACGTGCGCGAGCCGGACGAGGCCGCCGCGCTGGTGACGACGGCCGTCGACCGGTTCGGCCGGCTCGACCTCCTGGTGAACAACGCCGGCGGCTCCCCCGCGGTCCCGGCCGCGACCGCCTCGCCGAACCTGGTGACCGCCGTCGTCCGGCTCAACCTCCTCGCGCCGTTCTTCGTCGCCCAGGCCGCGAACGCGGTCATGCAGACCCAGCCGGGCGGTGGGCTGATCGTCAACATCGGCAGCGTGTCCGCGCTGCGACCGGCACCGCCGCGTACGCCGCCGCCAAGGCCGGCCTCGAGGTCCTCACCCGCGCCCTGGCCCTGGAGTGGGCGCCGAAGGTCCGGGTCAACACCGTCACCGCCGGTGTGGTCCGCACCGACGACAACGCCGCGCACTACGGCGACGAGGACGCCCTGGCCGCGGTCGCCGCGACCGTCCCCATGGGCCGCATGGCGACCCCCGCCGACATTGCCGACGCGGTGCTGCTGCTGACGTCGCCCCTCGCGGCGTACCTGACCGGGGCGAGTCTCCTCGTCGACGGCGGCGGCCAGCTCCCCCGCTACACCGAGACCGCCCGCCCCGTCACGCCCTGACCATCCGGCGGGTCCTCGCGACGGCGCACGACCGCCTACGCTCTTGACATGTCGCTCGCCTGGCGGGCCAAAGCCACCCTCGTCGCCGTGGCGGCGCTGGCCGCCATCGTGACGGTCAAGTTCGTGCTCCAGATGGCCATCACGCTGATGTCGCAGGCCGGCAACGTTGTGCGGTCGGCACCGAAGCCGCTGCCACGCCTGGCGTAGCGGCGCTACAGGCCGGCGCGGGACAGCAGGAGGCGGCGCAGGGCGACCGGGTCGCCGGCGAGGAGCCGGTTGGCGGTGGCGCGTTTCAGGAAGCGGTGCGCGTCATGCTCCCAGGTGAAGCCGATCCCGCCGAGCAGCTGGATCGACGCCCGGGTCACGGTCCACGCGGCCTCCGTCGCGATCAGCTTGGCGAGGGGCGCCGCGGTGGCGAACTCGGAGGTGCCTGCGGCGCGCAGGGCGTACCACACGGATGACACCGCCTGTTCGAGGTGGACGTGCAGGTCGGCGACGCGGTGCCGCAGCGCCTGGAACGTCGCGAGGGGCACCCCGAACTGCTCGCGGGTGCGCAGGTGCTCGACGGTGACCCGCAGCGAGGCGCGGGCCACGCCGACGGACTCCGCGGCGAGCGCGGCGTGCAGCAGGTCCTGCGCGCGGGCGGCGTCGCGGGCGACGAGGCGGCCGGGCGCCTGCCACAGCACGAGGGTCCCTTGCCCGCGGGTCTGGTCCAGGGTCGGCTGCGGCCGTATGTCCGGGTCGGTGACGGCGTACAGCGCAGTGCCGTCCGACACGATCACGACCCCGGCCGATTCGGCGTCCAGGACGTGCGCGAACGAGCCGTCCAGGACGAACCCGTCGCCGTCGGGCCGGGCGGTGCAGCTGCCGTCGAGGGCGACCGCGCCGATCAGGTCACCGGCGGCGAGTGCCGGCAGCAGCGACGCGGCGGCGGGCAGGTCCGGGTCGAGGGCGAGGGCGGCGACCGTGGTGGACAGCAGCGGCGAGTGCAGCAGCGCGGCGCCGGCCTCCTCCAGGACGATGCCGACCTCGACCAGGGATGCGCCGAAGCCGCCGTGGTCCTCCCCGATGGCCAGGGCGGTCAGGCCGAGTTCCCCGGTGAGCCGGCCCCAGTCCGCGCCGGTGCTGAAGAACGCGGCGACACTCTCGCGCAGCGCGGCGTGCTCCTGCTCTTGTTCCTGCTTCTGTTCCTGCTCCAGGGTCATCGGGTGCCTCGCGGGGTGCGGCCGAGGATCCGGTCGGCGACGATGTTGCGCTGGATCTCGTCGGAGCCGCCGTAAATGGTGTCGGCGCGGGTGAACAGGAACAGCCGCTGGGCGTCGGTCAGCTCATACGGCGCGGCCTCGGCGACGGTCGACGCGGCCCCGCCCACGTCCATGGCCAGTTCCCCGAGGCGCTGATGCCAGCCGGCCCACAGCAGCTTCGCCACCGACGCCCCGACCGGGTCCGGTTCGGTGGCCGACAGCGCCCGCAGCGCGTGGTGGCGCAGGCCCTGCAGCCCGGCCCAGGCCTCCGCGATGCGGTCCGCGACGACGGGGTCGTCGAAGGACCCGTTGGCCCGCGCGGCGGCGACCACGGCGTCGAGTTCGCGAGCGAAGCCGAGCTGCTGGCCGAGGGTGGCGACACCGCGCTCGTAGGACAGGGTGCGGGTGGCGACCCGCCAGCCGTCACCGGGCGCCCCGACGACCAGGTCCGCGTCGGTGCTGGCGCCGTCGAAGAAGACCTCGTTGAACTCCGACGTCCCGGTGAGCTGCATGATGGGCCGCACCTCGACGCCGGGCTGACGCATCGGCACCAGCAGGTAGGACAGGCCGGACTTGCGGGTCGCGGCGGGGTCGGTACGAGCGAGCACGAAGCACCAGTCGGCGGCGTGCGCCAGGGACGTCCACACCTTCTGCCCGGTGATCCGCCAGCGGTCGCCGGACAGTTCCGCGCGGGTGCGGACCCCGGCGAGGTCGGAACCGGCGCCGGGCTCGGAGTAGCCCTGGCACCACAGTTCCTCGGCCCGGGCGATCGGCGGCAGGAAGCGGCGGCGCTGCGCTTCGGTGCCGTGCGCGATGAGGGTCGGTGCGAGCAGGTATTCGCCGATGTGGCTGAGCCGGCCTGGGCCGCCGGCGCGGGCGTACTCCTCGAAGAACACCACCTGCTCGGCGATGCTCGCGCCACGGCCGTACGGCGCCGGCCAGCCGAGGCCGATCCAGCCGGCGGCGCCGAGCTCCCGCTCCCACTTCGCCCGCAGCTCCAGTTGCTCGTGCTCCCGGCCCGGTCCGCCCGCGCCGACCAGCGGGGCGAACTCCCCGGTCAGGTGCTCCCGCAGCCAGGCGCGGACGTCGGCCGCCCGGAGGCTCACCTCAGGCGCCATAGACGGCCGCCGGGGCTGGTGCGCGCGACAGCAGGTCGCGCACGACGGGGCCGAGCTCGTCGGGGTGCCAACGCCGGCCGGCGTCGCGGACCTCGCCGTGCTGCCAGCCGCCGGCGACGCTGACCCGGCCGCCGGAGACCTCGAAGACCCGGCCGGTCACGTCGCCGCTGTCGGCGCCGGCGAGCCAGACGACGAGCGGGGACACGTTGCCGGGGTCCATCTCGTCGAAGCCGGCGTCGGGGGCGCGCATGGCGTCGGCGAAGACCTCCTCGGTCATCGCGGTGCGGGCGCTGGGGGCGATGGCGTTGACGGTGACGCCGTAGCGGGCCAGTTCGGCGGCGGCGACCTGGGTCAGTGCGGCGATCCCGGCCTTGGCGGCGCTGTAGCTCGCCTGCCCGACGCTGCCCATGAGCCCGGCGCCGGAGGTGGTGTTGACGACCCGGGCGGCGACGTCCTCACCGGCCTTGGCCCGGGCCCGCCAGTGCGCGGCGGCGTGCCGTAGCGGAGCGGCGGTGCCCTTGAGGTTGACCCTCATGACGGCGTCCCACTCGTCCTCGGCGAGGTTGACGACCATCCGGTCGCGGGCCAGGCCGGCGTTGTTGACGAGGGCGTCGAGGCGGCCGTGCTCGGCGACCGCCTTGCCGACGAGGGCGGCGGCGAAGTCCCAGTCGGCGATGTCGCCGGGGAACGCGACCGCGCCGGTGTGTGCGGCGACCTCGGCGAGCGCGCCGGCGTCCAGGTCGTTGAGCACGAGGCGGGCGCCGGCCGCGGCGAAGGCGAGTGCGTGCGCCTTGCCGAGTCCCTGGGCGGCGCCGGTGACGATGACGGATCTCATGCGCGGAGCACCTCTCGCTGATACCGGCGGACCTTGTCCCGGACGCCGACGAGGTCGGCGGGGTCGGCCCGGATGACGACCCGGGAGACGCCGAGGGAGCGCAGCGTCTCCAGCTCCCCCACGTTGCCCGGGGCCCTCATGGTGATCTCGACGTCGTCGATGGTGCGGCCGGCTGCCGCGCACTCGGCGGCGAGCGCGGTCCGCAGTTCGGCGAAGCGGTCTGCGCTGACGCCGAGCGGATACCAGCCGCCGCCGAAGCGGGCGGCCCGGCGCACCGCGGCGAGCGAGTGCCCGCCGACGACGATCGGCACGCCGCCGGGGCGGGTGGGCCGGGGGCGGCTGTGCACGTCGTGGAACGACACGAACCGGCCGGTGTGGCTCGCCGGGGCCTGCGTCCAGAGCGCGTGCATGGCGGAGAGGTACTCGTCGGCGCGGGCGCCGCGTTCCTCGAACGGCACACCGAGGGCGTCGTACTCCTCGCGCAGCCAGCCGACGCCGATGCCGGCCAGGAGCCGCCCGCCGCTGAGCACGTCGACGGTGGCGAGGCGTTTCGCGAGGTCGACGGGGTGGTGTTCGGGCAGGATGAGCATGGCGGTGCCGAGGCGCAGCGTGGTGGTGTGCGCGGCGGCGAAGGTGAGCCAGTGCAGCGGGTCGGGGATGTCGTCGCCGGCGCCGAGGCTCATCCGGCCGCCCGGGTCGTACGGATACGCAGAGGTGTAGTCGTCGGGGACCACGACGTGCTCGACGGCCCAGACGGACTCGCAGCCGAGGTCCTCGAGCAGCCGGACGAAGCGGGCGGTGGTGGCGGGATCGGCGGCGCCGGTGCCGCCGAGGACGGGCATGACCCCGAGTTTCAGCTCCACGACGGGTACTCTACCAAACGCTTGCTTGGTACCTTGAGCGGATGGATTTCAGGTTCCGCAAGGGCGTCGCCGTCGTCACCGGTGCCACCGGCGGCATCGGCAGCGCCGTCGCCCGCCTCCTCGCCGCCCGCGGCAGCCGCGTGCTGCTCGCCTACCGCGGCAACGCCGCAGCGGCCGAGGCTCTCGCCGCCGACCTGCCGGGTGCGAGCGCGCACCGGGTCGAGCTGAGCGACCCGGCGTCGTGCGCGGCGCTGATCGACGCGGCACCGGTCGTGCACACCCTGGTGCACGCCGCCGGGCCACACGTGCCGATGCTGCACCTGAGCCGGGTCGCGCCGGACCGGTTCGCCACGCAGCTCACCGAGGACGTGGCCGGGTTCTTCAACATCCTCGCCGCGACCCTGCCGCGGCTGCGAGAATCCCGCGGCAGCCTGGTCGCGGTCACCACCGCCGCCACCCGCCGGTTCCCGGTCCGCGACGGCCTCTCGGCCGGCCCCAAGGCGGCGGTCGAGGCGCTCGTGCGCGGGATCGCCGCAGAGGAGGGCCGCTTCGGCGTCCGGGCGAACTGCGTCGGGCCGGGCATGCTCACCGACGGCATGGCGGCCCGCCTCATCGCCGACGGCGATCTGGACGAGCGCGCCCTGGAGGTGACCCGCGGCAACATCCCGCTGCGGATGTTCGGCACCGCCGCCGACGTCGCCGAGGCAGTGTGTTTCCTCGCCAGCGACCGGGCCCGGTTCATCACCGGCCAGAAGCTCGACGTCGACGGCGGCTACGCCGCCTGACCACACCGTTCGGGCCCGCACGACGAAGGACGTCGTACGGGCCCGATGCGGCTGGGTCAGTGCGCGGCGGTCTTCAGCACACCCATCCGGGTGCGGTACTCGCCGTCGAGGGCCGCGCCGCCGTCCTCGCGGGTCGCGACCACCTCACCACGGACCAGCACGTAGCCGCGGTCGACGGCGCCGCGGACCGCGCCGAGGGCGGGCTCCGCCATGAGCACCGCGACGCCTTCGCCGGCGAGCTGGGTGACGGTGCGCAGCAGCTCCTGCACGACGAGCGGGGCGAGCCCGGTCATCATCTCGTCGAGCAGCAGCACCCGCGGCGAGCCCATCAGCGCCCGGGACACGACGAGCATCTGCTGCTCACCGCCGGACAGCACGCCGACGAGGCTCTTCATCCGGGTCCGCAGGATGGGGAAGCGGTCGATCGCGGTCTGCACCGCACTCCGCGGCAGGCGCAGCAGCTCCGCCATGACCTGCAGGTTGTCCGCGACGTTGAGCTTCGGAAACAGCTGGCGGCCCTGCGGCACCACGGCGATCCCGGCGCGGGCCCGGGCAGCCGGTTTGAGCCGGCTGACGTCCTCACCGTCCAGGAACACCCGGCCGGTCGCCGCGACCGAGCCGTACGCGGCGAGCAGTGCACTGCTCTTGCCGGCGCCGTTCGGCCCGACCAGGGCGGTGATCACGCCGCCGGGCGCGACGATGTCCACACCTTCGACCGCGCTGGCATGCCCGTAACGGACGGTCAGCCCTTCGAGGCGCAGCTCATGAGACGACATGCGGAACCTCCTCGGCGTCATCTGGGGCAGCGGCCGGGGCGGGGTCGGTGGCCCCGAAGTACACCTGCTGCATCTGCGGGCTGTCGAGGCATTCCCGGGGCGAGCCGTCGAACACCGACTGGCCGCGGTCCAGCAGCATGATCCGGTCGACGAGGCCCGCGACGAGGTCGACGTTGTGGTCGACGAGGATCACCGCGTGGCCGCGCCGCTGCACGGTGCGCACCACCTCGGAGATGCCGGTGACGCCAGCCGCGTCCGAGCCGGCGAACGGCTCGTCGAGCAGCAGCACCAGGGGGTCCTGGCCGAGCGCGCGGCCGACCTCGACGAGGCGCTGCTCGCCGAGGGACAGGTCGCCGGCGGGCCGGTCGAGCCGGTCGATGCCGAGCTCCTCGGCGATCGCGGCGACGGCGGCGAGGTCGGCTGGCGGGTACGGGCGGAACGCCCCGCTGAACGACCCGGCGATCATCTGCCAGACGGTGCCGTGCCGCCGGGCGGCCCGGCCGAGCAGCAGGTTCTCCGCGACGGTGAGCTCGAGGGCGAGCTGCGGATACTGGAAGGTGCGGGCCAGCCCGGCCTTGGCGCGCCGGGACGCGGGACCGGCCAGGCGCTGCCCGCGCAGCGTCAACAATCCCTCGGTGGCCGGCTGCGCGCCGGAGATGAGGTCGACCAGGGTCGTCTTGCCGGCCCCGTTGGGCCCGACGAGGCCGAGGACCTCACCGGCGGTGAGCGAGAACGACACGTCCTGCAGGGCGGTGACCCCGCCGTAGCGTTTGGTCAGGCCGGATCCGACGAGGAGCGTCTCAGCCACGGCGTCCCCCCACAAGCTTGGTGAGCCTGCTCGCGTATCCGATGACGCCCTGCGGCGCGATGAGCAGGATGACGAGGACCCCGAGCGCGAGGATCAGCGTGCCGCTGGTCTCCACGGCGGGGAAGTTCAGGGTGAGCTCGACGGCGATGACGGCGCCGAGGACGGCGCCCCAGGGGGTGGCCGCGCCGCCGATGAGCGGCATGAAGATGGCCAGGAACACCAGGTTGAGGGTGAACGTGTCCGGGGTGACGCTGCCGGCCGAGTAGGTGAACAGGCCGCCGCCGACGGCCGCGATCGCGGCGCCGATGGCCAGGGACACGAGGTTCATCACCGGCACCCGCACCCCGGCCGCCTCCACCGCGCGGGGCGCGTCGCGCATGGTCCGCACGATCACACCCCACGGCGACATCCGCAGCCGGTCGAGCAGGAACGCGATGACGCACACGACGACGGTGCAGCCGACGACGACCTGGTAGTGGCTGGGCTGCCAGCCGAGGATGTCGAGCTTGCGGAGGCTGCCGAGGCCCCCCGAGCCGCCGGAGATACCTTCGGCGTCCACCAGCCAGGCGGTGAACGCCATCCCGAACAGCAGCGTCACCGCGGCGAGGAAGAAGCCGGACAGCCGCCGGGTGGCGAGCCCGAGCAGCACGGCGACGGCCGCCGCGACGATCGGCCCGGCGACCCAGGCGAGGATGAGCGGCAGGCCGCTCTTCGTCGAGATCAGGCCGACCGCGTAGCCGCCGATGCCGGCGTACGCGCCGTAGGCCATCGACAGTGATCCCGCCATCAGGTACGGCACGTACATGCCGAGTGCGATCAGCGCGTAGGTGGCGGTCGTGGTGACCAGCGTCTGCTTGTAGCCGTCCGCGCCGACCCAGAGCAGGATCAGCACCGCGCCCACGACGCCGCCCAGCAGGCCGAAGGAGCCGGGGAAGCGCTTCATGCTCGTACCCTCCGCACGAACAGGCCGCTCGGTTTGAGGGCGAAGAACAACAGGGCGACGATCAGCAGCCCGTACACGTGGGACTGTCCGCCGAAGTAGTAGGGGACGAAGACCTCGACGGCGCCGAGCAGCAGCCCGCCGACGAGCGGCGCCCAGACCGAGCCGGTGCCGCCGACCACCATCGCGAGGAAGCCCGACAGCGCCCAGCTGAGCCCCGACAGTGAGCTGACGCCCGCCTTCGGTGCGAACAGCAGCCCGGTGATCCCGGCGAGCAGACCCGACAGCAGGAACGCGATGAGCCGCACCCGGTTGACGGGGAGGCCGAGGAGTCCGGCGGCGTGGGTGCTGTCACCGACCGCGCGTAGCAGCCGGCCGGTACGGGTGCTACGGATCCACACCGCGAGACCCGCGAACGCGACGACGGTGAAGGCGAGCAGCACCAGGGCGCTCGGCTGCACGACCGTGTCGCCGACCGTCACCGGATCGAACGTGAGGAGGTTCTGCCCCGGCAACGTGGTGTAGCCGAACAGGTACCCGCCGAGCTGCTGGATCGCGAACAGCACCGCCGCGACGGCGACCAGGGCGGGCAGTTCGCCGCCGCCGGAGCGGCGCTGCACCGGCCTGACCACGACCAGTTCGGTGACGACGGCGAGCGCCGCGGCGGCGGTGATCGCCACCGCCGCCGCGGCCCACACGTTCATGTCCTCGTAGAGCACCAGGTACGACGTGCACAGCCCGCCGACCATCGCGTACGGCCCGATCGCGAAGTTGAAGAACCCGGCGCCGACCAGGACCAGGTAGTAGGCCAGCGCGAGCAGGCCGAAGAAACACCCCATCTCGAGGGCGGACAACCACAGCTGCAGCTGGCCCATACTGTTACCTCACTACTTGGCGCACGGCGGCTGGAAAGTGGCCCACGGGCCCTTGGGCTTGTTGTCCGCGCCGAACTCGATGAGCGACAGCCCGCACGCCCCGTCCGCGCCCAGGTGCTTGTCGGCGCCGAACGACAGCGTGAAGTTCGCCTGGCCGAAGGTGGCCGGGTAGCCCTTGACGCTCTGGATCGCCTCGTTGAGCTTCTTCGAGTCGTCGACCCCGCCGGCCTTCTCGATCGCCAGCTTGAGCACGTGCACCGAGTCCCATGCCTGGGCGTCGTATGCGGTGATGTCGTAGTCCTTGCCGTACTTGTCCTTCAGCAGGGTCACAAGCGCCTGGGTGCGCGGGTTTGCCGTGTTGATGGAGCCCATGAAGATGAGGCCCTCCAGGGCGCCCGGGGCGGCCAGCTTCCAGGAGGCGGGCTGGTTGCCGATGGACGCGAGCGAGAAGCGCTTCGTGCCTTTCATCTGGCTGCCCAGGGTGTTCTGGGCGAGCACCTCGAACGCGCCGCCGACGCTGGTCACCAGGACCGCGTCAGGGTTGGCGTTCTTGAGCCGGGCCACCTGCGCTGACAGGTCGGAGGCGTTGGCCGCGCCCTTCTCGGTGGCCACGATCTGCACGCAGGACAGCGCCGGCAGCAGCGCCTTGTCGAGCGCGGCGATCGTGGTCGTGTCGTCGGTGAGGACGCCGATCTTCGTGATGTTCGCGGCCTTGAAGGCGCCGCAGTACACCTGTGCCCAGTCCGTGGTGGTGTTGGCGAGCATGTAGATCAGCTCGTTGTCCGGCGGTGCGACCAGTGTGGCGGTGACACCAGTGGGTGCGATGGCGGGCAGGCCGAGCGCCGTGAGCGTCGACTTCGCCTGGAGGATGGCGGCGCTGCCGCTCTGCAGGAACAGTGCCTTGGCGCCCTGGCCGGCGAGCTTCTGCAGCACGGCCGGCACCTTGGTCGGGTCGGACTCGTCGTTCTCGACGACCAGCTGCAGCGGGCGGCCCAGCACGCCGCCCTTGTCGTTGACGTCCTGGATCGCCAGCCGGATCGTCTTGCCGGCGATGGTGCTGTAGGAGGCGCCGGAGCCGGTGCTGTCCTCGTCCAGACCGATGATGATCGGAGCGCCGGACGCGGTGCCGTTGCTCGGCTTTTCGTTCCCCGCCTTGTTACCGCAGCCGGCGACGGTGAGCGCCGCCAGCGCGAGACAGCTGACGATGCGGCTCGTCAATGAAACGCCCATTTGTACCCCTGTCACGGAATTATACGAATCGTCAGCCTCAGGAGGAGTGATCGCGGCGAACACCGCCGGCCGTTTGGCCTCATGTCCACAAACCTAACAAGCGCTTGGTTTTTACATCTTGGCCACGGGCGCCCAGCGTGTCAAGAACGCCACGGACGCACGGACGTAACAGAACCGTCAAAATCCGCGACGAACCGCAACACACAGCGCCGCGGGACGTCCCGCGGCGCTGGTAAGCGACCGGTCGCGCCGGCTACACGGCCAGAGCGTCGACGAGGCAGTCACCGAAGATATCGCGAGGCGGCGCCGTGACGACCACGACGGCCGGAGCGGTGTTGGTCAGACGGCCGGTAGGACCTCGCGGGCGAGGCGCTCGACCTGTTCGTCCCGACCGGGTCCGGACGGCTTCAGGTTGAGCACGGTGAAGCCCATCCCGGTCAGCGCCCGCAGCCGCTCGGCGACCTGGTCCGGCGATCCGGAGATCACGCCGGGCCTGACGTCTCCGACGCGCACCTCGACGTTGGGGGCGCAGGTGATGTCGTCCATCGAGCGGCCGGCCGCCGCCGCGGCGGTGGCGACGCGGTCACGCATCCCGGGCAGGCGGTCCAGCGGCGCATAGCCCAGCGACGGCATCCACCCGTCGACCTTGTCCCGCGGCGCCGGCACGCCGATGCCGAAGGCGCGGAACTCCTCGTCGGACGCGCCACCGCTTGATCCACTAGGCAAATCCCCAGCTCACGCCTGAAACGCAGTTTTGGCATGCCAGCAGTTCCGGCGCGGCGCAGCAGCCGACTGGCATGCCGCAGTGTGGCCGACGCCGCGCGATGAAACCTGGATCGGTGCTGCCACCGGCTTCCTCAGCGCTCTGCGGCCGCTGGAAGGCTGTCGGTGGTGGCGGCCCAGGACCTGAACTCCGTGACATCACCCCGGAGCAGTTTGCCGTGCTGGTTGCTCTTGCCAAGCAGGAGACCTCTCCGCAGCCGACCCAGGCCGGCCCCCCGGTACCGAGGTTTCCGAGGGCCCGGATGCCAAGATCCTCGCGTTCGATCCATCGAGAAAGAGGAACGGAAGGAGGCAGTTGACCAGCGTAAACAAGCAATCGAGTTGAGAGCCGACGGCGAGGCTGGAACCCGCAACCTTCCGATTACTGCTCTGTGTGCGCCGGCGCGGAGGGCTCGACGGGGAGGGAGGGGATGTCGGCACGGTAGAGGCTGAGCAGTATGCCGTGGGGCTCGCCGGTGGGGTCGTCGGTGGGGAGGTGGTCGCTGCCGGCGAACTGCTCCAAGCGCTCGGCGACGCTGCGGGCCTAATCGGGGGTGAGGCGGACGTGGCGCAGGATCGTGACGTCGGCGGTGGTCTCGTCGGCGGGGAGCATCTCGGACAGGGCGGCCTTGACGAGGAAGTCGCCGCCGACGGGGGCGTCCGGGGCGATGCGGAGGCGCTGACTGGTGGGCTCGTGGTACTGCTCGGTGCCGCCCCGGACGCGGCGGGCGCGGTCGCGCGGACCAGGCCGGCCGATGACGTCCTGCGGGAGCTCGCCGCGGAGACGGTCGCCGCGTTTCCGGACGCCGCGGAGATGCAGGAGGTGGGGCCGGCGGACCGGCCCCCACCTCGTCAGACCTTGGTGCAGGTGGCGCCGTTGAGGGTGAAGGTGGACGGGATGCCGTTGGTGCCGGGGACCGAGGTGGCGCTGAAGCCGAAGTTCAGGCTGCCGCCGGCGGGGATGGTGACGTTGTAGTCGGCCGGGTTCCTGGCGGTCACCTGGTTGCCGGTCTGGGCGGGCACGGCGTTCCACATGTTCGTCACGACCTGGTTGCCCGGGAACGTCCACCGCAGGGCCCAGCCGGTGATCGGGGCGGTGCCGGTGTTGCGGATCGTCACGTCGCCGTTGAACGTGCCGCCCCAGTCAGACAGTCCATAGTGGACGGTACAGGGGCCGGACTGTGGCGGCACCGATGGCGAGGCCGACGGTGACGTGGACGGCGTCCGCGACGGGCTGGCGGAGAGTGACACGCTGGGCACGACGCCGCCGCTCTTGGTGATCATGTTGGCGGAGTGGGTGCGGAACGGGGCGAGCTCGGGTGCGCCCTTCATGACGCCGAACTTGCCGTCGACGTTGGTGGCCGAGTACCACCAGAAGGCGCTGCCGTCGCCGCCGGCGGCCTCGAAGTCGCTGTACAGGGCGCTGAACCAGGCGGTCCGATCGACGTTGTGCACGTTGAACTCGCCCATGAAGAAGGGCTTGCCGACGAGGTTGTGCGAGTCGTTGATCCAGGCACGGACCAGGGTCTTCGTCTGCTCGATACCGAGGTTCGCCCAGGACTCCGTCGGGTACGGGTGCGCGGAGGTGAAGTCGATGTACGGCGACTGGTGGATGTACACGAAGGGGTTGCCCTCGTCGCCGCCGAAGCCGTACCGCGTCTCGTGGCCCTCCAGGCCGGTGCCGAGCAGGTGGTTGGGGTCGATGCCCTTGATGAACGCGCCCATCTCGTCGACCCAGGCGCGCAGCGTCGTGCCGCTGGTGTTCTCGTTGGGGGTCTGGTTCTCGTAGCGCGGCTCGTTCATGAGCTCCCACGCCATGATGGTCGGATCGTCCTTGTACTTGACGCCGCTGTAGTGGTTGGTGCGGTTCAGCGCGTACGAGACGTAGTTCTTGTAGCTGGTGAAGCAGCCGGGGCACTTCGACTTGTTGAAGAACTGTCCCCGGCCAGGCTGGCCGCCGGACAGGCCTTCCCACTGAAGGCGGCGGTCGATCCCGCCGTACGCCTCCCAGTAGTTGTCGAAGACCGGGATGAGGCGGATGTTGTGGGTCCGGGCCGACTCGATGATGTAGTCGAACAGGGCGAACTGCTGCTCGTTGTAGACGCCCTTGGCGGTCTCGAAGCCGTGCCAGCTCTCCATGCTGAACATCCACAGGCGCAGGACGGTCACCTTGTCGGCGGCCAGGTTCGTCATGTGCGCGTCGATCTTGGCCTTGTCCATGTACTGGGTCTCGGTGTCACCGGAGCCGGAGCCGTAGGTGAACAGGTCGTAGGTGTTGGTCCCGGCGAAGTAGAAGCTCTTGCCGCCGAGGCAGAAGCGGATGCCGCAGCGCTGGACGAAGGCGGTGGCGGCGGCGGCCTGGTTGACGCCGGTCAGCGTGACGACGGCGCCGACCAGGACCAGGAGGACGGCGGTCAGCGCGGCGGGCCATCGGCGGCGGGCGGGTTTGCTCATGCGGGTTCCTTCGATGCCGATCGGGCGGGGTGTCCCGCGGCCGGCGCCAGCCGCGAGCATTGAACGTGATCGACCTAACCGGTTAAGCGAAGTCAGGTTACGACTCCACCGAACATCGGTCAAGGATGGAACTTAGCCGATTCAGTTAACCAACCGCGCAGCGCTCACCGGGTCAGGTGCCCGCCCTGGCCGACCTCGTACGCCTCGGCGACCCATCCGGCGAACGCGTCGTCGAGCTGCCCGCGGTCGCCGATGCGGAACTGGTGCACGAACAGGCGCTTCGTGTACGGCGACGCGCGCAGGATCCGGGGATCCTCGACCATCCGCTCCAGGTCCAGGTATCCGGCCAGCCCCTGCGTGGTGGGCCGGGCGCCGGCGAACCCGCGCCTGCTGCCCTTGAACGTGATCGTGGTCTTGGCGACCGCATAGGTGAACGGGCCGCACGCCTCGACGAGCTCGACGAATCGGTGGTACAGCTCCACGCTGCCGGCCGGCTTGCCGCGCAGGTGGTCTTCCACTGCCCAGTCATCGCGCCCCATGCGCTCGACCCTAGCCGCCGGTCAGGGGCCGTAGCGGCGGGTCGGCGGGGCAGCGGGTTTCGGGCCCGCGGGTTTGCGGGCGGCGGGGGCGAGGCAGAGCTGGGTCTGCTCCTGCATCGCGTAGGGCTGGGCGGGGTCGGGGCACGAGCCGGCCGGGAAGACCCTGGCGGTGACGGTGTAGGCGTCGGGCTCGGTGCAGTCGACGCGGCGGGCCTGGGCCCCGTCCTGGCGGACGCACTGACCGACCTGGATCGTGGGCAGCTGCTCCGACGGCGCGACGGCGAAGCCGACCCACACGCCGGTGACGATGGCCACGACCGCGCCGGTGAGGGTGCCGGCGGTGATCTTCGCGGCTCGGACGGCCTTCGACCTGGTGCTGCCGGCCGTAATGTTCGCGGGCTTGCGGCGCACCTTGGGGGTCTTCCGCGGCGCGGTCGTCGCGGGGGCGGGTGCCTGGCCGAACGCCGGCTCGGACCACGGCCAGGCTGACGACTGCCGCGACGCGCCGGTCGGGTGTGGGTGGGGGTCCACCCACGGGGTCTGGGGCGGCGCGGAGGCCGTGCTCGTCGAAGCGGCCTCGGGCGACCCGGTCGCCGGGTACGTGGTCCACGCCTCGTGCGGGACGAACGTCTCCTGCGATTCCCACGCCTCCTGCTGATGCCAGGCTTCCTGGGGGGCGTGAGCCGCGTGCGGGGCGGCGTCTCGCGGGTCCCAGGACTCGTGACGGGCCGAAGCCGCGTGCGCAGCTCCGTACGGGTCCCAGGGCTCCTGGTGGCCGGGTGCCGCGCCCCAGTCGTGCGGAGGCGCGGCGGCGTACTGGTCCGGCGTCGTGCGCGGGTCCCAGTGCTCCTCCTCGGGCGAGCCCCAGGAGTCCTGCGGCGCCCCGTCCGGGGACGGGGTCTCGTGCGGGTCCCAGCTGTCGTCTGCCTGAGGAACCGACGCCCGCTGGCGGCCGGAGCCGGGGTGCCTGCCGTACGTCCTGCGCCGGGCGCCCGGCGAGTGGTCCGCGGCGGACGCGCGCGCGGCCGATGCCGGGTGCGCGACGGGGGGCGGCTGCTCGACCGGGGGCTCCGGCTCGGCGTCGGTCACGTGCGAGACGGCGGACGCGTGTGCCCTGGACGCCGGGTGCGGGACGCGCGGCGGCTCCGGCTCCGGAGGCTCGGCGGCCTCGGGCTCCGCGGCCTCGGGCTCCGCGTCGACCACCGCATCAGCCACCTCGTCGGCCGCCGGCGGTCCGGAAACAGGCGGCGCCGACACCGGCGGTCCGGAAACAGGCGGCCCAGACACCGGCGGCCCAGACACCGGCGGCCCAGAAACGGGCGGCCCAGACACCGGCGGCCCAGACACCGGCGGCCCAGAAACGGGCGGCCCAGACACAGGCGGTGCCGACACCGGTGGCCCAGAAACAGGCGGGGCGGAGACCGGCAGTGCCGAGACGGGCGGCGCCGCGGCCGACGGTACATCCGCCGGCGACGCGACAGGCGAGGCCGCATCGACCGGTGCGGCCGCCGACGGCACGCCGGCGGAGGACGGTGCGAAGGGCGACGGCCCGGCGGTCGGCACGAAGTGCGACGGACCGCCAGCCGGTGTGAAGGGCGAAGGCCCGGCAGCGGGCGCGAACGGCGACGGACCGGAGACGGGCGGCGTGAAGACGGGCGGCGACGACACCGGCGGGGCGGAGACGGGCGGCGCGGCGGTGGGCGGTACAGCAGCAGCATCCGCAACAGCAGCAGCATCCGCAACAGGAGCGGCATCCTCAGAGGCCGCGTTCGCGGCAGCGGCAACCGCGCGGGAGGCGGCCGCGGCGGAGACGGTGGCGGCGGTGGCGCGGCGCGGGCGGCGGGCGGCGTTGCGGGGGCGGACCGGCAGGCAGCCGTCGGCGACCGCGAGCGTCGGCCGGCGGTCCAGGGTCGGCTCGAAGCCGAGCCGGTCGCGCAGCAGCCGGGACACGAGCGGGATGCGGGAGGCGCCGCCGATGAGCAGCACGCCGGCGACCTCCTCGGCCATGATGCCCGCCTCCGTGATCGCGCCGCAGGTGGCCTCGACCGTCCGGTCGAGCAGCGGGCGGGCGACCTTCTCCAGATCTTTCCGGTCCAACAGGACCGATTCCTCGAACAGTGGCACCTGGATCGTGGTGGACTCGGCCACGGAGAGCAGTTCCTTCGCGGCGCGGACCGCGTCCAGCAGGCGCCGGCCGGCCCGCCAGTCCTCGACCGTCTGCGGGCGGGTGAGCCGCTCCCACCGGATGGTGTCGTCGGCGAGCACGGCGCCGAGGTGCCTGACGATGGCCGCGTCGAGGTCGAGGCCGCCCGCGTCGGGCAGGCCGCGCTGCGCGAGGACCTCGAACGTCGCGCCCGTCCGGCAGACGACGGCGGCGTCGAAGGTGCCGGCGCCCAGGTCGTACACGATGAGGGACATGCCGTCGGGGACGTCGAGGACGCCGGAGTCGACGACGTGCAGGGCCGCCGCGACAGGCTCGGCGACGAGCCTGGTGGGGCCCAGACCGATCTTCGCGGCGGCGCGCGTGAGCGTCTGCTGTTGGCGGCGGTCCCAGCAGGCGGGATGGCTGAGGGTCACGGTGCTCATCGGCTCGCCCGCGACGCGCCGCGCCTCGGCCGCCACGCGGGCCAGGACCGCCGCGTACAGGTCGGTGACCGGGCACTCGACCCCGCCGAGGACGACGCCGCCGGTGTCGACGCAGCGCTTCGGGTACGCGGCGAGCCGGTCCGGGAACGACTGGCCGAGGGCGAGCGCGTCACGGCCGGCGAGCAGGTGCGGCGCGTTGTCCAGACACGTCGCGGACGGCATGAACTCCTCGCCGTCGAACAGCAGCGGATGGTGCACGCCGTCCGGCCCCGCGAGCACCGCGACGGTGTTCGAGGTGCCGAGGTCGACGCTCAGCTGATAGCCTCCCACCCATTCAGGCTAAATGTCCTACAGGCCCGTTGTCTCACGGTTGGTACGGAGGCGCGACACCCCACCCCCAGCGCGGGACGGGCGCGTCCTTCGGCGGCTGCGCGCCCGGTTGGGAGTTCTCCCGCGCCAGCCTCGTGCCCCACTCCAGGTAGCCCACGAACGCCGCCCGGAACTCGGGGTCGCCGGGCAGGCCGACCTCGTCGGCGGTGTCGAGCATCAGGTTCACCCAGCGGCGCCGCTGCTGCTCGGTGATCGCCCTGCCGAGGTGCTGGCTCAGCATGTACGGGTAGCCGCCGTGCCGCTCCGTGTAGGTGGCCGGCCCGCCGAACACCTCGGCCAGCCACACCGCGACGTGCTCGGCGTGGTGCGGGCTCATGTGCGCGAAGACCGGCGCGAGCACCTCGTCCTGGGGGACCTTGCGGTAGAACGCCTCGGTGAGCTTCTTCAGCGCCTCGGTGCCGCCGGCCCACTCGTACAGCGTCGGTGTCTTGGATGAGTCAACGTCGCTCATGGGGAACACCCGACCACACCCCGCCGTTGTCGATCAAGTACGCACCTTCTGGTGAGTAGGGGGCCCGACTTGAACAAACCCGTGGCGGACAAGCGTTACCACTGCCCGGTGGAGCTCGCCGTCGACGTGATCGGCGGCCGCTGGCGCCCGGTGATCCTCGCGCACCTGAAGGAGGGCGTTCACCGGTACGGCGAGCTCCGCCGCCGCATGCCGCAGATCAGCGAGAAGATGCTGGTGCAGCGCCTGCGCGAGCTGGAGTCCGACGGCCTGGTGTCCCGCCACGACCACGGCACCGTCCCGCCGCACGTCGAATACCGCCTCACCGACGAGGGCGCGAGCCTCGCTCCGGTCCTGCAGGCCCTCTACGACTGGGGCTCCGCCCGCGCCGCCCGCACCGGCACCCCCGTCGGTTAGACCGCCAGCAGGGTCTTGCCGATGGTCTGGCGGGACTCGATGGCGGCGTGGGCGTCGGCGGCGCGGGCGAGGGGGAAGGTCTGGCCGATGACCGGGCGTAGGCGGCCCTCGGCGGCGGCGCGCAGGGCTCGGGTCGCCAGCTCCGGGGCGCGGCGGCCGATCGCCAGCAGGTCCGGGAAGCCGAAGGCCGTCACGCCGTCGCCGGGCTGGGTCGGCGGGCCGCCCGCGGCGCCGTGGACGACGAACCGGCCGGCCGTCACGGCGAGGGCCGCGCGGCCGATGGTGCCGCCAACCCCGTCGTACACGACGTCGAGGTCCTTGAACGGCTCGGTCCAGCCGGGCGCGGTGTAGTCGACGGCCTCGGCGCCGAGGTCGCGGATCAGGGCCAGCTTCCGCTCCCCCGACGCCGCCCCGATGACGCGCGCGCCGGCGTCCAGGGCGAGCTGCACGAGGAGGCTGCCGACGCCGCCCGCGGCCGCCTCGACGAGCACGGCCTCACCCGGCCGCGGGCGGGCGAGCTCGTGCAGACCGAGCGCGGTCCGGCCGTCGGCGACGAGCGCCGTGGCGTCCGGCGTGGGCACGCCGTCCGGGATCGGGACCGTGTCGCGGACCGCGGCGACGGCCAGCTCGGCGTAGCCGCCGGTGCCGTTCAGGCTCGCCACGACCCGCCGCCCGACGAGCGAGGGGTCGCCGCCCGGCCCGACCGCGGCGACGGTCCCGCCGACCCCGTTGCCGAGCACGGCCGGCGGGACCGCGCCCGCTTTCGGGGCCCGGCCGGCCCGGGTCTGCGTCTCGATGAACGTGATCCCGGCCACCTCCACCCGGATCAGCACCTCGTCCGGCCCGGGGACCGGCTCGTCCGCCTCCCCCAGCTCCAGCACCGACGGGGGACCGACCGCACGCCACCACACAGCTCGCATCACCCGGCGATCGTGCAACCTCAACTTGGGTTCAGGTCAAACCGGCGGTTGCCGTGATCCGGTATTAGTTGACGATGGACTATCCGGCGTATCTCGCGACGATGCCGATGCACGCGATCACCGAGGTCTACGGGGAGGACGGGCTGCGGGAGCGGTACCGGCTCGAGGTGCAGCGGTTCGCGCCCCAGGAGCGGGAGCGGCTGGTCGAGGCGCTGGAGCTGGCGGCGCGGTTGCACCAGGACGACCGGCGGGTGCGGGAGCCGTATGTCAACCATCTGCTGCGCGTGGCGATCCGGATCATGCACCACTACGAGGTCGGCGACGTCGACGTGATCGTGGCGGCGGTGCTGCACGACGCGGTCGAGGACCACCCGGACGAGCTGGCCGGCACGCCCGGCGCGACGGCGGAGGCGGCCCTGGCTGTGCTCGCCGCGCGCTTCGGCGAGCGGACGGCGCGGCTCGTCGCGGCCGTGACCAACCCGGTCTACGACCCGGCCGTCGACAAGCACACGCAGTACCGGCAGCACGTGCGCGACAGCCTGGAACGGGAGCCGTGGGCGCGGGTGCTGAAGGTCTCCGACTTCACGGACAACGGCGTCGGGGTCATCCACACCACGGGGCCGAAGGTCGCCTCGTCCGCGGCGAAGTACCGGCCGCTGGTCCCCGTCCTGCGCGAGCTGGTGGCCCGGCCCGACACCCCGCTGTCGCGGCTGGTGAAGCAGCACATCTTCCGCCAGCTCGACCTCGCCGAGGAGCGTTTCGCCGCGATCCTGGACCCGGCGTGACCGGCTACGGGGCCACCCTGACCGCGCCGGGGAGGTCGCCGGGGTCGGCCCAGCGGTAGGCGGTGGTGAGGCCGCGCGGGTCGAGGTGCAGGGCGTTGAGGATGAGGCGGTGCTGGAACTCGGCGTAGACGGGGCCGGTGCCGTCGAACTCGCCGCGCAGCGCCCGGCCGAGGCGGGTGGTGTCGACCTCGCCGGCGCCGAACGGGGCGAGGCGGGCGGCGTCGTCGGGGGTGGGGCGGTCGGAGCGGTACCGGTGCACGAACCGGCCCTCCCGGTAGGCCTCCAGCTGCAGCCAGTCGGAGTCCTCGACCACGTTGGCCAGGGTGGCCCAGCCGGTGCCGGCGCCGATGCGCTCCGCCAGGTCGCCGGGGTCGGCGAACTCGAGGTCGCCCTCGCGCGGGATGACCGCGGTCCGGTCGGGCGCGGCGGGCAGCGCGATCGCGTCGACGCCGGCCACGGCCAGCGCGTCGCAGACCGGTCCGAGCGCGGCGGCCACGAGCAGCGTCTGGTAGCTCGTCCCCATGCGCTGACGGTACCGTGACGGCGATGGACGACTGGCGCAAAGACCGTATCCGGTCGGCACTGGAAGGTCGCAACCCGACCGTGCTGGCCCGGCTGTCGTCGGGGTTCGCGGTGATCGGCGACACGCAGTTCCTGCCGGGCTACTGCCTCCTGCTGTCCGACGACCCTTCCGCGGACCGCCTGGCCGACCTGTCGCGCTCCCGGCGCCTGGCCTTCCTGGCGGACGTGGACCTCATCGGTGAGGCGGTGCAGACCGTGTGCGCGCGGCACGACCCGCAGTTCCGGCGGGTCAATTACAGCGTGCTCGGCAACCTGGACCCGATCCTGCACGCGCACATTCACCCGCGGTACGGGTGGGAGCCGCCGGAGCTGCTGCGCGGTCCGGTCAGCCACTACCCGGCCGCGGCGCACACGGTGCCGCTCGGGCCGGGCCACGACCAGCTGCGGGCCGACCTCGCCACGGAGATCGCCCGGCTGAGCGCCGAGTACGACGAGCCGGCCCGCGTCCCGGAGGACTTCCCAGGACTCTAGCAACGCGGTTGCTAGTTGCGGTACTGTCCGACACATGTCGGTCAGTCGATCCCTGCTGGGCCTGCTCGAAGGGCAGCCGCAGTACGGGTACACGCTGCGCCAGCGGTACGACCGCTGGTTCGCCGGCGGGCATCCGGTCGCCTCCGCCCAGGTGTACTCGTCGCTGCGCCGCCTCGCCGACGCCGGGCTCACCGAGCAGGTCGGCGTCGAGCCCGGCGGCGGCCCGGACCGGCGGCTCTACGGCATCACCGGCGCCGGCGTCGAGGAGCTGGAGCGCTGGCTCGCCGAGCCCGAGCTGCCCGACCTGCGCGCCGCCCGGCAGGTCCTGTTCGCCAAGATCGTGGTCGCGCTGCTGACCAGCCGGCAGCCGCAGCGGATCCTGGAGCGGCAGCGGCAGACGCACATGGCCCGCATGCGGCAGCTGCGCGAGGTCCGCACGGCGGGCGAGCCGATCGAGCAGCTCGACGCCGACTTCGAGATGTTCCACCTCGAGGCCGACCTGCGCTGGATCGACGCCGCCGGCCCCCGCATCGACCGCATCCGGGCGAGCCTCCAAGAGCACCCGTGCTGACGGGCCGGGGGCTGCGGCTCGCGTTCGGCGCCGCGCAGGCGCTCGACGACGTCGACCTGTCCGTCGCGCCGGGCGAGGTCGTGGCGGTCGTCGGGCCCGCCGGCAGCGGCAAGTCCACGCTGCTGCACGTGCTGTCCGGGGTGCTGGTCCCCGACGGCGGCCTCGTCACCTTCGAAGGCCAGGAGCTGAACGGACTGTCCGACGACGCCCGCAGCGCGATCCGCCTGCGCCGCTTCGGCTTCGTGTTCGAGTCCGGCGACCTGATCCCGGAGCTGTCCCTGCTGGAGAACGTGGAGCTGCCGCTGCGCCTGCAGGGCCGCCGCGACTCCGCGGCCGGGCTGCTCAAGGAGCTCGATCTCGCCGACGTCGCCGACCGGCTGCCCTGGGAGGCGCCCGACGACCAGGTGCTGCGGGCCGCCGTCGCGCGGGCGCTCGTCCACGACCCCGCCGTCGTCTTCGCGGACGAGCCGGTCATGGCCGTCGGCGACGCCGCCGGCGAGCTGCTCCTCGACGCGTTCACCGGTGCGGCCCGCCGCCGCGACGCCGCGATCGTGCTCGCCACGCGCCAGGCCCGCGTCGCCGCGTACGCCGACCGCACCGTCTTCCTCCACGACGGTCGGCCCGCCGACTCCCCGATCTGAGGACGTGACATGGCACCCTGGCTGCGCCTCGGGATCCGGCTCACCTTCACCGGCGGACGCCGGGCGTGGGCCCGGATGGCGGTGATGGCGTCCGGCACGGCGATCGGCGCCGTGCTGCTGCTCGGCGCGCTCGCCGCCCCCGGCGTCATCGAGGCGCAGGACCACCGCGAGACCGCACGCGACATCATCGCCGGCCCGGTCGACAAGGACGGCGGGACGCGCTTCACCATGATCCAGGACAGCATCGGCGGGCGGGAGCTCGTCCGGTTCGCGGTCGCGGCCGTCGGAAGCCGGGATCCGCAGGTGCCACCGGGGCTGGCGAAGGTCCCGCTGCCCGACCAGGCCGTCGTCTCGCCCGCGCTCGCCGAGCTCATCCGCACCGACCCGCGGGCCCGCGCCCGCTTCCCGCAGCGGGTCGTCGGCACGATCGGCCCCGCCGGCCTCGTCGCCCCCGACGAGCTGCGCGCCTGGGTGGGTGTCGACCCCGCGGCGCTCGCCGGCGCGCCCGTCATCATCGGCTTCGGCCCCCACGGCGAGCCGCCCATCCCGTGGGAGAAGTACCACATCGGCGAGCGGATCGTCACCACCGCGCTCACCCTGTTCCTGCTGTTCCCGCTCGGCGTGCTGCTCGCCACCTGCTCTGCGGTGGCCCCCGGCGTGCCGAGCCGCCGATCCACCACGCTGCACCGTATGGGTGCCAGCCGCCGCCAGGCGGAGCTGGTCGAGGCGGCCGAGATCGGCGTCGTCTCCGCGCTCGGCGCACTGCTGGGCACCGGCGTGTTCCTGCTCCTGCTGCGGCCGCTGTCGGGCGGCTGGCACCTGGGCCGGTTCCACTGGTTCGCCGCCGACGTGCACACCCCACCCGCGATGATCGCCGCGGTGGTGGCCGGGCTGACGCTGCTCGCCGTCTATCTCGACGACTACGGCTGGCCTCAGCCGACCCTCGATTCTCCGGCGCCGCGCCCGAGCGCGGGCCGTCTGCTCACCCCGGTGCTCGGTGTGGCGTCGGCGGCGTCGGTACTGGTGCCGGGGTTGCCCTTCGCGGCGCAGGCAACCCTCTTCGCCGGCGGCGTCCTGCTGTGCGCCGCGGGCCTACCGGCGGCGGTGCCCGTGCTCACCGCCTGGCTCGGCCGCCGCCTCGCCGCCGTGGGCCCGGTGCAGGTGCGCCTGGCCGGCCGGCGCCTGGACCACACGCCGTCCCACGCGCCGCGGCAGGTCGCGTCGGTCGCCGTGGCGATGTTCCTGTCGGTGGTCGGCCTCGCCGCCGCTGCCGGCTACGCCGAATGGACCGGCCCGAGCCCGCGCAACGGCACCCCGGAGGCGACCTACGTGATCGTCGGCCCGGAGGCCGGGCTGGCGGAAGCACCCGGCGTCGACCGCGTGATCGGGTCGTCCAGCGGCGGCGGACACGCCATCGTCACCGTCTCCACCGATCCGGCCGACGCTGAGGCGTTCGCCGCGTACGTCGCCGCGCACCTCCCGGCGACCTACCTGGAGCGAGCCGGCGACGTCCGGCCCGTCCCGCTCGGCGGGCCGCTGGAGTCGGCGCACGGCTTCGACCGCTCCGCCGGGCTGGTCCTGCTGTCGGTGACGCTCGCCGTCGCCGCGCTGCTCGCCGGGGCCGCGTTCGGGGTCGGCGCCATCGAACGGTTCCTGCAGCACCGCCGGCGCAACGCCCGTCTCCTCGTCCTCGGCGCGCCGTGGCGCACGGTCGCCGAGGCGGAGTTCCTGGCCGCCGCGGTCCCACTGCTCGTCGCCCTGGCCCTGGCCGGCGCCTGCGCCGGCGTCGTGCTCGCCGCCTGGTCCCACACGCTGTCACTGTCCACATCGGACCTGCTGGGCGCCACGGCCCCGGCGCTGTGGGTCGCAGCCGCGCTGCTGGGCGTCCTGGCCGCGATCGCGCCCGCCGCCGTCCGCCGCCGGGCCACCGCCACCGACCTGCGCCGCGCCTAGGATCGGTGGCATGACGATCCTGGTGACCGGCGCGACCGGCAACGTGGGCAGGCTCGTGGTGCAGCGGCTCGCCGCACAGGGAGCGCGGGTCCGCGCCCTCACCCGCTCGCCCGGCACGGCACGGATTCCGGATGGCGTCGAGGTGCTCGGCGGTGACCTCGACGACCCGGCGTCACTCACAGGCGCGCTCCGCGGGGTCTCGCGGATGTACCTGTTCCCGGTCGCCCGCACCGCCCGCGACGTGGTGGAGCTGGCGGCGCGGGCCGGCGTCGAGCGGATCGTCACCCTGTCCTCGGGCGCCGTCACCGGCGGATACGACACCGACTTCCACCTGCCGGTCGAGCGGGCCGTCGAGGGCTCCGGCCTGGGGTGGACGCACGTGCGCCCCGGCGAGTTCATGCTCAACAAGCTGTGGCTGTGGGGGCCGTCGATCCGCGCCGAGGGCGTCGTCCGCGAGCCGTTCCCCGACGCCGCGTGGTGCCCGGTCCACGAGGCCGACATCGCCGACGTCGCGGCCGTGGCGCTGCTGGAGGACGGGCACCACGGCAGGGCGTACGACGTGAACGGCCCCGCGATGATCACCCGCCGGGAGCAGGTCGACGCGATCGCCGCGGCGACCGGCCGGCCGGTGCGGCTCGAGGTGGTGACCGCCGGGCGGGCCCGGGAGCTGTACCGCGCGCAGGGCGGCTTCGCGGCGGCCAACGCGAACTTCCTGCTCGGGTTCGAGGACTACTCCGGAAACGTGCCCTCCGCCGACGTCGAGGCCACCGTCGAGGCCACCGCGCCGGTCCCGGTGGAGCTGCCGACGGCGACGCCGGTGACCGGGCGGGCGGCCCGCACGTTCGCGGAGTGGGCCCGCGACCACGCGGCGGACCTCAGCTGACGACCGGGGTGTTCTGGCAGGCGGTCAGCAGCCAGCGGCCGTCCTCGAGGGCCATCACGTAGACGGGGCTGCCCTCGGCGGTGCCGTCCGGCGACACCGTCGTCTGCCGGACCCGCGCGGCGGCCACGTCGGGCCGGATGAACAGGACGTCGACCAGCTCATACGTGACGGTCGTGCCGCGCATCGCGCCGGGCAGCACCTTCCGCGTGAACTCGCCGATCTCGTCCCGGCCGGTCAGCCGCTTCCCGTGCCCCGTGGTCCAGACCGCGTCGTGGCGGAACAGCGCGACGAAGTCGTCGACCGCCTCCCGCCGCTGCGCGTCCTGCACCCTGCCGACGACGTCCCGGATCGCTGCGATCGCTGTGTCCATGCCGGACACCATCCGACCTCAACCGGGCTTCAGGTCAAGCCCCGTCGGCGCCGAACGCGTCGTTGACGGCGGGGAAGATGGGGACGCGCTGGTGCAGGCCCGCCAGCATGAGGATCCGCAGCTGCAAGGTGCCAGGGGTGACGATGAGGCACAGCCGCAGCCCCTTGGCGCCGCAGGCGTCGGCGAACTGCAGGAGCAGCCGGACCGCGGCGGCGCTGAGGAACTCGACCGCGAGCAGGTCGACGATGACGAGGCTGGGCGGCGGCATGGACGCCACCGCCGCCCAGCACTCGGCGTGCACGTCCCAGCTGGTGTCGGCGTCGACGTCGCCGACGATCCGCAGGATGAGGGCCTCGGGGGTGATGACCGGTGTGACGACGGCCTGGGCACGGTCAGGTTCCATGGTTTCACCGTTCTGACGTGCTGGGTGGAGCCGGTCACGGTGCGGTTCCTCAGTCGGCCTCGGCGTCGGGGTCGAGGGTGTCGTGGTCGACGGCGACCAGCGACATGATCGTTTCCGCGGGAGCCCCCACGGGCGCGTAGAGCCGCAGACTGGTGTCGTTGTCGCGGTGCAGGGCCGTCAGCCGGTGCAGGGCGGCGACGCCGGCGCTGGCCAGGTGGGTGACGCCGGTCAGGTCGACGGTCAGCGACCGGGTGCCGGTGGATCCGGCGTTGCGGATCGCGCGGTCGAACTCGGCGACGGTGGCGGCGTCGACCGAGCCGTCGACGCGGACGCGCGCGCCCTGTGCCGACGGTTGCTCCAGGACCAGCAGGAGCTCGGTGCGGGCGGGCGGCCGGGCGGACGCCCAGGCGAGGTCGCCGGCGGTCAGCAGCCGGGCCGGCTGGCTCACCTGGTGCGACACGGTGGCGGTGGTGCCCTGCTCGTCGTGCTCGATGCGCAGGCCGTCGACCAGCTGGGAGGTCATCTGCAGGCCGAGCCCGCGGTCGACGGACGGGGCGGGTTCGCGCCAGCGGCCCCGGTCGGCGACCCGCACGTCGACGTGGCCGGTGTCGGTCAGGGCGGCGGTGACGGTGAACGTGTGCTCGTCCGCCGAGTCGATCCAGGCGTGGTCGACGACGTTGGTGGCCAGCTCCATCACGGCGTGCATGAGGGCGTCGGCGTCTGGCCCGCCGACGCGCGCCCCGGCCAGCCAGGCCCACATCCGCTCGCGCAGGGGCGCCAGCGAGCGCTGGTCCGCGACCACCGGCAGGTCCAGCGCCGGCGGCGGGCTGACGCGTTGCGCGGCGAGCAGCGTGATGTCGTCGGTGTGCCCGGTGGCCCGGGTCAGCAGTTCGAGGGTCTGCACGCAGAGGCGCTCGGCCGGGGAGTCGAAGTCACCCCGCAATGCCCGGTCGGCGGCGATGTCGGCGGCCGCCTCGGCCAGCTCGACCGAGGTGCCGGCCAGCTCCCGCCCCGGCCGCTCCAGGATGCCGTCGGTGTAGAGCAGGACGAGCTCCCCGTCGGCCAGCTGATCCTTGCCGACCGACGCGTCGGTGAACGCCCCGCCGACGCCGACCGGACCGGCGCCGGTGGCAGGCAGAAACCTGGCCTGCCCCGCGGTGGAGACCACCAGCGGCGGCGGGTGGCCGGCGGTGCAGTACCGCAGCTCCCCGCCGGCCGGATCGATCACCACCAGGCACACGGTGGCCGCCCGCGCCCCACGGATACCGGCAGCGGCGGCATCCAGCGCCGTCATCGCCGCCACGACGTCCGAGGTGGCGGCGAGCCGCTCCCGCACCAGCACGCGCAGCTGACCCATCGTCGCCGACGCGGTCACGCCGTGCCCGACGACGTCCCCGACGATCAGGGCGACCCTGTCGTCCGCCAGCGTGAAGGCGTCGAACCAGTCACCGCCGGCGGCGGTGTCGGCGTCCGCCAGCAGATAGCTGGCGGCCACCTGCAGCCGGGGCAGGACCGGCACCCCGGCGGGCAGCAGCTCGCGCTGCAGGGCCGTGATCACGTCGCGCGCCTGCTCGTAGCGGCGCTCGGCGTCGGCCGTCCGCTGCTGCTCGGCCTGCTGCTCCCGCACCTGCTCGGTCACGTCGACCAGGTCCACGATCACCCCGATGACCGCGCCGTCCGGTCCGTGCCGGGGATGCCATCTCAGGTCCGTGAACACCTCGATCAGTTCCCCGGTGTCCTGCCGCGTCAGCTGCGCCCGGAAGCCGCGGAGATGCACCGGCTGCCCCGAGGCCAGCACCTGATCGAAGATCGGCACGATCTGCTGGCCCATCGACTCCGGGAACGCCTCCCGCAACGACATCCCGATCATGCGGCCGCGCCCCGTGTAGGCCCGGAACTCGGCGTTGGTCGCCACGATCCGGTGGTCCGGCCCTTCGGTGGCGTACGACACCACCGGCAGCTCCTCGTACACCGACCGGACCACGCCCGGGTCGCCGACCACGGCGGACAGCTCGTCCTCGTCCCGCAATTGATCAGGCACTTCCCACAGCCTCCCGTATGACGGCCGATGCGCCTCCCCTCTTTCTCTACCACTTCTGCGGCCGGGCCGCTGGACAGCTCAGGCCGGGCGCCCTATCGGGCGACGATCCGGGCGGGGCCCGGTCAGCCGGACAGGACGGCGGACAGGGCGCTGGCCTGGGTGCGCCAGTCCGCGGGGGCGGACGAGGAAGCAGCCCAACGGGAGCTGACCCGGTTCAGGGAGTCGCGGCCGTTCCACACGGTGTTCGCCTGCGTGGTGCGGAACGACTGGAACTGGGTGCCCGCCTCCGCCAGGTACCCCATGAAGATCCCCTTGAACTGCTTGCCGTTGTCGTCGCAGGTGGAGGGTGCGACGTCGCACGCCTCGGTGAGCACGCCGGAGCGGACCAGCGGCGAGGCGAGCGCCGCCGTGCCGAGCTGGCGGGCGCGGTCCTGGTAGGCGGCGGTGCCGGTGGCCCGGTAGAGCTCCATGGCGGCGCCGATCGCGAGGCCCTGGTTGTAGCTCCACACCGTCTGCCCGTTGTTGGCGCAGCCGGTGGTGAGCCCGTCGTTGACCAGCCCGGAAGCGTTGATCATGCCGCTGGCGGTGAACCAGTTCCACGACGTGACGGCGCGCTGCAGCCAGGTGGTGTCGCCGGCGAGGCGGTTGTGCAGGGCCGCGGTGAGCCGCACGTACAGGCCGATCGTGACCGCGTTCTTGTAGGTGCGCTCCCGGTCCCACCACACGCCGCCGCCGCAGGTGGACGTGTCCCAGAAGCCGTGGACGTAGGACGCGATGGTGACCGCCTCGTCGAGGTAGGCGCGGTCGCCGGTGAGGTCGTAGGCGGCGACCCAGGTCAGGCCCCACCAGGCGCTGTCGTCGATGGAGCGGCTGATGAAGTGCCCGTCGATCGGGTCGGAGGAGCGGGCGCCGGCCGGGAACGCGACCCGGTTCACGTCGAACGTCCGGCGCACCGTCCACAGGTACCGGTTGTCGCCGGTGCGGCGGGTGTAGTCGATGACGGTGCGCAGCGCGACGGCGGAGTTCCACCAGCTCGACGGCCACCACGCGGTGCTCGGGTCGTAGGAGTGCATCAGCGCGTCGGCCATCGCCGAGGGACGGTTCGAGGACGGGCGCGCCCACGCGGTGCAGGTGACGGAGCCAGCCCGCCCGCAGGCCCGGATCGCGCCGCCGTACAGCAGCGACACGGGATCGGCGGTGTTGAACCTGGCGGTGCGCGCCGCCGTGGTGCGGCCGAGCAGCGAGCCGCCGGGCCAGGACGCACCGGCGTCCCAGGAGCGGTCCAGCCACACCTCGTCGCCGGCCTGCGCGCCCGACATGGTGCCCCACGCCATCCCGGCCGCGTCCAGGTGCAGCCCGAACGTCCGGCCGTTGAGGCTGGTCGTCCTGACGGTTTCGGCGTCGGTACCGCCGGAGGCCCCGTCGCACGTCGGTGCGCACAGCGGCAGGTGGCTCCAGCCGGTGCAGGTGACCCCGCCGGCGTCGCCGCACGCCCGGATCACGCCCCGCCGGTGGTGCGACGGGTCGCCCACGTTGTACATGAGGGTGCGGGTGCCGGTCCAGGTGCCCGGGATCGACGCCTTGCCGAGCAGCCCGTCCCAGGTGGCGCCGCCGTCGAAGGACCGGTCGAGCCACACCGAGTCGCCGACGACGCCGGCGTCGATGCTGCCCCACGCCATGCCGTCCACATCGGACACGTGCAGCACGAGGCGGCGGCCGTTGATCAGGACCGTCGGGACGGGGAACGTCTCCTGCCGGGCGAGCGACGGGTCGCGGGTGTCGCAGTAGAGCGCGCAGATCGCGGCCGCGGCGTGCGCGGCCGGCCCGGGCAGCACGATGAACCCGAGCAGCAGCAGGGATACCAGGACGCGTCGCATGAGGTCACCTCAGCACTCTGACATCGGTGGTCGTCAGGGCCCGGTTCCAGACCCTGACCCGGTCGACCTGGCCGGGAAGGAAGTCGGCGGCGGCACCGTTCCACCTGCCGCGGCCGATCGCGAAGGCCCCGCCCGAGGCCCACGCCGAGGATTTCGAGGCGGTCGCGACGAGGACGCCGTTGACGTGGAGGCGCAGCTGCCCGGCGGCGGCGTCGCGGACCCCGACGAGGTGGGTCCAGCCGCCGACCTGCGGCGGGAACGGCGACACCGCGCGGGTCGCGGCGGCGCCGGCGGTGTCCGAGGCGAGCATGGCGAAGGCCCACGCGTTGTCGGCGGCGGAGTACTGCAGGTAGAAGCCGCTGCCCTGGGCGCCGTCCTGGCTCAGCACGGTCGCGAAGTTGGCGGTGGACGTGAGGTTGACCCACGCGGCGACAGTGAAGCTGCCGGCGGTGTCCACGAGGGACCCCGCGGTCGCCGCCGAGCCGCCGGTGAGGGTGAGTGCGCCGCCGCTGTACGCGGCGCTCCCGGACAGCGTGAGGCCGGCCTCGGCGGCGTCGAGCTCGAACGCGCGGACCAGACCGGCGTTGATCCCCGCGGCGGCGGCGATCTCGGCGGCGGTGAGCGCGTGGCCGAACGTGGCGACGTCGTCGACGCCGCCGATGAAGAAGTCGGCGGGCGCGCCGTTCCACCTGCCGCGGCCGACGGCGAGCCCGCCGGCGGCGCGCCAGGCGGTGGTGTAGGCGACGCTGCCGTGCGGGACGCCGTCGACGTACAGGCGGAGCTGGCCGGCGTCGGCGTCGTACACGCCGGCGAGGTGCGTCCAGGCGTTGAGCGTGGGGACCACTGTGGACAGTGCGCGGGTCGCGGCGGCGTTGTCGGTGTCGGCGGCGGGCATCGTGAAGGCCCACCGGTTGTCGGCGGCGGAGTACTGCAGGTAGAAGCCGGACAGGCGGGTGCCGTCCTGGCTGACGACGGTGCGGAAGCCCGCCAGGCTGCCGGGGTTGGCCCGGGCCATCACGGTGAAGCTCGTGTCGGTGCGCACCACCTGCCGCGCGGTGACCGGCGCCGTCGAGCCGGTCAGGTTCAGTGCGCCGCCGCTTACGGTGCCGCCCGCGCCGAGGTCGTTGCCGTTGCCGCTGGCGTCCGACGGCCCGGTGGTGAAGGGCCACGCGCCGGTGAGGCCGTTCGGCACGGACCGCAGCGTCATCAGCGCCAGGGCACCGCCCATGACGGGTCGCGCCGCGAAACCCTGCTGGTTGCCGGAGTCGGTGTCGTGCCAGTCGGAGCACGGCACCCGCGACGTGGTGGTGTTGGCGTACAGGTACGCCTTGGCGATGAGCGCGTCGCGGGCGGCCGGTTGCGCGGCGAGGAACCCGGCGGTCCACAGCTCCCAGTCGACCTTCGTGTACCCGTGCCGCGGGTCGAGCGGCACCCCGTAGGCGTGCTGCTGCGACAGGTACCAGGCGGCCTCCTCCGCGGCGATCGCCGGCGGGACCAGGTTGGTGCCGAGCAGCCGGTCGGCGAACCCGTTGTACTTCAGGCTCCACGTGGTGTCGGCGCCGTCGTAGGTGAGCTTCAGGTGGGTGCGGCCGCCGTTCTGCGCCATCGTCGCCCACTGTCCGATGTAGGCCTTCGCGGTGGCGGCGTAGGTGGTGGTGACGCCGGCGGCGCGGGCGATCGAGTCCATCGCGGCGATGCCGACGATGCCTTTCAGCGCGAGGTTGACGCTGTGGGCGATGAAGCCGGTGAAGTCGTCGGTCTGGTTCTGGTTGCCGGGGTCGGGCAGGTTCGCGACGAGGTAGTCGGCCCACTGCCGCAGCTTCGCCAGGTGCGCGGTGGCGTAGGCGGTGGCCTTCGCGGCGGGCATCCGGGCGATGAGCGCGGCGACCATGATGAGCATGTTCGCGGACTCCTCGACCGGCATGTCCTCCTCGTCGGTGCCGATCCGGCCGAACGCGTTGGGGTAGACGCCGAGATCGTGCGGCGCGTGCGGCTTGTCGAACCCCCGCAGCTCGGTGTAGTCGAACAGCGGCGCGAGCAGCAGCTCCAGGTAGCGCGGGCTGAGCGCGAGGTACGCGGGGAACGCCGGGTACATGACGTCGACGGTGCTGAAGTCGCCGTTGGACGAGATCTCCTTCAGCGTGACCCACGGCGCGCCGCCGCGGCTGACGAGCTCGGTGCCGCCGAACGCCTGCCGCAGCACGAGCGAGCACAGCGCCGCGTACTGGGTGCCGCCCACCTGCTGCGCGGCCGCGGTGACGGCGGCGTCGGTCGCGGCGGCGCCGGCCCGGGCCGCGTCGCGGTCGGCGCGGAACCAGCGCAGCATGTCCTGCCAGGTCGCCCACTGGGTGCGCCAGTACGGGTCGAGGTCGGCGCCCAGGTAGGACACGGCCGGCGTGCGCACGTGCCCGATGACGCAGACGACCGCGGGGCTGCCGGCGGCGCCGACCTGGCCGAGGTCCCGGCTGAACGCGAGGACCGGCCAGGCGTTGTCGATGGCCCGCGGCTGGTTGGTGTCGGCGGTGTTGAGCAGGGTCGCGTTGGCGGCGCCGCGGGCGCGGACGGTCGCGTCGGCGCCGGTCTGCCAGGTGAGCCCGGCGACCTCGTCGGTGGAGAAGACGACGGTGCCCCAGGACGCCTGGTCGCCGGCCTCGCCGAGGACCGTCGGACTGGTCGGTGCGCAGGTGTGGACCCGCTGGTCGCCGACGACGGCGGTGCTCCAGCCGATCTGCTTCGTCCGGTCGCCGTGCGCCCACTCGCCGGAGATGTCGAGGTAGACGCTGACGGCGTGGCTGCCGCCGTCGGTGGCGGTCGCGGTGACGCTCAGGTAGCTCATCGGCACCGACTGGCGGCGCAGGTTCGCGGGGTCGACCGGCGACAGGAACTCGACCTCGAGGCGGACCGCGCCGGCGGTGATCGTGAACGTGGAGCGGGTCGCGGTGACGACGAGCGCGGTCTGCGTGGCGAGGGGCCAGCCGCCGCTCGGCGAGCCCATGAACACGTAGGGCCGGCCGTCGACCCGCACGATGCCGGTCATCGCGGTCGCGGCGCCGGCCCAGAACGTGGGCCAGTTGCCGGGCAGCGTGTCGGCGCGCAGCCACGTCGACAGGTACGGCGACCGGACCGCCAGGGGCGTCGCCGGCGGCCGGATCGGGCTGAACGTGGACGCCGCCAACGCCTCGGCCGCCTCGGCGTCCAGGGTGACCCCGGCCGCGCCGGCCAGCCCGGCGAGTGCGGCGAGCCGGAGGACGTCCCGGCGGGACGCGTGTGGCATCGATGTCACGTTGGGCTCCCCATGGCGGTGGAAGGGCCGACGGATTCGACATCAGCAAACAATTCCGCACGCAAACTGTCAACAGTCCTTATCAATATTCACGAAAGCCAACGGCCACCCGCGCGACAGCGGCCGGCCCGGCAAGGTTCGTACGATCCGCCCGTGGAGCGCGTCGCGGTGGTGTACAACGGCCGGTCCGGGGCGTTCCTGGGCGGCGACCCGCCGGAGGAGCGGCTCGTCCGGCGCTTCGGCGAGTCGGGCGTGACGGCGCAGGTGCGCGCGTTCGCCCCGGAGACCCTCGCCGCCGACGTCGAGGAGCTGCTGAAGGGCGAGCCCGACGCGGTGTTCGTCGCCGGAGGGGACGGCACCGTCCGAGCGGTCGCCGAGCGCATGCTGGGCGGCGACGTCCCGCTCGGGGTGCTGCCGGCCGGCACGATGAACGTGCTCGCCCGCGACCTCGGCGTGCCGGACGACCTGGACCGCGCGGTCGGGGCGCTCCTGGCGGCGCCGGTCCGCCGGATCGACGTGGCGACGGTGAACGGCGTGCCGTTCCTGTGCAGCTCGACACTGGCGATGATGCCGCACCTCGGGCGGCTCCGGGAGCACGCGCGCGGGCGGCGCGGCGCCGGCACGGTGCGGCTGCTCGGGCGCGGTTGGCGGCTGCTGCGGCGGTACCCCCGGCTGCGGCTGACGATCGACGTCGACGGGCGCGTGTACGAGGCGCGCACCAGGGCCGTCGTGGTCTCCTGCAACCCTCTCGACGCCGGACCGGCCCCGATGCCGGGCCGGCAGCGGCTCGACGCCGGCACGCTCGCCGTCTACGTGACCGACGACCGGACCGGCTGGGACCTCCTGCGGGTCGCCGGCAAGCTGGTGCGGGGCACCTGGCAGCGGGACCCGGGGGTCCACACGTACATCGGCGAGACCGTGCGCGTGAAGACGCCGGCGCTGGCGATGATGAGCGTCATGAGCGACGGCGAGATCGCCCAGCTGACGGTGCCGCTGCACTACGAGCTCCGGCGGCGCGCGCTCGCCGTGCTCGCCCCGAGGGACCGGCCGTGACGACGATCGCGCAGATCTCCGACCTGCACTTCGGCCGGCACGTCCCGGCCATGGCGCAGGCCGTGCTGGCCGAGCTGCGCGCCGCCGCGCCGGCGCTGGTCGCGGTGTGCGGCGACCTGACCCAGACGGCGAGCGACGCGGAGTTCCGGGCGGTCCGCGCGTTCCTCGACGAGCTGCCCGCCCCGGCGGTCGTCGTCCCCGGCAACCACGACCTGCCCGGCTGGCGGGTGTGGACGCGGTTCGCCCGGCCGTGGCGGTCGTGGCGCCGCCACCTCGGCACCGACCCGGACGGCCTGGTCACCTGGTCCGGCGACGGCGTCACCGCGGTCGGGGTCACCACCGCGCGCCGGTGGGGCCCGCACCACGACTGGTCACGCGGCCGGCTCGACGCCCGGCAGATCGCGGCCGTCGCCGCCGCGTTCGACGGGGCGCCCGGCGGCGACCTGCGGGTGCTCGTCGCGCACCACCCGTTTCTGCTGACCGCCGCCGGGCGCGCCCGCGGCCTGGTCGGACGGTCCGGTCCGGCGCTGCGGCACCTGCGGGGGCGGGCGGACCTGCTGCTCGGCGGGCACGTGCACCTCGCGTACAGCGGCCTCGTCGACGGCCTCGTCGTCGCGCAGTCCGGCACCGCGTTCTCCGACCGCCTCAAGGGCGAACCGAACAGCTTCAACCTGATCGAGGCCACCGGCGACCGGCTGACCGTCACGGCACGGCGCTGGTCCGGCGACCGGTTCGAGTCGGGCCGGCACAACGCGTACATCCGCGACAACCACCGATGGAGGACCATCGCTTGATCGACGCTCTACAGTGTCGGCATGGCGTTGCGGGGTCGGCAGGTGCTCGTGCTGGTCGCGGCGGTGGTGGCGGCCGTCGCCCTCGCCGTCACGGGGATCGTGCTGGTGCTGGCGAAGGTCGGCGGCGGGGCTCCCGTGAGCGTGACCGCGACCGCGACCGGGGACGGCGACCTCGAGGTGACCCGGGCGATGCTCCTGGCCCGGATGAAGGCCGCCAAGCTGCGCGACCCGTCGGTGACCCGCGACGGCGACCGCAAGCTCGTCCTGACCGCCCGCGGTGCCACGGCCGCGCAGCTGAAGGCCCTGACCGCGCCGGGCCGGCTGCACCTCCGGCGGGTCGCCGCGGCCGCCGACGGCTCCGGCGCCGCCACCTCCTCCCTGCCCGCGCCGACGTCGACCCCACCGGTCGCCGCGGCCCTCGGCGACGCCTACACCGCGGCGTCCTCGGTCACCACCGAGCAGGAGGCGCAGGCGCTGCCGGCCCCGGTACGGGCGGCCTTCGCCTCCCTGCCGCCGGCGGACGTCGCGACCCTCCCGGCCCGGATGCGGCTGCTCATTCCCGAGATCCGCTGCGAGCAGCTCTCGGCCCGCCCCGCCGACGTCGCCGGCGAGCCCGTCGTCGCCTGCGAGGGCCCCACCAAGCTGCTGCTGGACCCGGCCGCCATCACCGGCGCCGACATCGCCTCGGCCGAGGCCGCCCGCTCCGAGCAGGGCATGTGGGTCGTGGTCGCGTCGTTCCGCCCCGACGCGCAGGCCAAGTTCACCAACCTGTCGAAGCAGCTCTTCGACGCCCAGGAGCGCCTCGCCATCGTCCTGGACAACACCGTCGTCTCCGCCCCGCAGATCGCCGGCGTCATCCCCGGCGACGTCCAGGTCACCGGCAACTTCACCGAGTCCAACGCCCGCACCCTCGCCGCCCAGCTCAGCGGCGGCGGCGAACTCCCCGTCCCCCTGACCGTCGCCGTGCAGTAGCTTCCCGGCACGGGGATCATGACCGACTACTTCGTGGCCACCGCCGGGCGCGCGGCGGCCGTCGTGGAGCACGGCCCGGCGGGCGAGCCCGACGTGCCGACGCTGGAGATGAAGTGGGTCGAGCCGGCGGTCCTCGGCAGCAGCCTGTGGGCCATCATCGAGGGCGTCCCCGCCGAGGGTGACCGCGTGCCGCTGGACCTGGACCGCAACGACGCCGCGGGCGAGATCGTCGGGGCGGCCGACGACTACGGGCACGGCGTCCTGCGGATCGCCGACGGGTTCGTGCGGGCCCTCGCCGGGCTGGCCGACGACCGCATCCCCGCCGTCGCGGCCGTCTGGTCCAGGTGCGAGGAGTGGATCGGCGACTGGGAGCCGGGCGAGCTCGACGACACCGTCCTCGGCCTGCGCGACCTCGCCCGCGAGGTCACCCGCCCGGACCTGGGGATGTACATGTGGTGGTCCGGACCCTGACCGTCGCCTGACGATTCTGCTCAGGTCGCGGGGGTGCGCTGCCGAGCGGGCGTTCGGCGTCGTGCTGGCCGCCCTGAACTCGCCGGCGCAGGCGGACGAGATCGCCGCCCGCCTGGTCGCCCGGGCCGCCGAGCCGGTCCCGTTCGACGGCCGCGACCTCCGCGTGGGGGCCGGCGCCGGCATCGCGCTCGCCCGCGGCCCCGGCCACCCGCTCGACCGGCTGCTCAAGTCCGCCGACGACGCCCTGTACGGGGCGAAGGCCGCGGGCCGCAACCGGGCCCGCCGCGCTAGCACTGCGGTGCCGGAACGGGCGTGAGGCAGGCGGCGCGGGCTCAGCTCGGGTCGGCCGGGGGGCGGCGTTGCCAGGCTCGGGGGGCGGTCCACTTGCGGAGCATCGCGGCGAGGCGGAAGGCGAAGACGAACACGGCCGCGGCGACCGCGACGGGCGGCATGGGCAGGCCTGCCTCGTGAGCGGCGGCGACCGCGACGGCTCCCGCGGCGGCGGGGATCGCGTACAGGTGGGTGTCGGCCTTGACGAGGGCGGGCGTCTCGCGGGCGGTGATGTCACGCAGCACGCCGCCGCCGACGGCCGTCGTGATGCCCAGCAGGACCGCCTGGATGGGGCCCAGGTCGTGCTCGAACGCCTTCAGCGTGCCGGTGACGCAGAACAGGCCCAGACCGGCGGCGTCGAAGACGAGGACCGTGAAGGACAGGCGCTGGGCGAGCGGGTGGATGAAGAACGTGACAGCCGCGGCGGCGAGCGGGATGCCGAGGTAGGTGAGGTGCGCGAACGCGGGCGGCGGCGTGTCGCCGATGATGACGTCGCGGAGGATGCCGCCGCCGAGGGCGGTCAGCAACGCCAGGATCACGATGCCGACGACGTCGAACCCCTTGTGGATGGCCATGAGCGCGCCGGAGGTCGCGAACACGTACAGCCCGACGAGCTCCAGGACGGTGACGACGGCACCTGCTGACATGCCGACCAGTGTCGCCTGTTCAGAACTTGTGGGCGGCACCGACCGGCAGCAGGAGGCTCCCCTGGATGCGGCGTAATCCATTTCATGCTGATAAATGGTTATTTTCCGCAAATATTGGAGTACGATCGCCTGGTTGTGTCGAGCGCTTCCCCCGGTGCGGACCGAGAGGGACCTCCCGCATGACCATTCCATCGTGGCGGCTGACCCGGCTGATGCTCGCCATCGGCATCGCCGTCACCATCGTCGCCACCGCGGCAGCACCGGGCACGGCGGCACCGGCCGGGCGCGCGGGCGACTGGACGCACGACGGGTTCGACGCCGGGAGCAGCGGATACAACCCGTCCGAGGCGGTCGTCAACGCCGGCAGCGTCGGCCGGCTCGGGCAGCGCTGGTCGGTGCGGCCCGCCGCCGGGGCGGAAGGGTGCGCGCCCGCGCTGCCGCCGCCGCTCGTCGCCGGCGGCCGGGTGTACGTGCTGGACGGCGAGGGCGTCACGGCGCTCGACGCGGCGACCGGCAAGCGGCTGTGGCGGGACCCGAAACTGTTCGACAGCCTCGACTTCCGCCAGCTCGTCGTCGCCGGCGGCCTGCTCATCGCCACCGGGACGTCGTGCTACGCCAACAGCGACCCCGACGGGCGCGTGGTCGCGCTCGACGCCGCGACCGGGGCCCGCCGGTGGACGCTGACGCAGGAGCCGCCGGTCAACGCGCTCGTCGTCGACGCCGGCACCGTCCTCACGTCCGGGTGGGCCACGGCGACCAACGAGGACACCGTCATCGCGTACGACATCCGCGACGGCCACCGGCGGTGGGACCGCACCGGTGCCGCGCTCGCCGGCCCCGTCTCGTCGGCCGGTCGGGTGCTGCTGCACGACGCGAAGGGCACGACCGCGGTGACCGTGGCCGCGGGGGCGGCGCTGTGGCGGTCGAAGGTGCGGTGGAAGCCCCTGGCGGCGACCGCGGACCGGTTCCTCGCCATCCCCGACCCGGTCGCGCAGGGCGACCTGCGGGGCCTCGTCGCGATCCGGGCCGGCTCGGGCGGCGTGGCGTGGCAGCGGACCGAGGCGGTGGACTCGGTCGCGACGGACGGGCGGCGGGTCTACGCGGCGAGCGGCGGCAGCGTCACCGCGTTCCACGCCGGGCGGGGTTCGAGGCTCTGGTCGCGGAGCCTGCCGGGCGCGGCGCAGGGTCCCGTGCGGGCGGGCGGCCTGCTGTACGTCACCGTCGAAGGCAGACCCGTCGCGATCCTGTCACCGGTCACCGGCGGGGACGTGCCCGGCGCCGCACGGCTGGAGGGCGCCGTCGGGCACGTCGTCGTCTCCGGCGGCCGGATCTGGACCACCGACGGCACCACCCTGCGCGCCTACAGCCCGTGAACCGGCCTGCGCGTCCGCGTCCTGCGGAGTGCGGGCGCCGGTCCGGGTGGCGCCGACGCCGGCGGTGACCACCAGGGCGACGCCGACGACCGCCACCGGTCCGGGCGCCTGGTGCAGCAGGAGCGCGCCGGCCAGGAGCGCCAACGCCGGCTCGAGGCTCATCAGCGTGCCGAAAGCGCCGGCGGTGAGCTTGCGCAACGCGTACATCTCCAGGCTGAACGGCACGACGCTCAGCAGGACCGCCAGTCCGAGCCCCGCGGCGAGCACGGGCCAGGACAGGCCGGCGACGACCGCCGGGCCGGCGACGGCGGTGGAGACGAGACCGGCGACGGCGGTGGAGACGGCGAGGCCCGCGTAGCCGCTGACGTGGTCACCGACGTGCTGGGTCAGCAGGATGTACCCGGCCCAGCACGCGGCGGCCGCCAGGGCGAACGCGACGCCGGCCGGGTCGGTGCCGCCGTGCCACGGCTCCGTCAGCAGCACGACGCCGCCGCCGGCCAGGACGGGCCAGACCAGCGTCGCGCGCCGGCCACGGACCGCCGCCACGCCGAGGGGACCGAGGAACTCCAGGGCGGCCGCGGTGGCGAGCGGGATCCGCGCGACCGCGGCCATGAACGACAGCATCAGGCAGGCGGTGACGACCCCGAGCGCGACGGTGGCCAGGATGCTGGCGCGGGTGAAGTCCCGCCGCCGCGGCCGCACCAGCACGAGCAGGAGCAGCGCGGCGCAGACGAGGCGCAGGCAGACGGCACCCGACGGGCCGACGCTGTCGAACAGGCCGACCGAGGCGGCCAGCCCGATCTGGATGCAGACCATGGAAGCGATCGCGGCGAACATACCGCGAAGTAGACGCCATCCGGATCGTCCACGTCCACGTGTGATTCGCTGATGTACCGTTCGCGAATGCTGAACAATGACCGCCTGCTGCTGCTGGCGGAGCTGGCCCGGCTCGGCTCGATGCGGGAGGTCGCCGACGAGCTCGGCACCACCACGTCGACGGTGTCGCAGCAGCTGGCGGTCCTCGCGAAAGAGGCCGGCACCGCCCTGACCGAGCCCGACGGGCGGCGGGTCCGCCTCACCCCGGCGGGCCGCCGGCTGGCCCGGCACGCGGTGACGATCCTCGCCGCCGTCGAGGCCGCCCGGCTGGACCTGGACCCGTCCGCCGAGCCGGCCGGCACGGTCCGCGTCGCGGGCTTCGCCACCGCGATCCGCCGCTCCCTGCTGCCGATCGTCGCCGCCCTGCCGTCCCGGCATCCCGCGCTGCGCGTCCTCATCCACGAGCACGAGCCGGCCGAGGTGCTGCAGCTGCTCGCCGGCGACCGGGTCGACCTCGGCCTCACGTACGACTACAACCTCGCGCCCGCCCCACTCCCGGACACCGTCGAGGCCACCGCCCTGTGGACCAGCGAGTGGAGCCTCGGCGTGCCCGCGGGCCGCGCCGGCCGCGCCGTTCAGGGCAGCGCGCTGGAGGTGTTCCGGCACTTCGAGGGCACCCACTGGCTCGTCAACTCCCGCAACACCGCCGACGACGACGTGGTCCACACCGTCGCGGCGATGGCCGGCCACACCCCGCTGATCACCCACCGCGCCGACAGCCTCGACCTGATCCAGGACCTGATCGTCGCCGGCCTCGGCATCGGCCTCCTGCCCGCCGACCAGCCCACGATCCCCGGTGTCACGCTGGTGCCGCTGCGCTCCCCCGACGTGACGATGCGCGCGTTCGCCGTGACCCGCCTCGGCCGCCGAGCCTGGCCACCCCTCGCCGTCCTCCTCGACCTGCTGACCACCCCGGCTCACTGACTCCCGCGGCTCACTGAGAGCCGCTCGATCATCGCGGGTGGCCGGTGGCGCCGTCCTCTTCTCGCAGGGGGTCTTCGCGCAGGGCGTGGCCGGTGGTGCTGTCGACGTGGGCGGGGACCGTGCCGTCGTGGCGGTCGCCGGTGGTGACGGTGCCGGTCGGCTCGAACATGAGGATCGCGCCGCCCGGGGACGACGGGCGGTGCTCGACGCCGCGCGGCACGACGAACGTGTCGCCCTTGTGCAGCCGCACGACCCGCTCGCCGTGCTCGTCGCGGACGGCGACGTCGAACTGCCCGTCGAGCACCAGGAAGAACTCGTCCGTGTGCTCGTGCACGTGCCAGACGTGCTCGCCGAGGGTGTGCGCGATCCGCACGTCGTAGTCGTTGACCCGGGCGACGATCCGCGGGCTGTAGACATCGTCGAAGGAGGCGAGGGCATCGGTGAGGTTCACGGGCTGCATGCCTCCCATGGTCCTCGCCTTGTCTTGTACGTTCCTTACTGGGCCTGCTGGGCCTGCTGGGCCTGCTGGGCCTGCTGGGCCTGCTGGGCCGCGATCTGGATCAGGTTGCCGCACGTGTCGTCGAACGTGGCGACGGTGACCGGGCCCATCTCCGTCGGCTCCTGGGTGAAGACGACGCCGAGTGCGCGCATCCGCTCGTACTCCTTGTGCACGTCCTCGACGGCGAACGACGTGAACGGGATGCCGTCCTCGTTGAGCGCCGCCCGGAACGGGGCGACGGCCGGGTGGTTCGCCGGCTCGAGGAGCAGCTCGGTGCCGTCGGGGCGCTCCGGCGACACCACGGTCAGCCAGCTGAACTCCCCCATCGGCACGTCGTGCTTCTTCACGAAGCCGAGCACCTCGGTGTAGAACTTCAGCGCCTTGGCCTGGTCGTCGACGAACACGCTCGCCAGGTTGATGATCATGTTTGCTCCGGCTCTCTCGGGATCAGCCACCGCTCGACGATCTCCCGCAGCGGGCGCGTGTCGAGGTGGTGGTACTTGTACCGCCCCTCCCGGCGCGCCACGACCAGCCCGGCCGCCTCCAGGAGCTCCAGATGCTGGGAGATCGCCTGGCGCGACGAGCTGATGTGGTGCTTCATGGTGAGGCGGCCGCAGAGTTCGAACAGTGTCTGCCCGTCGCGGTCGGTCAGCTCGTCGACGATCGCGCGGCGGGTCGGATCGGCGAGCGCCTTGAAGACGTCGCCACTCATCTCGCTCATGACCCACTCATGATAGGCAAGCAGTTACTTGCATATCAAGTCTCACAGCACCGTCGGTGCCGTGATCGTGAACCGCGCCTCGACCTCCGCCCGCACCCGCTGCCGCTGCGGATCCAGCTCCAGCGGCGCCGGTCCGCCATACGACGCCCGCTTCATCGCCCCGGCGTCGTACGCCTGGAACTGCGCGAACGACTCCGAGCCGCGGCTCAGCCCCGGGTCGGACAGCTCGAGGAGGTCGACGACCTGCGCCCCGAGCGCGTCGGCGTACTCCTTGCCCCGGACGATCGCATCGGCGACCGCGTCCCGCCGCACCTCCTTGAACACCGGACTGTCGGGCCGCAGCGACCACACCGGCCCGTGCACGTGCGTCTGGTCCTGGTTCGCGACGGTCAGCAGCATCTCCCCCAGCGCCGCGAAGTCCCTCACCACCACCGTGGTCGACACGCTGCCGGAGTACGCGGTGACCCGCTCACCCTTCTTGGCCATCTCCGGGTGCACGTGCAGCCCGCTGGTCTCCCGCCGCTCGATCCCGTCGCCATACCGGTCGAACAGCCCCCGCAACGCCTCGACCCGCTCCCGCAGCCGCGTCAGCGTCGCCTCCCGATCCTTGTCCCGCGCGACCACCGTCACCGTGAACTCGGCCAACTCCGGGTCGACCTCACGCACCGCTTCACCACGCACCGCAACCACCGTCATCCCGCGAGCCTAACCACCACCCCCAACACCATCAGCCCAAACCAGCACCCCATGATCCCGTGCGATTCCGGCAGCCAGAGCCGCCAGAACGACTCGGGATCATGAACTAGCGACGCGCTGCGCGGGTGCCGGCGCGGCGCGGGATGCCAAGGGCCAATCTCCCAGAGCCGCCCCTTCCGTCATCCTCCCTGGTGAAGCGCCGGGTGACCCGGTGCAGGGATTGCCCCGCCAGCCGGCCCCGCTTCGCCCCGCGCGCGGGCACGGGCCGCCGGTCGTCAGGCGGGCCAGTCGTCGAGGACGTAGCGGCGGATGAGGGCCGCGTGGGACAGCGGCGTCGACAGGTCCGTCACGTCTCCGTTGGTCGTGTAGTCGAGCAGGACCACCTCGCCGTCCTCCGTGAGCCGCCGCAGCTCCTCGACCTGCTCGGCCGCCCGGTGCTCCAGCACCCAGCGATACACCGGTAAGTAGATCTGGCGGCGGGCCGTCTCGTAGTCCAGCAGCGTGTCACCCGTCAGCCCGCGCCGGTGCCCGTGGACCTGGCCGAACCGGCGGACCGTCCGCTTCAGCCCGGTCATGCCCGTCGCCGTGAGCTTCGCCGGGTCGACGTCGGCGGTGTCGAACACCTTCAGCGCCTGCCAGATGCCCTCGACCGACGCCCCGTCCGTCCCCGGGCTGAACGGCACCGGAATGCTGCCGTGCGGATAGAACGGGCTGAGCCGCACCCACGGCTGCGGCCCCCGCGACGTCACGTCCAGCACCGTCGCTCCCGGGAACGCCGCCGCCAGCGAGGCCGCACCCCGCCGCCTGCTCGCCACATGCACCGCCATGGAAACACCCCTCCCCGTCACACGCATCATGCCCCCGGGGTACGACAATTCTGGGATGGATGATCCGTACGACCTGGCCAGGTTCGTGGTCGCGCAGGAGGACACCTACGACGAAGCGCTCGACGAGCTGCGCCGGGGGCGCAAGCGCAGCCACTGGATGTGGTTCGTGTTCCCGCAGGTGGCGGGGCTCGGGTCGAGCCACATGGCGCAGCGCTTCGCGATCTCGTCGCTGGACGAGGCGCGCGCGTACCTGCAGCATCCGGTCCTCGGTCCGCGCCTGCACGAGTGCGCCGAGGCGATGCTCGGTAACACGGAGGCGACCGCGCGGCAGGTCCTCGGTGACATCGACGCGATGAAGCTGCGCTCGTCGATGACCCTGTTCCAGCTCGCCGCGCCGGAGGACAACGTCTTCGCCCGGGTCGTCGACCGCTTCTTCGACGGCGCCCCCGACGCCGAGACGATCCGCCGGGTCTGAGTCAGGCGGGGCGTTCGAAGGGCAGCGGCATGCCGGCGGCGTCGAGGACGCGGACGTACCCGTCGACGATGGCCGCGAGGTGGTTCGCGGCGTAGGACAGCTCCTCCTCCGCGGCGGCGGTGTCGCCGGAGCGCAGCAGGTCCAGGGCGCGCTGGACCTCACCGGTGAGGACGGACAGCGAGTCACCCTGCACCAGGACGCCGGGGTGGCGGCGGCCGGGCAGTCGTAACACCGCGTAGTTGTGCTGACCCGTCATCATCTCGACCTCGACCCGCGCCACCTCCCGATGGTACGGCGGGCGCACGCCGGAGCAGGGTCGAGGCACTGGCACGTTTCCGGGATTTGTCCGCGTACGGAGTTGCCTACCTTCAATTCCAACAGCACACAGACTTTCCAGGGAGCACACGATGAGCGACTACGACTTCGGCCACGTCGAGACCGGCGAGAACCACGAGGCGCTGGACCAGCTGCACCAGGTCGACGCCAGCGAGAACAACTACGACTCGCAGTTCGGCGTGTACGAGCAGGACCACGCCTCCGCCGAGAGCACCAGCTTCGACCAGGGCCACCACGTCTCCTACACCGACCCGAGCGGCGTGCAGTACGAGGAGTCGGACTACACCTCCTACGACCACAGCGCGGCCGAGACCGACCACGTCTTCGCCGCGGAGGGCTCCGAGTCGGCGTCCTCCAGCGAGTTCCACGAGCTCGAGGCCCTGCAGGCCCGCCTGGACAGCGCGTTCGCCTCGTCGACCCAGATCAGCGGCGTCTCGGCGTAAACAGCAAGCGAAGCCCCTGGCGTGAGGCCGGCCACCACCACGGTGACCGGCCTTCGCCATGCCCACGCTTAGGAGGCGCGGCCGGCGGGTATCGCTGACCCATGGCGCAGTATGAGGTCAACGAGGACGCGGTGGCGTACGCGCGGAAGCTGATCGACGCGCGGCAGTACGTGCTGGACAGCGACTGGGGCGCGGCGCAGCCCAAGGCGGCCGACGACAACGCGTTCCTGGAGAAGCACACGTGGGACGAGTACGCGCGGTGGCATCTCGGGCTGACCGTCGGCCCCGGTGAGGAGACGAAGGCGCGCTACGCGTTCGCCTACGGGGACCTGCGGCGGCTGCACCGCACCGGCCTGATCGCCTGCGTGTACCGGGCGTCGGAGTGGCGCCACAAGGAGGTCGAGCTGGCCGCGCACGACCTCCTCCAGTACCTCGACGAGAAGACCGCCAGGTAGCGCGGAGCTACGGCAGGCGGACGAACGCCACCACGTTCTCCGTGCGCGGCAGCGCCTGCAGGTGCACGGAGACGCCCGTGTGGCCGGCGTTCACGACCTGGTTCTCGCCGATGTACAGCATCACGTGGCCGCCGTTGTTGGTGAAGACGAGGTCGCCCGGTTCCAGGGCTTCCCTGGTCACCCGCTGTCCGACTTTGATCTGATCGTACGTGATGCGCGGCAGCTGCACACCGGCGGCCTGCCAGGCTCGCATGACCAGCCCGGAGCAGTCGAAGGTCTCAGGTCCCGCGGTCGCGAACTTGTACGGCTTGCCGACCTGTGCCTTGGCGTAGGCGATCGCGGTGGCGGCGCGGGCGGCCCGGGTGGAGCCGGTGATCGTCAGCGTCTGACCGATCCTGATCAGGGTCGAGGTGCCGAGGTTGTTGAGCCGCTGCAGGTCGGCGACCGTGGTCCCGTTGCGCCGCGCCAGCCCCCATAGCGTGTCTCCCGCCTGTACGACCACCGTCTGCACGACGGGTTGAGCGGGAGCCGGCGCCGCGTGCGCGATCGCCGCCGGGGCAAGGGCAGCTACGGCCGCGGTGAGCACGGCTGATGCCTTGAGCCAGGGTGCATCCATGCAACGGAACATAACGAGCAATACTCGGAAATGTCCCTCATATCCGAATATTCGCATCAGCGGGCGGGCGGCCGCGTTCGAAGCGGTGGAACGCCGCCCAGCACACCGCGAGCACCACCGCGAACGCCGGCAGCCACAGGATCCGCGCCGCCATCCACCCGGGCGTGTCGGGGATCGTGTGCAGGCCGGGGCGGGTACCGTCGACCAGCAGCGACACCGCGATCATCGCCGTCTGGTGCCACAGGAACACCGTCATCGCCGACAGGTTCAGCAGCGCTACGCATGCCCACGCGACCGGCCGGCGCAGCAGCGCCCGGAGCGGCTCGAGCAGCAGCAACGCCAGCCCGCACTGGGCGAGGCCGAAGGTGACCGCCGCGAGGGTCGGCGGGTTGAGGTTCGACAGGCCTTCGCCGGGCACCCCGACCATCGACGCGGGATAGCCGAACCAGCGGATCAGCACCGCCGTCGCCACGGCCCCGCCGGCCAGCAGCGTCCAGCCGGTCCGCCGTACGTCGAGCGCGCCGCGGGACCAGGCCGCACCGAGGCAGAACGGCACCAGCCACCCCGCGGCCAGGTTGACCCAGCCGAGCCACTCGGCGCCGAGCGGCCCGAAGCGCAGCACGTCCACGGCGATCACCACGCTCAGCGGCCACTGCCAGTGCAGCCGCGACACCAGCGGCGCGACGGCGGTCAGCGCGGCGAAGACCAGCAGGAACCACAGCGGCGACAGGACCAGCTTCACCAGCGTGTGCACGGTCCGGTCGGCGGCGCCGGCGGCCAGCATCGCCGCGACGACGACCGCCCACACCCCGAGCAGCGGTGGCACCGGCCGCAGCAGGCGGGTCAGCCGCGCCGCGAGCCACCGGCGGTAGGGCAGCGTCCGCGGCCGTCCGGCGGTGTACCCGCCGACGAGGAAGAACACGGCGAGCGTCTGGAACAGCCAGGACACGGGTGCCAGGTCGGGCATGAACCGCAGCGGGCTGGCGCCGCGCACCTCGCCACCGTCGGTGACCAGCGCCGTCACCATCCAGTGGCCGAGCACGACCCCGCCGATCGCGAGGGCGCGCAGCCCGTCGACCGCACGGTCGCGGGTCGGCGGGGTCCTGTCTTCCAAGCGCTGCGCAAGGGCGAGCAAAGCCATGCGGCGACGCTACGGTCGGCGCACCCGCACCGTCGTCACGCTGCGGGACTGCATCGCAGTACCACCCCGGTACTACATCGCTGGACGGCGTCCGGTACCAAGGTGGGCATGAATCGTCTCTGGTGGTGGTGCGGCGGGGTCGTCGGCGCGGTCGTCCTGGTGACCGGATACCTGCTCGCGACCGACTTCCCGGCCCGGTCCGACGCGCTCGCGGCGCACCAGCCCGGCACGTGCGGGCTGCTGACCGCCGGCGCGAACGCCCCTTACGGTGTGGTCGCCTCCTGCATGATGCTCGGCCGGCGTACCCCGCCGGGCGGCGACCCCGACGGCACCGTGTTCGTCGTGCTGGAGACCGACCGCGGGCCGGTCGCACTGCGCGTGGAGTACAACGGCGAGGGCGACGCGTACACCGCCGACGCCGTGGAGATCCCGGCCTATCTCGCGCCCGGCATCTCCGGCGACCTCGGCAACCGCATCAAGGACGGCATCAACCAGCGGGGTGGCCTGCGCGCCGAGCCGTGGCGGGTGCACGGCTGAGCACCGGTGCCGGGGCTTGCCGGCCGTGTCGGGGGTTTGCCGGCCGTGTCGGCCCGGGGCCCGAGACCCACGCCCAAAGACCTAGACGCCGGCGGGCCCAAGGCCCGAGGCCGTGACCGACCCGCCCGTGCCAGGCTGAACGCATGGAAAAGCACGCGAGCATGACCAGGCTGCTGCACCCGCACGTCGCACCGCAGGCGGGCGGGGCGCCGCTGGTCACGCCGATCCACCAGACCAGCACCTATGAGCTGCCCCGCACCGACGAGGCCGCGCGGATCGCGGCCGCGGTGGCGCCGACCGGCTACTACACCCGGTATGGCTCGCCCAACGCCCGCGAGGCCGAGGCGATGCTGGCCGACCTCGACGGTGCCGAGGCGGCCCTGCTGGTCGGCAGCGGCATGGCGGCCGTCAGCGCCGCCCTGCTGTCCACGGTGGCCGCCGACCCCGGTGAGATCCTGGCCCAGAAGAGCCACTACACCGGCACGCTGACGCTGTTGCAGGAGATGCTGCCCGCGTTCGGCAGGCAGGTGCGGCTGGTGCCGCAGGAGGAGCTCGCCGCCGCGGCTGGCAGGCAGACCCGGGTCGTCTACGTCGAGACGCCCAGCAACCCGACGATGACCCTGACCGATCTGCGCGCCGTGCGGGCGGCCGCCCCCGACGCGATCATCATCGCCGACAACACCTTCGCCACGCCGTACAACACCCGGCCCCTCGACTTCGGGGTCGATCTGGTCGTGCAGTCGGCCACGAAGTACCTCAACGGGCACAGCGACGTCACCGCCGGCGTCGTCACCGGGTCGGCCGCCCTGATCGCGAAGGCGTGGGAGACCGCGCGGGTCCTCGGCCCGGTCTGCCATCCGTTCGAGGCGTGGCTGCTCGCCCGGGGGCTCAAGACGTTCCCGCTGCGGATGGCCCGGCACAACGCCAACGGGCTCGCGGTCGCGCGGTTCCTGGCCGGGCATCCGGCGGTGCGGGCCGTGCACCACCCCGGGCTGCCCAGCCATCCGCAGCACGACCTCGCGGTCCGGCAGATGCGCGGGCACGGCGGCATGCTCGCCTTCACCGTGGCGGATGCCGATGCTGCGGTACGGGTGCTGCGCGCGACCAAGCTCTGCCGCAACGCGGTCAGCCTCGGCGGCCCCGAGACCCTCATCACGCACCCGGCGTCGCTCGTGTTCGCTCACCAGAGCGCCGAGGAGCTCGCCGCGTCGGGCGTCGACGCGACGATGCTGCGGCTGTCGGTCGGCCTCGAGGAGCCCGAGGACATCGTCGCCGACCTCGCCGCAGCGCTGTCCACAGTGGACTGATGATCCATCTGGCAAGCGGTGGCAAACGGTTGTCGGCGTGAAGAACGCGCTGCTAGCGTCGGGTTTCATCCCCATTGGAGATGCTCGATTCCACCGCCAAGGAGTTGCCATGAGCATCAGGTCCATGCTGCCCCGTGCCCTGCAAAGTCCGGCGCGGCGCGTCCTCACCGTCGTCCTCGCGGCGACGGTCATCGCCACCGTCGGAGGGCTCGGCACCGCAGCCGCGGCGGACGACCCGCCGCGCGCCCAGTACCACGAGATGCACGCCAACTGCACCGTCACCCACCGGCTCGGCGACGACCCCATCGTGTTCCCGGGGCTCGCCGGCGCCTCCCACAACCACTCGTTCATCGGCAACCCCGCCACGAACGCCAACTCGACCCCGGCGTCGCTGGTCGGCGGCGCCACCTCCTGCGAGGACCAGGAGGACGCGTCCGGCTACTGGTTCCCGACCCTGCTGCAGAACGGCAACCCCGTGCTGCCCGACAAGCCGACCGTGTACTACAAGTCCGACGTCAAGGACTACCGCACCGTCAAACCGTTCCCGGCGGGCTTCAAGCTGCTCGTCGGCGACGCCCGCACCCCGGACGCGGCGCACTTCACCGGCAACTGGCAGTGCCCGGGGTACAAGGGCAACGAGATCCCCGCGTCCTGCCCGTCGGGCTCGTCGCTGGTCGTCCGCATGACCGCGCCGAGCTGCTGGGACGGCGTGCACCTCGACACCGCCGACCACAAGTCACACATGGCGTGGCCGGTCAGCGGGGTGTGCCCGGCCACGCACCCGGTGCCGCTGCCGATGCTGGAGATCAAGCTGCCGTACAAGCTGCCCGGCGGTAACACGTCGAACCTGGCGTACTCGTCGGGGGCCAGCTACACGTTCCACTACGACTTCATGAACGGGTGGGACGCGGCACGGCAGGCGTACCTGGTGACCTACTGCATCAACGGCGGGCGCCAGTGCAACGGCTACGGAGAGGACCCGAAGAATCCCTGACGAAGACGGCCCGGAGGCCCTACCGGCCTCCGGGCCCCATCCGGCACGTGCTGTTTGGCGACTCGGGGAATCCGGTCGCCGTCGTCGCTCGGGGCGGCATGCCCGGCGTCGCTCCGGAGGCCCGGCTCCTCCGCTGACGGCAGGACACTGGCGGGAGCAGGGTGCTTGACTATTTCGGGTTGACACGAAATAGTCGGGGCGTGACGGAGGACGACGCTGATGAGATGTTGCGGGCGTTCTCCCATCCGGCGCGGCGGGAGATTCTGCGGCACTGCTGGCACGAGCGGCAGTCGGCGGGGGCGCTCACGGCCGCGTCGGGACTCGCCGCGGCCAGCGTGTCGGAGCATCTCAAGGTGCTGCGCAAGTGCGGGCTGGTGACGCTGCACAAAGAGGGCACGTTCCGGTGGTACAGCACCGACCGCGCCCGTGTGGCCGACCTCGCCGCCTGGCTGCGTGACTTTCCCAACGCCGCGCTTATGGAGCAGCCATGACCAGTCCGATCGTCCACTTCGACATCCACGGCGCCGCGCCTGAGAGCGCGCAGCACCGCTTCTACGCCGGCCTCTTCGGCTGGCAGGTCAGCCCGCGCGGGCCCGGGTACGCGCAGGTCAGCACCGGCGAGGGCGGTCTTCGCGGCGCGCTCGTCGACGCCGAGACGCCCTCGGTCACCGTGGGCGTGGCCGTGGCCGACCTCGACGCGGCGGTCGCGCGGGCCGTCGCGCTCGGCGGCGCCGTGACGATGCCGCCGACCGACAACGGCTGGGTCGTCAAGGCGCAGGTCACCGACCCGTCCGGCAATCTGGTGACGCTCATCCAGGACCGGGCTTAGGAGATCGCCGCCACCAGCTTCGGGAACGTGCCCTTCCCCACTTGGATCAGGCGGCTCTGCATGTCGCGGACCTGCGCGTCGGTGAGGGCCTTGCCGCCCGTGCTGGCGACCAGCGTGATGGTGTAGACCAGGTTCGAGTCGACGCCGACGAGCGTGAATGTCGGCGCGGCCGGCTGCTGCAGGTCGGCGTAGGTGAACGCCTGCTCCCCCACGCCCGGGACGTCGGTGACGGTGCCGTTGAGCGCGGCGGAGTCCCGCAGCTGCTTGGCGGCGCCGGAGCCGGAGGCGACGTCCTTGTAGACGGTCGGCATCGCCATCACCGACGCCGTCGTCACCGTGTTGCCCGACTTGTGCATCCGGCTCACCGTGCAGGAGGCGGTCCCGGCGTACGTGTTCAGGTTGCGCGACGGCGTCGGGTCGCCGACGGCTTCCTCGTACTGGCTGGTGATCGGCCCCAGGTCGACGGTGGGGCAGATGTTCTGGGGCAGCTTCGTCATCTGGAACTTGCCGGGCCCGCTCGCCTGCCCGCCCGTCGTCGAGGTGCCGCCCGGCCCGCCGCCGCTCTTGTCGCCGCTCTTGAGCAGCACGTACGCGACCACGCCGCCGCCGAGGAGCAGCACGACGACGAGGATGAGCCCGAGGCCCACCGCGATCCCGCCGGCCCGGCTGCCGCTGCTGGCCGGCCGCTGACCCGGCGGCTGCCACCCGGGCGCCGCCGGTGGCAGCGGGGTGGGCGTCGCCGACGGCGGCCCGCCGGGCGTCGCGGACGTGGGCGCGTACGGGCTGGCGGACACCGGCATCGGCGCCGGTCGCATGCCGCCGGCGACGGTGGAGTCGGGGAACGCGGCGGCGGGCATCCCGCCCGTGTACGCGCCGGTGTCGTAGATCCCCGTCGTCGGCGGCGCCGAGGTCGGGCGCCCCGGGAACGCCCCCGTCGCGGGCGGACCCGACGTCGGCCCTCCCGGGAACGGCGCCGTCGTCGGCGGACCCGACGTCGGGCGTCCTGGGAACGGGGCTGTCGCGGGCGGACCCGCCGCCGGGCCTGCCGGGAACGGCGCCGCTGAGAACGGGGTGCCGGAGACGGGGACGCCGGTGGTCTGATGGCCGGGCTGGAACGCGACCGGTGCGGGCGAGGCCGACGCCGCTCCCGGGAAACCGTGCGCCGGGGAGCCCGTAGGCTGCGTCCCCGCCGGCTGGAACGGCTGCTGGCCCGGGCCTGGCCGGTTCGGCGTCGCGGGCAGGCCGGACACCGGGGAGCCCGGGACCGCGCCGGCCGGGCTGCCCGTCGCGTGCAGGGCGCCTTCGGCGACGACGAGCTCCGGCTGCTCGGCGACGATCGGCGCGATCCCGATCGACTCGTGCAGCATGGTCGCCACGAGCGGGATCCGGCTCGACCCGCCGACGAGGAACAGCCCCGCGATCGCCGACGCCGGCACGGCCGCCTCGGTCAGCAGCGACCTGGTCATCGAGACCGTCTGGCGCAGCACCGGCCGGGCGAGCCCCTCCAGCTGCTCGCGCCCCAGCGGCACCTCCTTGCCGAGCGCGGGCACCATGACGACGGTGCCGCTGGCCCGCGACAGCATCTCCTTCGCCGAGCGCACGTCGTCCCACAGCTGCCGGCGGCCGGCCGCGTCGGACCACAGCGTGCCGTACGTGGCCTCCAGGAACGCGACGACCGTGGCGTCCACGTCGAGCCCGCCGACGTCGTTGAGCCCGTCGGACGCGACCGGTTCGAAGCCGTGCGGCGACCGCCGCAGGACGGTGACGTCGCAGGTGCCGGCGCCCAGGTCGTACACGACGACGCAGGCCCCGACGGGAAGCTCACCGCCGCGGGTGGCGGCCAGGTAGGTCGCCGCCGCGACCGGCTCGCCCACGAGGTCCACGTCGGCGAACCCCACCTGCCGCGCCGCGTCGACCAGCACCGCGCGCCGGCCGGCGCCCCAGTTGGCGGGGTGCGTCAGCGTGACGGCCGTGACCGGCCCGGCGACCCTGGCGGCCTCCGTCGCGACCCGCTGCAGCACCGCCGCCACGAGCTCCCGGACCCCGACCTCCGCGTCGCCGAGCAGCACGCTGGTGTCGTCGACGCGCCGCTTCGGGTTGGGCTCCAGCCGCTCCGGCGCGCTGCGCGCCAGGTGCGCGGCGTCCCGGCCCGTGTGCAGCCTCCCGTCCGGCCCGAGCAGCACCGCTGACGACAGCAACGGCGACCCGTCGAACAGCAACGGCTGCACCCGCCCGTCGGGCCGCCGCAGCATCGCGATCGTCGTGGACGTGCCGAAGTCGACCCCGAGCCGGAAACCTGTCACGGTCGGCGAGCCTAACCGGTCCCACCACCCGCCGGTCGCCGGACTGTCCTCCACCTGACGCAGCGGGACAGTCCCCCACCGGACACCGCGAACCACCCCGCGGGACATGGCGAAAGCTGCCCCACCGGACACCGCGGAACCGCCCCACGGAACACCGCGAAAAACTGCCCCAAAAAAGTGCCCCCACCCGACACCGCGGGACCGCCCCACGGCGCACCACGAAAAACTGCCCTCCACGGGACACCGCGGAAACTGCCCCCACCGGACGCCGCGGCACTGTCCCAAGGGACACCGCGAGAACCGCCCTCACCGGATCACCCGAGGTCACGTCCAGGGGCCGCCCTCGACCGCACTCCTACCAGCCGAGCGTGCCGGGGCCTCCCTTGATCGGGCCGGTGATGTCGCTGGTGAGCCAGCCGCCGTAGAAGTCACCCGGCTGGGGTGTGACCCGCTCGCCGTCGACCGTGCACTCGTCGAACCTGGACGGGTAGAACGCGAGCATGCCCCGCAGTCCCTCGTATCCGCTCGCCGGCTCCTCATACGACCACGCGCCGCCGGCCACCCCCGCGACGTCCCAGTAGGTGGCGACGCCCTTGAACTCGCAGAACGTCTGGTGCGGCGTCGGCTGGAGGGGCACCGCCACGTCGGCGGGCGGCACGTAGTACACCGGCGGATGCGACGTCTCGAGCACCCTCAGCGCCGCACGCGTGTCCGCGACGATCTGCCCCGCATGCCGGACGACGATGTGCCGCGCCGTCCGCTCGACCCGGGGAGGCCGTGGATAGTCCCACACCGACTCGGTCATACCCCCATCATGCCGCCCGGGTACGACAGAAAACCCGGTAGCGTGCGGGAATGGCGACCGACCGGGGGCGGTCGGTCGACGCCAAGGCCTCCGACGACGCCGTGGCGGAGGGCGACGTGGAGCGGTTCACGGGCTGAGGCTCCCGAGCCACGCCGCCACGGCATCGACGTCGGCGCGGGTGAGGCCGTGCCGGGCGTCGACGGCGTGCAGCAGGGCCGGGGCGGGGTGGTGGGCGGCGACCCAGTCCCGGTCGGCGGCGCCGATCTCGTCGTCGAGCCAGGCGAACGGCCGGCCGGCCGCGAAGGCCACGAGCCCGGGCGTCTTCCAGTGCACCCGGCCCGGCGGGTCCTCGTCGGGGAAGTCCACGACCGGCAGCCGGGGCAGGCCGAGCCGCAGCGCGACGACCTCGTTGGCGTCGTCCATCCAGGTGGTCGCCCAGACCAGCTCGCACGGCAGCGCCGCGAGCCAGGTGCCGTGGGCGGGGTCGAGGCGGGACAGCAGCGGGTTGCCGCCGCCGGTCGCCGGGGCGGAGCGCGCGCCGACCGCGCCGAACGGGATCAGCGGACCGTCGACGTCGAGGAACAGCACCGGCAGCACCTGGACAGCGTAGCCGCGCGGCGATCGGCTCGACCGAGGCCGAGGCCGAGGCGCACGCCCGGCGGCAGCTCGCCGACATCCTCGAGCTCGACCCGGAGGACCTGCCGCTCAGCGGCGGATCGGGTGCAGGCGGATCATGCCCCGGCTGTCGCCGGTGGCGAGCCAGCCGCCGTCGGGGCTGAAGGCGAGGGCCTGGATCGGGGCGCCGGTCGGGCCGGTGGTGGCGATCCGCCGGCGGGTGCGGGCGTCGAGGAGGACGACCCGGCCGTTTGCGTCGCCGGAAGCGATGAGTGCGGCGCGCTGGTCGTACAGGAGCGACGTGATGCGCGCGGTGTGGCCGAGGTCGCCGGCGGTGGCGGTGAGCGTGCCGGCGGCCGGGTCCCACAGCTCGACGACGGCCGCGCCCCCGGTGAACGCGGCGACCGCCAGGGTCTGGCCGTCGGGGCTGAACGCGAGGCGGGTCGCGGGGCTGGTGGTCAGCGCCGCCAGGCGGTGGCGGCCGTCGACGGCGTGGACCTCGACGGTGCGGTCGTGGGCGAACGCGGCCCACCGGCCACCGGGGTCGAGCACGGCGTCGGCGGTCGTGCCGGCGGCGGGGTCCGGCTGCTGGTCGAGCGGGCCGAGCTCGGTGCCGGCGGCGAGGTCCCACAGGCGGTAGCTCCCGCCGGCGAAGCCGACCGCGACCGGGGTGCCGCCGCGCTGGTAGGCGATGTCGGCGATCCCCGCGGTCGGGCGCGCGGCACCGGTGGTCGCCGGGACCGTCGTCGTCGCTCCGGTCGCGGTTGCCGCGTCGGTACGCCACCTGCGGCCGCACTCGTAGCCGCCGGTCGCGAACGTGGTCCCGTCGGGGCCGAACCGGACCGCGCGGACCGGGTTGGTGTGGCCGGTGAGCGGGCCGCCCCGCTCGGCGTGCCCGGCGACGTCCCAGAGCCGGACGGCCGAGTCGCCGCCGCCGGACAGCAGCGTGGCGCTGTCGGGCGCGAACGCGAGGGCGAGGATCGCGCCGCCGTGGCCGGGCAGCTCGGTGGCGGCGCCGAGCCCTACCGCGGGGGCGGGACCGGCGTGCTGCGGCTCCGGCCGTGGCCGGTCCGGGCCGGGCCACCACGCGGCGACCGCGGCGACCCCCGCGGCGAGGGCGGCGAGGGCCGCCCACACGCCGCCGCGGCGCACCCAGTCCGCGACCGTGCGCGCGGGCAGAGCAGCCGGGGCGACGGGGTCGATCACCGGTTCGCTCTCCCAGGCTGGCTCCGCCAGCGGCAGCGGCTCGAACACCACCCCGTCGATCGGCAGGCGCGGCTCCGGCAGCACGGCGGTCGCGGGCTCCGGCAGCACGAGCCCCGGCGGCAGCGCGTCGAACGGCGCCGTCGGCGGCACGTCAAAGAGCACGTCGAACGGCACGCTCGGCTGCCGCTGGCCGGGAATGTGCGGGTCCAGAGGCTGGTCCGTGTGCGGGTCCTCGGGAGATGGCGCGTGCAGGCTGCCGGCGGCGACCACGAGCTCCGGATGGTCCAGGATGCTCGGCGCGATGCGGGTCGCCCGGTGCAGCAGCGTCGCCGCGAGCGGCACCCGCGAGCCGCCGCCGACGAGGAACAGCCCGGCGACCTCGCCGGTGTCGATGCCGGCGGCGCCGAGGGTCCGCAGCGTCACCTCGACGGTCCGCCGCAGGTACGGCAGCGCGAGCGCCTCGAACTCCTCCCTGGTCACGTGGATCGTCGCGGCCGCGACCGGGATCCGCAGGTCGCCGGTCGCGTGCCGGGACAGCTGCTCCTTGACCGCCCGCGCGCCGTGCCACAGCTGGTGGCGGGCCTCCTGGTCCGGCTGGGTCCGCGGCCGGTCCAGCCGCTGCCACACCGCGGGCCCCGCGGTCTCCCGGGCCAGGCCGACGACGGCCGCGTCGAGGTCAAGCCCGCCGACGTCCGCGATCCCGGCCGACGTGACGACCTCGAAGCCGCCGCCGGTCGCCCGGACCGCGCTGACGTCGAACGTGCCTGCGCCCAGGTCGTAGACGACCAGGCAGCGTCCGGGCGGGAGCTCCTGCCGCAGGGTCCCGGTGAGGTACGCGGCGGCCGCCACCGGCTCCGGCACGAACCGGACGGCGCCGAGCCCGGCCCGCTCCGCGCTCTCGGCGAGGACCGAGAGGCGGGTCGCTCCCCAGGTCGCCGGATGGGTCAGCACCACGGTCGGCGGCGGCACGCCGGTGGACCGTTCGGCCTCCACCGCGACCCGCCGCAGGACCGCGGCGACGAGGTCGACGACGGTCACCTCCCGCTCGCCGAGCAGCACGGTCCGCTCGTCGACGCGGCGCTTCGGGTTGGGCTCGTACGCGGCGGGGAACGCGACCGCCGCCCGCTCCGCGTCCGCGCCGGTCAGCAGGTCGCCGCCGGGTGCGGCGAACACGGCCGAGGACAGCAGCGGGCTCGCGTCGAACAGCAGCGGCCGGGCGACCCCGTCGGCGCCGGCGAGCATGGCGACGGTGGTGGAGGTGCCGAAGTCGATGCCGAGCCCTGCCGCGCCGTCCGTCACCACCCGATGACCTTACGAAGTCATGGCTGTTCAGCGGTACACACGAACGAGGTACCTGCGGGCTCGCCCGGCGAGCCGCTACGCTCTGCGTCTTGTCGCTCCCCCGCCGACAGCGAGGAGGCACGTCTTGGACGAACAGCTGCGCCCGCCGGCCGCGCCGTACGCGGCGCCCTTCGTGCCCAGCCCTTCGTCGGGCTCGCCGTCGGGCGCCTCGTCGGACCTGGAATCGCCCAGCGGGGTCCGGGGGGACCGGCTCGCCCAGGCCGCGGCGCAGGCCGGGCAGGCCGCTCAGGTCGCCGCCCAGGCGGCGCAGGTCGCGCAGGCCGCGGCGCAGGCGGCCGCCGTCCGGGTCGCCGGCGCCGCCGGGACCGCGACCCGGCACACCGTCGCCGGCGCCAAGCGGGCCGCGAGCAGCGTCGGCCGGTTCTTCATCGGCATCGGCTTCTTCTGGCGCGGGCTCGCGCTCTTCGTCCGCAGCCCCCGGCTGTGGCTGTGGGCGCTGCTGCCGGTCGCGTTGACCGCGGTCTGCCTCCTCGGCGTCGAGAAGGGCGTCTCGATGGTGATCAACGCCGCCGTCGACTGGCTGCTCGGGTTCGTCGCGAGCTGGCCGTCGGCGCTGCGCTGGGCCCTCGGCTGGGTCATGCGGTGGGTGGCCGAGACCGCGTTCCACCTGCTCATCACGGCGCTGACGGTGCCGGTGACGATGTTCTTCGGCGCGTTCTTCCTGCCGTTCATGACCCGCAGCGTGGTCGCTCTGACCGGCGGCGGCGTCACCCCGCCGTCCTGGTGGCGGGCGTCGCTGGTGTGCCTGCGCCAGACCGCCGTCGTGACGGTGGTCCTGCACGTCGGCTGGCTGGTCTTCCTGCCGCTGCTGCTGCTGCCCGGCTTCAACATCGCCGTCGCGTTCGGGGTCGGGCTGTTCTTCAACGGCTTCCTCGTCGGGGTCCTGGTGCTCGCCGTGTCGCTGCACCACCACGGCGTCCACGGCGCGAAGCAGCACCTGCGGTTCGCGTGGCGGCACCGTTCGTACGTCACCGGCTTCGGCATGATGAGCGTGATCGCGCTGATCCTGCCCGTGCTGTCGCTGCGGTTCCTCGTGATCGTGCCGATCCCCGAGATCTTCGCCGCGCCCGGCGCCGTGCTGTACCTGGTCACGGCGCCCGCTGTACTGGTCGGCGCGGTCCTGCTGCACCGCCGGATCCTGGCTTCCGCGACGCCCCCGCAGTGGGTCGATCCGCGCCTGCGGTACGGTCAGCGCCATGTCGGCAGTGGCCACCTTCAACTCCCTCAAGGCAGCTTCGGTCCCTGAGTTCACCCGCGATCCCGCGGCCGTGCTGGAGAAGCTCGGCACGCCGCTGCGCGTGTCCTTCGACTGGTCGGCCTACGTGATCCTGCCGGTGCTGGAGCTGCTCGGCGACCGCGGCATCACCCTGCACACGTCCGAGCACGAGCAGCTGCTCCACGACGTGCCCGAGGACGACGACAAGTTCACCGTCCTGCTGACCCCCGGGCACCGCACCTTCCTGCCGCGCCTCGACCCCGACGCCTTCGGCGACGCGGAGTTCCGCGACCGGTTCGCCGAGGACCGCATCGACATCGACCCCGCCGACGCGGGCGCCGCCGGGCGCGACGTCATCATCCTGCTCCACGACTGCGTCGCGGACGTCGCCGACGACGAGGTCATGGTCATCCGCATCGGCTGAGGTTCGTTCACCAGTACCGCAGCGCGTAGACGACCGTCAGCACGGACCCGCAGGCGATCACGGCCGCCCGCACCGCGCCGGCCCGCATGACTCCGGCGGCGCGCCCGCCGAGCCATCCGCCCGCCAGCGCGCCGGCCAGCATCGCCGCGGTCTCCGGCCACGCGACGATGCCCGTACCGGCGAAGACCACCACCGCCGTGAGGCCGGCCGCCGAGGCGAGGACGTTCTTGCGGGCGTTGACCCGCCGCGCGTCGGCGTCGGTGCCGGCGCCCATCGTGAGCAGCGCGCTGAGGATGACACCGAGGCCCGCGCCGAAGAAGCCGCCGTAGACGCACGCGACCCACAACGACAGGCGGCCCGCCTCCCCGCGGAACCGCAGGCGGGGTGCGGCGGCGAACAGGACGGTGCCGGCGGCGACGAGGACGGGCACCGCCGCCTGGAACTGCCGGGCGGGCAGCGCCAGCAGCAGCAGCGACCCGGCCGCGCCACCGGCGACCGCGACGGCGACCTCACCCCGGAGCCGGCGGTCGGCGGCGGGGCGGCTGTCCCGGTCGGCGACGGCGGCGGCGAGATGGCTGGGCGAGAGCGCCACGGCGTTGGACGCGTTCGCCACGACCGGCGGCAGGCCGACCGCCATGAGCGCCGGGAAGGTCAGCAGCGTCGCCCCGCCGGCCAGCGCGTTGACGACGCCACCCAGCAGTCCCGCCCCCAGCAGCACGATCAGCTCCACGCCGCCGATCCTGGCCGCTTCGTCACCGGCTGTCTGGAACGAAAGTGCGGTAGCGCCCCGGCGTCGTGCCGAACACGGCGCGGAACTGCCGGCCCAGGTGGCTCTGGTCGGCGAACCCGGACCGGGCCGCCGCCTCGGCCGGCGCCATCCCCGCCCGGAGCAGCCGCCGCGCGACGTTCAGCCGGGCTACCACGCGGAACGCGTGCGGCGTCATCCCGGTCTCGCGGGCGAACCGGCGGATCACGGCCTCCCGGGACAGCGTGAACCGCGCGGCGAGCGTCCGCAGGTCGGCGTCCGTGCCCATGACGGCCGCCGCGAGCGCGGTCGGCCGGGCTCTGCGGCTCGGGACCGGCGCCAGTGCCGACACCACTGCCGGCACCGCTGCCAGCACCGCGCGCAGCGCCGCCGCCATCCCCGGTGGCGGCAGCCGCTCGACGCCGGGCGGCACCGGCACGACCACCGGCGCGGCGCCCTCGAACACGCCGGCCGGCAGGTACACGTTGACGCTGTCGTCCCCCGCGGCCATCGGGGCGGCGGCGTGCGCCAGGTACGCCGGGATGACGATCGCGTGCCCGGCCTCCGCCTCAACGGGGCCGGCGGGACCGCCGAACGCCCGCCGCCCCGACGTGACCACCGTGACCTGCACGGCGTCGTGGAAGTGCGCCCCGATCAGCAGCGGCCCGGCCCCGATCGTGCGCGCGACCTCGACGTCCCCGACGCTGCTGTACCGCCACTGCCGCACCGCGCCACCCTACTTGTCGAAACGGCCGGACCGGCTCCGTCCCAGGGGGACGCACGACACCGACGAAGGAGCCACCACCATGCACCCCGCCGAGATCACCGAGATCCTGAACCGGCCGATCAGCCAGGAGCTGCTGGCCCGCGACCTGTGCCGCCTCGCCTACGTCGCCAAGGACGGCACGCCGCGCAGCATCCCGATCGCGTTCACCTGGAACGGCTCGGAGATCGTCATGTGCACCTCGACGAACGCCCCGAAGCTCCACGCGCTGCGCGCCAACCCGATGGTCGCCCTGACCGTCGACACCGAGGTCCACCCGCCGAAGATCCTGCTCGTGCGCGGGCGGGCCGAGCTGGACGTCGTCGACGGCATCCCGGACGAGTACCTGCAGATGAACGGCAGCTACGCGATGACGCCCGAGCAGCGCGTCGAGTGGGAGGCCGAGGTCCGCTCCCTCTACGACGGCATGGTCCGCATCGTCGTCACCCCGACCTGGGCGAAGCTCATCGACTTCGAAACCACCCTGCCGTCCGCCGTCGAGGAGCTGGTCCGCCGGCGCGAGGCTACGCGAGCCGCCGCAGAAACGAGCGCAGCACGGTGAGCCAGGCGTCGGGCTGGTCGAGGTGGACGTCGTGGCCGGCGTCCGGGACGACGACGTGCTCGACGCCGGGGCGCAGGGCCAGCATCCGCTCCACCTCGCCCTCGGGACCGGTGCCGGCCGCGCCGCGGACCAGCAGGGTCGGGGCGGTGACGGCGGCCCAGTCGTCCCAGCGGGCCTCGCCGGCGACGCCCCTGATCGCGGAAGTCATCACCGCGCCGTCGAAGCGGGGCCAGAAGGCGCCGTCGCGTTCTTCGAGGTCGGCGGCCCAGGCCGCGGCGAGGGAACGGCCGCCGAGGAACTCGACCGCGGCCTGCCTGGTCGGGAACGGCACCGGCCACGACGCGAACCACGCCTCCAGGCGGCTCGGGTAGTCGCCGTCGTCGCCGCCGACGCCGCCCTCCAGCATCAGCAGGCCACGGACCCGGTCGGGGTGCCACGCCGCGACGAGCATCGCGGTGTGCGCGCCCATCGACTGGCCGACCAGCACGGCCGGGCCCTGAGCGAAGGCGTCGAGGACCGCGAGGACGTCGTCGACGTAGGCGCGGCGGGACACGTCGGCGGGGTGGCGGGTCGCGTGTCCGTGGCCGCGCTGGTCCGGGACGATCACCGTGTACGAGTCGAGGAGCCCGAGCGCGGTCGGCTCCAGCTCGGCGGCGCTGCCGGCCAGGCCGTGCAGCAGGACCACCGGTGGACCGTCACCGCCGGCGAGGGCGGACAGGGTCACGTCGGCGCGGGGCACGGTCACGCGTCGTAGAGCCGGCATCGTGATCATCGTAGGCTCTCATGGTGACTGCATCCATCGAAGGGTTCCTCGGCGCGGCGGAGCGGCTCGGCGTGCACAGCTTCGTGCTGCTGCGCGGCGGCCGGACCGTCGCGGAGGGCGCGTGGCACCCGTACGAGATCGACCAGCCGCAGACCCTCTACTCGCTGAGCAAGAGCTTCACGTCGACGGCCGTCGGCCTGGCCGTCACCGACGGGCTGCTGTCCGTCGACGACCTGGTCGAGGACCACCTCCCGGGCGAGGACCTGCGCGGCATGCGGGTGCGGCACCTGCTCACGATGACCACCGGGCACGACAGCGAGTCGGGTGACTCGATGGCCGCGGACCCCGACGACGACTGGGTCCGCGGGTTCCTGCGCCACCCGGTCGTGCACGAGCCCGGCACCCAGTTCGTCTACAACAGCGGCGCCACGTATGCGCTGTCGGCCATCGTGCAGCGGCGCACCGGCGAGACCGTGCTGGACTACCTGCGCCCGCGGCTCTTCGAACCGCTCGGCTTCGGGCCCGCCACCTGGGAGACCTGCCCGCGCGGGATCGTCACCGGCGGCTGGGGGCTGACGCTGCGCACCCGCGACCTGGCGGCGTTCGGGCAGCTGTGCCTGCAGCGCGGCCGCTGGCAGGACCGCCAGCTCGTGCCGGCCGAGTGGATCGACGCGGCCACCGCCGAGCAGGTCCCCAACGTGGACCCGACCGGCTCGCAGGAGTCCCTCGACTGGCAGCAGGGTTACGGCTTCCAGTTCTGGCGGTGCCGGCACGACGCGTACCGGGGCGACGGCGCGTTCGGGCAGTTCATCGTGGTCTCGCCGCGGCTGGACACGGTCGTCGCGGTCACCTCCGGCACCACCGACATGCAGGCCGTGCTCGACGCCGTCTTCGCGCACCTGATGGAGGCGCCCGCCGCGGACCTGCCGCCCCTGGCGCTGCCCGCGCTCACCGGCACCGCCGAGCCGCGCGCGGACATTCCGGGCCGCTTCCACACCGCCGACCCACCCGCACCGCCCCGCCGTCACCATCGTCCGGAGATCGACCAGCCTTCCCGGATTGTCGGTTTCGCCGTTGTACGAGCGGCGAACGGCTGGCTCGCGGAGCTGCACGACGAGCACGGCGTCCACCGGTTCGCGTGCGAGCCCGGCCGCTGGACCTCGTCGACCATGACCACCTCGGACGGCGTGGTCAACCCGATCGCCACCACGGGTGCCTGGCGCGGGCCCACCACGTTCGAGCTGCGGGTCTGCCACACCGGGGATCCGGCGACCCGCTCGTACACCGTGGAATTCGACGACACGGGCGCCACCATCGCCCCAGTGGACTCGGTCGGCTTCGAGTTCACCGAGCACCCGGTGGTGCGCGCCAGGTCGTGAAGGTCCCGGAAAAGTGCCAGGTGGCTCCGATGCGGGGGCGGCGCGATCGTTGATCCGTCAGGGTCAGGTGCAACCGATAGCGCCGCCCCTTCTCGTCGTTCCTTCGCGTCGTCCCCTGAGGAGCCGTCATGCGCCGCCTTGCCGTCACCGCCGCCACCGCCCTGCTGACCGCCGCGACCCTGACGGGGTGCGGCGTCCTCGACAAGGCCACCGACACCCCGACCCCCACCGGCGGCGCGGCCGCCGCCGCGTCGAGCGCCCCCACCCCCACCTCCACCCCCACCAAGTCGGCCGCCGTCGTCAACCTGCCCGACATCTGCACCCTGCTGACGAAGGCCGACGTCAACCGGCTCACCGGCCAGCGGGTCACGCTCATGACCAACGAGGGCGGCGCGACCTCCGGCGCCCGCTACTGCCAGTGGCAGCTCAGCTCCGGCCAGCTCGACGTGACCGTCAACATCGAGACCCGCGACCAGTTCGACGTGCAGAACAAGGACGCCAAGCAGGTCGACGGCATCGGTGAGGCCGCCTACTCCCTCGCCGGCCACCTGTACGTCTACGCCGACGGCAAGGTCGTCGACGTCTACGCCACCTCCGCCTCCACCGACGCCGCCAACCTCAAGGTCGAGCAGCGCACCGCCGAGGCCGTCCTGCCGAAGCTGGCCTGATCCCCAGGGCTCCCCAGGGTCCCCGCCGGCTCAGTCGGTGGGGGTCAGCCCGGTCGAGGCGCGGAACGAGCCGTCCATCTCGAACGGCACCGACTCGTGCTCGTGCGTCACCAGCCAGCGCCCGTCGATGCGGCGCAGCCCCAGCGTCACCCGGAACCACAGGCTGAAGCTCTCCGTCGAGCCGCGCGGCACGGCGGTCAGGCGGTCGAGGCTGGTCGCGAACGCCACGTCGCCGTCCGTGGTGATCTCCAGCCGGGTGACCTCGCGGCGCGGTGGCGCCTCGAAGGTGGCCATCCAGGCCTCCACCACGGCCGGGTCGCGGCCGTCGCCGGGCTGGCGCAGGGGCGGGGCCAGGCTGAACTCGACGTAGCCGGGCGCGTAGTGCGACAGGATGGCCTTGGCGTCACCTGTCCGCAGCAGCGCGGCCTTGCCCTCGATGACTTCCCGGATCTCGTCCATGACGGGTCCTACCTTTCTCTCTTTCCCGGGATGTCGAAGCCGGGCCGGCCGGTTTCGACATCCCGGTGAGAGCGAAGGGGAGAAACCATGAAGTACATGATCCTGATCCAGTCGAACCCGCAGTCCCTCGCGGTCTGGGAGACGCTGACCGACCAGCAGCGGACCGACCTCGGCCTGGGTCACCTGCGGCTGACCGAGGAGATGCGCGAGGCCGGCGTGCTGGTGGTCAGCGAAGGGCTGGGCGACCCGGCCCTCGCCACCCAGGTCTCGGTGCGCGACGGCAGGACGATCACCTCCGACGGCCCGTACGCCGAGGTCAAGGAGCACCTGGCCGGCTTCTACCTGATCGACGTCGCGAACCTCGACGAGGCGGTCGCCTGGGCCGCGAAGGCGCCGGACGCCGCGTACACCCGCGTCGAGGTGCGCCCTGTCCTCGACATGAGCGAATGGGAGCTGTGACCGGGCTGCCGGACCTGTTACGCGAATGCGCGCCGCAGGTCCTGGCCGCCGTGGTGCGCCGCTACGGCGACTTCGAGGCCTGCGAGGACGCGGTGCAGGAGGCGCTGATCGCGGCCGCCGGGCAGTGGCCGGAGACCGGCGTGCCGGAGCATCCGCGAAACTGGCTGATCACCGTGGCGAGCCGCCGGCGGGTGGAGCTGCTGCGCAACGAGACGGCCCGCCGGCGCCGCGAGGATGCGGTCCAGCACGAGCCCGAGCCGCAGGTCCGCGGCGACGACGAGCTGGCGTTGCTGCTGCTCTGCTGCCATCCCGCGCTCAGCGTGCCGGCGCAGGTCACGCTCACCCTGCGGGCGGTCGGCGGGCTCAGCACCGCGGAGATCGCCCGGGCGCTGCTGCTGCCGGAGGCCACCGTCGGCCAGCGGATCAGCCGGGCCAAGCAGCGGATCCGCGACACCGGCACCCGGTTCGAGCTGCCCGAGCCGGGCGAGCTCGGCAAGCGCCTCACCGCGGTCCGTCACGTGCTCTACCTGATCTTCAACGAGGGCTACACCGCCAGCTCAGGCGACGCCCTGAACCGGGTCGAGCTGACCCGGGAGGCGGTCCGGCTGACCAGGCAGCTGCACCGGCGCCTGCCGGACGACGGCGAGGTGGCCGGGCTGCTCGCGTTGATGCTGCTCACCGACGCGCGCCGGCCTGCGCGGACCGGACCGGACGGCACCCTGGTCCCGCTCGCCGAGCAGGACCGGCGCCGCTGGGACGCGGCCGCGATCGCCGAGGGCGTCGCGATCATCACCCGCACGCTGGCGCGGGCCCCGATCGGCCCGTTTCAGCTGCAGGCCGCGATCGCGGCGGTGCACGACGAGGCGGCGCGGGCCGAGGACACCGACTGGCCGCAGATCGTCGCCCTGTACGGGCTGCTGCACGCCCTCGCCCCGAGCCCGATGGTCACGCTGAACCGGATCGTGGCGCTCGCCATGGTCGACGGCCCGGCGGCCGGGCTCGCCGCGCTGGACCGGGTCGCCGGGGAGCCGGTGCTGGCCCGGCACCACCGGACGGCGGCGGTGCGGGCCCACCTGCTGGACCTGGCCGGCGACCGGGCCGGGGCGCGGGAGCAGTACCGGCTGGCGGCACGGCGCACGCTCAGCCGGCCCGAGCAGCGCTACCTGGAGTCGCGGGCCGCCCGGCTCCTCCTCGGCTGACGGCCGTCAGCGGCCCGGGCGCTGCCAGAAGTCGTCGGGCAGGGCGGCGGTCTCGGCGCCGGAGCGTTCCAGGTCGGCGGCCCAGGGAAGCATCGCCTGGAAGGGCGGGGCGCCGGTGGCGGCGAGCTCACGGATCACCGCGACGTTGCGGGCGACGCGGTTGAGGATCGCGCTGCGGATCGGGGAACGGTCGGCGGGGTACCCGTACGCGTCGAGAAGCAGGTGGAAGCGGTGGCGGCGGTCGGGTGGCGTGGGGAAGCCGACCTCTTCGGTGAGGTCCGCCGGGAACAGGGGGACCCAGGTCAAAGCGGAGAAGGCGAGGTCGTCCTCGGCCTGGCAGGGGCTGGCGGTGTCCCAGTCGACGAACCCCGCCAGGGTGTCGCCGGACCAGACGACATTCCACGGCGACGCGTCCAGGTGGCCGATCAGGAGGTCCGGCTGCCAGGGGCGGCCGGTGAACCAGACGGCGTCGGCGGGCGGGCGGAACGCCGCCGTCACCGTGTGCAGCTGCCGGAGCCACCCGCCCACCTGGCGGAGGGCTTCGTCGGAGCGCAGCCAGGCCGGCCACGGGCGGGGGTCGCCCAGGGTCTCGCCGGGCAGGAACGTCAGGCGTTCGCGGCCCTGGTCGTCGAGGCCGAGGGTGCGTGGCGCACCGGCGAAGCCCGCGTCCTCCAGATGCCGCAGCACCGTCTGTACGGTCGCCGTCCATGGCTGGGCGGGGCGGCGGACCTCGTCGCCGACGCGGACGGCGCCGAAGCTGCGCCCGCCGGGGAGCCGGTGTTCGGTCATCCGCCCGTTCTACCGCGCCCGGGACGGCCGCGGCGACCGAATAATCACGGCAGCGGGGTCGCGTGCAGGGTGATCCTGGTGAACGAGCCGACGTGGATGTGGTCGCCGGCGGCGAGCGGCACCGGTTGCTCAGGCTGGATCGGGTCGTCGGCGCCGTTGACGAACGTGCAGTTGGCCGAGCGCAGGTCGACCACCGCCCAGGTGCCGCCGGGCTGGGAGACGAGCAGGGCGTGCAGGTGGGAGACGGCGACGTCCTCGGGCGGGCCGGCGAGGTCGATGTCGGGGTAGCTGCCGCGGGAGCGGCTGCGGCGGCCGATGAGGACCTGGTCGCCGGTGAGGGGGAAGCGGCGGTCGGGGCAGAAGCGGGGGTAGGCGATGGTCGGGTCGGCGCCGTTCCAGGCCTGGACGCGGTCGAAGTGGGCGCGGTCGGCGGAGACCACCACGTGCCAGCCCGCCGGCTCCGGCGCCTCCGCCTCCGGGACCTCCGCCGGCGCCGCCTCCTCCCGCGGTGCCGTCTCCTCCCGCGGTGCCGTCTCCTCCCGCGGGGCCGCCTCCTCCCGCGGCGGGGCGGTGGACGGGACCGCCAGGGTGTCGTAGCCGTCGACCTCGCAGAAGCGGCCGGTCAGCGGCGTGCCGCACTCGGGGCACGCCGCCGGCCGCCGCGGCGAATCCACCGCGGGCGACGGGGGCGACGCGGGCGGGTCCATGGCGGCGCCGCACTCGTCGCAGTAGTCGGTCGTCTCCGACTCGTGTCCCTTCGGGCAGACGGCCACGGTGGTCTCCTTCAGTTCGGGCGGACGCGCGTCGTCTTGCGGGACCCGAGCGACGCGATCTCCGCGTCGATGTCGACGTCCTTGTTCTCGGACCGGCGCTTCAGCTGCACGGTGCCCGTCACGGCGTCCTGGACCTCGACGACCCGGGCGAGCAGCTGCACGGTGTCGGAGCGGCCGGACTCGGTGGCCAGCTGGACGGCGCGGCCGAGGCGCGCAGTGGCGGTGACGGTGTCGCCGGCCTCGCGGGCCGCCAGACCCTCCTGGATCGCGGCGGCCAGCTCGGCGGCGCCGGAGTAGTGCGCGACGCGGCGGTTGAGGCGGGTCGACTTCTCGTCCTCGTCGGTCCAGACCGCGCGGACGAGGCCCTTGGCGAGGACCTCTTCCCCGCGCACCACGCTGACCCGGGCGGCGAGCTTCTCCTCGCCGAGCACACCGATCGTGCCGGGGTCCAGCTCGACGGAGAGGTGGTAGTCGCGGCTCTCCGCGCCCCACGCGCCGATCGGGTAGTCGCCGACGCGGGCGCTGACGTCGGTACGCCGGCCGGTGAGGTCGAGGATCTCCGGGTGGACCTGTTTGACGAAGCGGACCGTGGCGCCGGCGGGGGTCCACAGGCGCAGCGTCACACCGGCGACGGTCTTGCCCATCGCCGCCTCGATCATCGCGCGGAAGTCGGCCTCGAGGCCCGCCGGGTCCTTCATGCCGTCGGCGGTGCCGAGCAGCGCGTCGGCGACCTTGATGAGCTCGGCGGCGCTCCAGTTCTGCCCGACGCCGCGGCTGTCACAGACGAACAGGCCCTTGCACTGCTCCAGTGCCGCGTCGAACGTGCGGGCCGACTCGCCGTTGCGGCCGTCGGTGAGCAGGATCGCGTGGCGGATCTCGGCGCGGTCGGCGAGGAACAGCTCGCGGGCCAGGGTGAGCCAGGTGCCGATCTGGGTGCCGCCGCCGGCCTTCAGGTGCTTGATCGCGCCCTTCGCCGCGGCGCGGGTGGCGGGCCCGGCGACGGCGAGGGTCTGCTGGTCCGGGTACACCATCTGCGCCCAGTCGGTGCCCGCGACGACCGCGAACGCCACCCCGTCGCGCAGCGTGTCGACGGCGACCGCGGCGGCCTTGCGCGCCTGCACGAGCCGCTCCCCGCTCATCGACCCGGAGCAGTCAATCATGATCACCTCGGCGGCGGGGGCACCGGAAGCCACCCCCAGACCGCCGCCGACCGTGACGGTGACGACCGCGTCGGCGACGGTGGCCCCGACCGGCAGGTACTCGTTCTGGAAGACTTCCGCGACGACGTCGGTCATGGCTGGGCCTCTCCTCGGTCTGCTGAGTGGATCGGGACGGCGGCGACGGTGATGTTGTCCGCGCCGCCGGCGTCGCGCGCGAAGGAGGTCAGGGTGCGCGCCACCTCCCTGGCGCCGATCGTGCCGTCGATGGCGTCGGTCCAGGTGGTGTACCGGGTGAGCCCGTCACTGGCGAGCAGCAGCACGCCTCCCGCCTCCGGCCGCAGGGTGACCAGGTGCGGGTCCCCGGCGGGCGCGTCGGCACCCAGCCAGCGGGTGAGCGCCGCCGCCTGCGCCGACAGCCTCAGCGCCGCGGCGTCCACACCCGCGGCGGCGAGCTGCCCTGCGAGCGAGTCGTCGACCGTGAGGCAGCGGGCGCCGCCGTCCGCGTCGAGCCAGTACGCGCGGCTGTCCCCGACCCACCCGACGGTCACCTGCCCGTCCTCGACGACGGCCGCGAGGAACGTGCAGGCCGGCGCGTCTACGGACGCCGCCGCGAGCTGTGCGACGGCGTCGGACGCCGCCCGGTACGCCCCGGCGATGTCCCCACCACCGACGAGCACCCCGATCGCCTCGACGACGGCGGTGGTCGCCGCGGTGTCGGAGTCGGGCGAGCTGGAGACCCCGTCACAGACGACGACGGCCCGCCGCCCGCCGGCGACCCCGATCGCGTACGCGTCCTCGTTGCGCCCCTTGCGCAACCCCCGATCCGTGACGGCCGCGACCCCGGGCAGTTCGTCCTCGGCGTGGTCGAGGCCGACCGTCCGCCGCGCCCCGCAGGCGTCGCAGTAGCCGTCATCACCCACCACTCCCCCGCACGCACCACAGGGCCCGTCCCCGGCCTTCGACGACCGCCAGACACCCCCGGCCGCCGCCCCACCCATACGCCGATCAATGTGACCCGCGTCCAATTGACCAGCGTCTGCGTGGGAGGCGCCCAGGGCCGGTTCAGACCGCTGCCCAGACATACGCCGATCAATGTGACCCGCGTCCAATTGACCAGCGTCTGCGTGGGAGGCGCCCAGGGCCGGTTCAGACCGCTGCCCAGACATGCGCTGATCAATGTGCTGTAGATCAAATTGACCAGCGTCTGTGGGGGTGGCGGCAGAATCAGCCAGCGCATCCGATCGGCCAGCGTCCGTGGGAGTGGCGGCAGGAGCAGCCGACGCATCCGGTTGGGCGGCGTCCGCGGCGGCGGTCAGCGGAGTGCCGCAGGATTCGCAGAAGCGGTCGCCGGCGGCGGTGGGCGTGGCGCACGACGGGCAGGGGGCGGTCACAGCCACGTCCGGGGGCGGACGCGGTTGGCCTGGTCGACGAGGTCGATGCGGGTATCCCGGTCGGGGGCGACCTTCGCCAGGACGCGGAAGGCGCGCTCCAAGCCCAGGCGCAGGTCCCGCTCCGACAGCCGGTGGGTCAGCACGGCAGCGGTGCCCGCGTTGCCGGCCTGGACCCAGGTGAGCGCGGCGCGCAGCGCCTCGACGGTGAGGCGGGCGCGGCGCTCGACGTCGAGGCCGAGGCGTTCGACCCGGCCCGAGACGTCGAGCAGGTCGGCCTCCGCGAGCCGGTCGGCCGGGGCGGCGAGGCGTGCCCGGACCGCGGCGACCTGTGCCGGCACGCTGTGGCTGGAGCTGTCGGGGACCGCGTCGAGGATCGCGACCGCGCCCGCCAGGTCGTCGCGGTCGGCGAGGATCCGGGCGACCCCGAACGCGGCGCTGACGAAGGCGTGGTCGGTGCGCCAGACCGCCGCGTACAGCCGCAGGGCGGTGTCGGTGTCGCCGCCGGCCTCCGCGGCGGCGGCGAGCGCCAGCTGCGGGGCGAGCTCGCCGGGCAGCGCGGCGTAGACGGCGTCGAACGCGGCCCTGGCGTCCGCGGGACGGCCGCCGGCGAGGGCGGCCATGCCGCGGTACCAGTCGACCCGCCAGTCGGCGTCGGTGATCGCGTCGGTGATCGTGTCAAGGTCGGCGGCGGCCCCGGCGAGGTCGCCGGCGGCGATGCGGGCGCGGACCACGGCGAGGGCGACCTCGACCCCGTCGGCGCCGGCGGAGGCCAGGGCCGCCTGCAGCATCTCGGGATCGGCGGTCTGCATCGTGGCGAGCAGCGCCGCCCCCGGGTCGGCGGGGTCGACGGTCGGGACGGGCAGGGCCGCGACGACCTCGGCGCCGTCGAGCCCGTCGCCGGACGTCGAGACCGCCGTGACGACGCCCGCCGCGGTGCCGAAGGCCTTGCGTTCGCCGGTGAACTGGCTCGACACCGCCGGGCGGGGCTGGCCGTCGGCGGCGCTGAGGACCTGGCGCAGGACGCCGGTGAGCTGCTCGGCCATCTCCGCTGCGGAGCCGAAACGGCGGCCCGGCTCGGGGTCCGTGGCGCGCAGCAGCAGCCGGTGATACGACTCCTGCTGCGACAGCAACGGCACCGTCGCCGGGTCGGGGAGGCGGTCGACGAACGTGGTGGTGAAGCCGCGGAAGTCGAAGCTGAGCACCGCCATCGCCCGGGCCACGGTGTAGAGGTCGGAGGCGACGGACGGGCCCGCGGTGGCGACCTCCGGCGCCTGGTAGCCGACCGTGCCCCACACGGCGCTGACGTCGTCGTCGACGCGTCGCACGGCGCCGAGGTCGACGAGCTTGACCCGCTGGTCGGTGTGCAGCGCGTTGTCGGGCTTGAAGTCGCAGTACAGCAGCTCCCGCTCGTGCAGGTAACCCAGCGCCGGCAGGATCTCGCATGCGTAGGCGATGACCTGCGGCAGCGGCAGCGGCTGGCGGACCCCGCCGGTCACCGGGCGGGCGAGGAAGATGTCGCGCAGCGAGAGGCCGCCGACGTACTCCATGACGATGTAGCCGACGCGGTCGCCGCTGCGCGGGTCGGGGTGCGACGCGAAGTCGTAGATCTTCACGATCGACGGATGGTCGACCTCGACCAGGAAGCGGCGTTCGGTGATCGCGGCCGCGGTGGCGTCGGGGTCGCCGGAGTCGATGAGGCCCTTCAGCACGACCCAGCGGTCGCTGACCTCGTCGCCGACGTTGCGGTCGCGGGCGAGGTAGATCCAGCCGAGGCCGCCGTACGCGATGGCGCCGAGCACCTCGTAGCGGCCCGCGACGACCGCGCCCGGCGGGAGCGACGGCCGGAAGCTGTACTGGGTGCGACAGTTCGTGCAGAAGCCTTCGACGAGGCCGGGCCGGTCGCCGCGGGCGCGGCCGACGGGCTGCTCGCAGTTGCCGCAGAACCGGCGGTGCTCCGGCACCTGCGGGTCGGGCAGCACCGCGGCGGCGGGGTCGCGGCGCGGCACGACGGGCAGCGCGGCCAGCACGGGCGCGCCCCGCCCGCGGCCGGTCGTGCGGCCCGACGACGAGCTCGGCGCGGAAGGCGTCGAGGCCTCTGTGACGGGAGCTGTGACGGGAGCCGTGACACCGGCCTGCTTGTGGCCGCACTCGTCGCAGTAGGCGTCCTCGTCGTACGAGCCCGGGCAGCCGGCACGCGTACACCTCATGTCGTGGTCCCTTCGGTGGACAGCGCTTGCTGGTAGGCGAACACGGCCCTGGTCGCCGCCCGCAGGTCGCAGGGCGCGGTCCACAGCAGGTCGCGGGCGGCCTGATACCGCGACATCAGCGCGGGGTCCTCGACGCGGTCGAGGCGGACCGCCTTCGCCCGGTACGCCTCGAGCCGGCCGCGGAGCTCGAGGCGCCGGTCGAGCAGGCCGGTCGCCGCGGTGGCCCGGTCCTCGGCGGCGGTGACGGCGGCGGTCAGGTCGCGGTCGAGGGCGGTGAGCCGCCGGTCGAGGGCCGGCCAGCCGTCCAGGTCGAGCGCGTCGGTGGCGCGGACGGCGGCGGCGACCTCGCCGGCGAACCGGTCGTGGACGTCCGGCGGGTCCGGCAGGCCGGGGTCGGCGATCTTCTCGGCCGCGGCCGCGTACGCCTGGCGCGCCCGCTGCTCGGCGGCGGTGAGCGCGTCCAGGAGCGTGTCGAGCCGGGTCAGCCGGGCCGGCAGCGCGGTGCGCAGCGCGGCGAGGTCGGCGAGCCGCCGGACCACGGCGGTGAGGTCGTCGCGCAGCGCCGTCCAGGCCGGCTCGTCGATCGTGAGCGGGTCGCCGAGCGCGGCGCCGTACACCTGCCGCAGCCGCTGCTGGAGCGGTCCGGTGGTCGGGGTGTGGTCGGCGCCGACCCGATGGTGCGCGGCGACGGCCGCCTCGAGGGCCGTGTCGAGCTCGATGATCCGGCCGGTGAGCGCCGTGCGGGCCGCCTCGATGCGGTCGAGCACCGCGACCGTCCCGGCACACCGCTGTTCGAGGTCGGCGAGGAGGGCGGCCGGCGGCAGTGAGGGCAGGCCGTCGAGCGGGTCGGTGGCGACGGGTGTGGTGAGGATGCGGGCGGTGGCGACGTCGCGGGAGCGCCCCTTGAGCGCCCGCAGCTGCTCCAGGACGTCGCGGACGGCGACGAACCCGGACCACAGCCGGGCGACGTCGGCGCCGGGCCACGCGGCGGCGGTGGCGCCGTGCAACGGCACGTCGCGCAGCACCTGCGCCGGGTGGGTGTCCACGGTGTACAGCGCGGCCGCGAGCCGGTCGTGCGCGGCAGTCAGGTCGGCGACGGCGCGGTCGGTGGCGGTGACCATGGTCGGTCAGTCCACGTACTTCGCGGGCGGCGGCGACGGCACCGGGCCGTACTTGGCGAACCAGGTGCTGTAGATGGTGGTCCAGGTGCCGTTGGCCCGGATGCGGTCCAGGACGCCGTTGACGAAGCGGACCAGGTCGGGCGTTTCGAGGGGCATCGCGACGCCGGACGGCTCGTCGCTGATCCGGGCGCCGACGACCTCGGTGCCGGGGTCCTGCGCGGCGAGGCCGAGCAGCAGCACGTCCACGGTGGACACCGCGTCGACCTGCCCCTGCTGCAGCATGACCAGGCAGTCGAGGGTGCTGTCGGTGGCGACGGCGACCGGCTTCGACGGCTGCTTCATGATCGTGACGATGCTGGTGCTGCCCCGCGTCGCGCACACCTTGCGGCCGCCGAGGTCGGCGAAGTCCTTGATGCCGGAGCCGCGGTTGACCAGCAGCCGCTGCCCGGACGTCAGGTACTCGGTGGAGAACGCGACCTGCTGCATCCGCTCGCAGGTGGCGGTCATCGTGCGGATGACCATGTCGACCTCGCGCCGCTGCAGGACCGGGATCCGGTCGGCGGTGGTGATCGCCCGCCACTGGATCGCGTCGGGGTCGCCGAGCAGCGCGCGGGCGATCTCCCGGGCGATGTCGATCTCGAAGCCGACGACCTGGCCGGTGACCGGGTCGCGGTAGCTGGTGAGGTACGCGTTCTGGTCGATGCCGACGATCAGCCGGCCCCGCGCGGCGATCGTCGCCATGGCCGAGCCGGCCGGCATCTTCCCGGGCGCGGGCAGCGTCGCCGGCGGCCGGAGGCTGGCCCGCGGGTCGCACGCCGGCGGCGGCGTGGCCGGCGGCGACGGCGGCACGGCCGGGTCCTGCACGTTCAGCGGCCGGGGCACCGCCGCGGCGGCCGAGCTGTCGGCCTGCGGCGCCGCCGGGGTCGGCCCGCAGCCGGCGAGGACGAGCACGGCGGCGGCCGCCACGGCGAGCTTCTTCATCGGTACTCCGCGATCCGCTGGTTCAGGCCGAACGCGGCGGCCGCCGCGACGGCGAGGGCGAGCAGCGCGACGGCCACGTCGGCGCCGCCGAGCGCGTCCCCGGCGCCGGCCGCCTCCCGGTCGAAGTGCCGCCCGCTGCCGGCGATCCCCTCGGCGAGGGCCGCGTCGAGCCGGCCGGCCGCGGCGGCCGCGCTGGCGTCGCCGGAGGTGGCCAGGGTGACCGCCTCGGCGTGCCGGCTGCCGTCGTCGAGCGAGCGGACCTGCCGGTGGATGGCCAGCCAGTCGGCGGCGTGCCGCTGCGCGGCCTCCACCGCGGACCGGGCCGCCGCGTCGGGCGCCTGGTCACGCGCCCGCTGCAGAAGGCCGTCCTGCCCGGCCAGCCGCTCCATCATGGCGGTGAAGTCCTGCTCGAACGCCTTGCCGTCGCCGCGGGCGATCAGCGTCAGCCCCTCGTCGGCGCGGGCCTGCAGCGCCGTGATCCTCGCCTCGGCGAGCAACCCGACCTGCTCGGACCCGGCGTCGCGGCCCTCGCTGATGTGGCCGGCCGCGCCCGCGGAGGCGACCGCGAGCCAGCCGCACGCGACGAGCGCGGCGACCGTGGCGAGGACCATGCCGCGGTTGAGCCGCCGGTTGGTCAGGCGCGTCACGTACAGCTGGGTCAGCAGCAGCACGCCCAGCAGCGCCAACCCGAGCAGGGTCACCGTCCACGGCCACCGGGCGACGGCCCGCTGCGCGTCGCCGAGGCGCGCGGCCTCGGCCCGGAACAGGTCCTGGGCGGCCGGCAGGATCGTCTGCCGCATCAGCGCCGACGCCTCCCGCAGGTAGGCGCCGCCGAGCGGGATGCCCTGCCGGTTGTACGTGCGGGCCGACTCGACCAGGCCGGTGTAGACGGGGATCTGCCGGACCAGGACGCCGAGCGCCGCCGCGCTGCGCCCCTCGGCGTTGTGCAGCGCGGCCGTCAGCGCCGACGACGCCCTGGCGATGTCGTCGAGGTACCGCTTGCGCAGCTCCGCCGGCTCGACGCCGTTGGCGAGGAACGCGCTGGCGGCGGTCGCGTCGGCGTCTGACAGCGACCGGTAGATGTCCTGCGCCTGCAGGCTGAGCGGCCCGCTGCGGTCGGTCACGTCGCTGACCAGACCCACCCCGGCCCGCATGGTGAGCACCCCGGCCAGCCCGAACGCGACGGCGAGCACGACCACGGCGGCGGTCAGCGTGGTGAGCCGGCCCGGGCTCGTGGCGGCCCGGCGGATGAGTCGACGCCACGCGGTTGCCAACACACATCTCCCCGTCTCGATGATGCCCACGAACATATCGGGCGGCGTCAACCATCCGACAGGTGCCCGACGCAACTCCCGGCTTCGTGCCAAAGACCTGCGCCCGGCCGAACCGGCAATGTGAAACCTGCGTTCTGTATCCCATGTCTGTTCGCCATTTCCTCACGGTCGTCGCGGCGGTCTCCGCCGTCGCGGTGGCCGGATGCACACCTACATCGCAGTCCACCCCGTCCGCCGGCGCCTCCGGCGCCGCTGCCTCCTCCGACGAGTCGCAGGAGGCCTCCCCGGAGCCGTCGGTCGACCCGTCCCAGGCCGAGGCCGCGGACCCCGCCGCCGCGCCGGCCCGCAAGGCCCTCGACACGCACGGCGGCGACGTCCGGGCCACGCCGGAGGACCGGTTCGCGTTCTACGGCAGCCGCGTCGACGGCGCCGGCGGCGGCTCCCACGTCCGGTTCACCCGCACCTACCGAGGGCTGCGCGTCTACGGCGGCGACATCGTCGTGCACACCGGCCCCGGCGGCACGTACAAGGGCGCCTCCAACAGCCTCGTCAAGCCGCTGCAGGTCGACGTCACGCCGAAGATCTCCGCCACCGACGCCCTGGCGGCGGCGAAGGCACACTTCACCGGCAAGGTCGCCGGCGCCGGCGCGCCCCGCCTGCTGGTCGACGCGTCGACCGGCACCGGCCGGCTGACCTGGGAGAGCGTCGTCGAGGGCGTCGCCAAGGACGGGCAGACCCCGTCGCGGCTGCACGTGCTCACCGACGCCCACACCGGCGGGGTCGTCCGCTCCTGGGACGAGGTCGAGACGATCGCCGGCACCGGCAACAGCCTGTACAGCGGCAAGGTCAGCATCGACGCCCAGCGGTTCGGCACCACGTTCCGGCTGACCGACACCACGCGCGGCCGCGGCACCGTCTGCGACATGGCGCACCAGGAGGACGAGAACGGCAGCTGCAAGCTCTTCACCGACGCCGACAACACCTGGGGCACCGGCACGAACGACGACCCGGCCTCGGCCGCCGTCGACGCCGCCTACGGCGCCGCTACCACCTACGACTACTTCAAGACCGTGCACGGCCGCCGCGGGATCAACAACAACGGCCGCGGGGTGCCGTCGCGGGTGCACTTCGGCGACGAGTACGTCAACGCGTTCTGGGACAAGGGCCGGATGACCTACGGCGACGGCCGCGGCAACGCTCATCCGCTGGTCCAGCTGGACATCGCCGGGCACGAGATGAGCCACGGCATCACCGAGAAGAGCGTCTCCGGCGACCTCACCTACACCGGCGAGTCCGGCGGGCTCAACGAGGCGACCAGCGACATCTTCGGCAACATGGTCGAGTTCTACGCCGCCAACCCCGCCGACCCCGGCGACTACCTGATCGGCGAGAAGATCGACATCTTCGGCAACGGCACGCCGCTGCGCTACATGTTCGACCCGGCGCTGGACGGCAGGTCGCACAGCTGCTGGTCCGCCGAGACCCCGAACGTCGACCCGCACCTGTCCTCGGGCGTGGGCAACCACTTCTACTTCAACCTGGCCGAGGGCACCGGCAAGACCGCGTTCGGCACGTCGCCGATCTGCGGCAAGGCGGGCGCCGTCACCGGCATCGGCCGGGCGAAGGCGGAGAAGATCTGGTACCGGGCGCTGGACGTGTACTTCATCTCCAACACCAGCTACGTCAGCGCCGAGAACCCGGGCAACACCGCCCGCGCCTACACCCTCCAGGCCGCCGCCGACCTGTACGGCAGCTGCGGCGCGGAGTACAAGGCAGTGCAGCTGGCGTGGACGGCGGTCAACGTGGCCGGCACCGACGCCGCCTGCGCATAGGATCACCTTCTGGTCGCTACACGTCGGAGGTCGGTCTGATGGGTCCACTCGTTCAGGTTGAGGATGTCGGGGACGGCGTCCTGCTGCTCGACGCGCGGTGGACCCCGCAGCCGCCTCCGGCGCTGGAGCGCTACCGGGCCGCGCACCTGCCGGGCGCCCGGTTCGTCGACCTCGACACCGACCTCGCCGCACCGCCCGGCTCCGGCGGCCGGCACCCGCTGCCGACCGCCGCGGCGTTCCAGGCGGCGATGCGGCGGCTCGGCGTGGACTCCGGCGCCTCCGTGGTCGTCTACGACGACCGGGACGCGTCGGTGGCGGCCCGGCTGTGGTGGATGCTGCGGCACTGGGGCCACGACGACGTCCGGGTCCTCGACGGCGGCATCGCCGCGTGGATCCGGGCCGGCCGGCCGACCGGGTCCGGCGACCCCGTGCCGGTCCCGCCCGGCGACTTCACCGCCGGCGACGCCCGCGACGACCTGCTGACCGTCGACGAGGTGCCGGACTTCCTCAAGGACGGCGTCCTGCTCGACGCGCGGCTCGGGCCCCGGTTCCGCGGCGAGGTCGAGCCCCTCGACCGGGTCGCCGGCCACATCCCGGGCGCGGTCTCGGCGCCGACGTTCGACAACAGCGACCCCGACGGGCTGTTCCTGCCGCCGGCACAACTGCGGGACCGGTTCGTGGCGCTGGGTGTCACCGGCGACCGGCCGGTCGCGGCCTACTGCGGCTCCGGGGTGACCGCCGCCCACGAGGTCCTCGCCCTCGAACTGGCCGGGTTCACGCCGCGCCTGTACGCGGGATCGTGGAGTGAATGGATCGCCGACCCCGACCGTCCGGTGGCCACCGGCCCGTGACCGGGGGACATCGCGCCGGCCGGACCTGACGGACAATGCCCGCGTGACCGCTGACATCACGCTCAACGCCGGCGAGCGGATCCTGTGGACCGGTGAACCGCAGCACCACCCGCTGTTCGACCGGTCCGACCTGTTCCTCGTGCCGATGTCGCTGTTCTTCCTGGGCTTCGCCGTGTTCTGGGAGCGGACCGCGATGCGGGGCGGGGCGCCGGGGTTCTTCGTGCTCTGGGGCATCCCGTTCATCCTGTACGGGCTGTATCTCGTCGCCGGTCGCCTGGTGGTGCGGGCGCTGCGGCTGCGCTCCACCACGTACACGGTGACGGACCGCCGCGTCGTCGAGGTGTCGCGGCGGCCGTTCACGCGCCGCACGGAGGCGTATCTGAGCACCCTCGCCCCGCCGGTCGTGCGGGACCGCCCCCGCGGCGGCACGGGCAGCATCGCGTTCGGCGAGTTCCCGGGCCTCACGGACGCGTTCAACGAGGCCGGCCTCAACGTCAACCGCCGTCGCCGCGGACCGCGGCCGATCGTCCTGTGGCACGTCTCCCAGCCCGAGTACGTCCGCGGCGTGATCGCCCAGGCGCAGCGCTGAGCGGATCTATGCTGGGCCGCATGACGGGGATCTGGGATCATGCATGTATCGATGCGACGGCCGCACCGCTGGACGAGGCGCTGATCGGGCTGCGGCGGGACATCCACCGGTGGCCGGAGCTGGCGGGTGAGGAGCGGCGGACGGCCGGGCTGGTGGCCGAGCGGCTGCGCGCCGCCGGCCTGGACGTGCGGACCGGGGTCGGCGGGCACGGCGTCGTCGCCGTCGTCGAAGGCGCACGGGAGGGGCGGACGCTGCTGTACCGGGCGGACATGGACGCCGTGGCGGTCGAGCAGGGCACTGCCGGCGCGCACATCTGCGGGCACGACGTGCACACCGTGGTCGGGGTCGGCGTGGCCGAGGTCCTGGCCGGGCTGCGGGACCGGTTCGCGGGGCGGGTCGTGGTGGTGTTCCAGCCGGCGGAGGAGACCCTGGAGGGCGCCAGAGCGATGCTCGACGACGGGGTCCTGGAGCCGCACCTGCCGGAGGAGGCGTACGCGCTGCACTGCGGGCCCCTGCCGGTCGGCGTGTTCGCCGCCATGCCCGGCGCCGGGCTTTCCGGGCTCGACGTGTGCCACCTGGAGCTGCCCGGTGCCGACGCGGGACGCGCGCTGCTGGACCGGATCGCCGCGATGTCGACGGTACGGCGCCCCGAGTCCGACGCGGATTTCGTCGAGCTGCTGGCCGCGCTGCAGACCCCGGACGGGCCGCTGGCCCGGTTCGTCCTGACCGGGTCGCAGCTGGCGGCGGACGCGGACCCGGTCACCGCCGACGTCTGGGTGCGGGCCTGGCCCGAGGAGCGCCACCCCGAGCTGCGCGACGACCTGCGGCGGCTGGCCACGGAGGCGGGCGCGCGGATCACGTTCCCCGAGCCGCCGTTCCCCGCCATGGTCTGCTCGCCCGAGCTGACCGAGGCGGCGGCGGCGCACCTGCGCGAGCAGCCGGGCGTCGACGCGGTCATGACGATGCACGCTGCGTGGCCGTTCAGCGGGGAGGACTTCGCGCTATTCCTGCACCGGATGCCCGGCACGATGTTCTACCTCGGCGTCGGCGAGCAGGGCGTGCCGCACGCGCTCGACTTCACCGCGGACGAGCGCGCCATCGGCGTCGGCGTCCGGGCGATGACGGCGCTCCTGCTGCACCGCCTCGCGTCCTGACCCCGCATGATCCGGAAGACTTCTTGTCGTTCTGGCGACCAGAAGTCTTCCGGGTCACGGAAGCTCTCGCGCGGGGCATCCTCCGGGCGGGTCGCCCTGGCGATCAGCAGGACCGCGGTGGCGGCGAAGAGGGCGCCGGCGAGGCGTTCCGGAGTGCCGAGCAGCATGCCGGTGAGCGGCTGGACCGGGTTCGTCAGGTCGAACGCCCGCTCCACGACCCAGCCGGTGGCCACCGCCGCGGCCGACGCGGCCAGGGTCACCGACACCGCCGGGGAGCGGGCCAGCACGGCGATCGGCACGGCGATGAGCGCCAGCGCGAGCAGCTGCGCCGCCTCCAGGCCGAGGTTGAAGCTGAGCAGCGGCAGGATGAGGTCGGTGCCGGTCAGGGCGAGGCGCTGCAACGTGCCGGCGAACCCCAGACCATGGACGAGCCCGAAGGCGGTGGTCAGGGCCAGCTCGGTGCGCGCCGACAGCGCCGGGCGCACCGCGTGGGCGGCGGCCACGACGATGGTGAGCGCGATGCCCGCGTCCACCACGCGGGTGGGCAGCGACACCCAGCCGAGCGAGGCGAGCGCGAGGCTCACGGAGTGCCCGGCGGTGAACATGGCGGTGATCCCGGCCATGAGCGTGACCCTGGCCCGCAGCCGGGCGCGGCGCAGCGAGCGGCGGGCGGCCGCGAGGGCGATCACGCACAGGAACAGCAGATGGTCGGCGCCCTGCCGGAAGTGTTCGAAGCCGGCGTGCAGCATCGACGCCGCCGGCACGGACGCCGGCGGCGGGGCGGGCACGGCGAGCCGCACGACCGGGGTCTGGTGGGTGAGCAGCGAGGTCCGCCCGTCGGCGGTGACGAGGACCTTGTGCGAGTAGACGACGTCCGTCACCACGTCCCACCGCAGCTCGGCGGACCGGGCCCGGGTGGCGGCGGTGGGCAGCGCGGCGGTGAGCCGGACCCGGGCGGTGTTGAGGCCACGCTGCCGGTCCGCGGCGACGTCGTCGACGGTGACCGGCCAGGTGGCACCGTCCGCGGCGGTGAGCCGGACCCGGTCGCGGACCACGGTGGCCAGCCAGTTCGCGGATGCCCGCACGGCCGGGGCCGGGTCGGAGTCGAGCCGGGTGTGGTAGGCCAGGTCGATCCGCGACAGCGGGATCTGCGCCGTGATCTCCAGGTCGGTGTCGCCCGAGGACCCGACGGAGAGCAGCGTCGTGCCGGGGTCGTGCGCGTGCGCGGACGCCGGCAGGAACGCCTGGAGGACGAGGATGACGGCCGCGAGCGCGGCGGCCTGCAGGAGGCGGCGGATCATCCGGCACCCGTGCCGTAGTCGAGCTGCTTGTCGCGGTACAGGGCGTGCTGATGCAGCCCGCCCGCGGGCGTGCTGGCCCACTCCAGCCACAGCCGCGGGCCGTCGATGCGGAAGTACGCGTTCTCGCTCCTCGGGTCGGCCGTGCCGGCGTAGCCGATCGTGGTCTGGTCCAGCTGCGTCGCGTACAGGTCGAGCAGCGGCTGCGCCAGCTCGGCGGCGGCATCCCCGACCAGGCCCTTGATGACGGCCCGCACCATGGCCTGCTGTCCGGCGTCGAGTCTCGGGAACGGCAGGCCCGCCCGCACCGGATAGCCGGTGTCGGCGCCGGGTCCCATGACGACGTCGTCGTAGGTGCCGGGCAGCCTGGCACCGGCCTGCTGCTCGATCGTGAGCGACTTGAACAGCGCGAACACGTCCGGGCTCGGCTCCCGCGACGGCGATCGGCGCGCCGACGGCTTGTCCGCCCTGCCGCTGGCGGTGGTGGCCGCCGGCGGCGCGCTGCTGAAGTACGGCGAGACGCTGACCGTGCCGCCGCCCGTCGTCACGTGCACCGCGAGGTGCGGGCCGCCGAACTGCAGCGTCCACCGCTGCGTCCCGGACGGCTGGCCGAACAGCGCGATGTGGAAGCCGTCGCGCCCTCCGTCCTCGGCGTCCATCAGCCGCAGCACCTTGGCGTAGCCGCCGGCGGACAGGACGCCGCGCAGCGCGGCGAGCGCGGCCGCCTGCTGCGCGTCGCCGAGGTCGCCGAGCCGCAGGCCGGTGCGCCCGGTGAACTCGCCGTCGGGCCGGCTGGACCAGCTGCACCGCTTCGTGTCCAGGACATCGTCGTGCAGGGCCTGGGTCCGCTGCGACTCGGTGAGCGTCCCCAGGAACGCCTGCACCTCGGCCACGGCCGGGGTGTCCGCCGCGCCTGACTGGGTCGCTGACGGGGCCGCCGACGGCGTGACCGCCGACGGGACGCACACCTGCGACCCGCCGACGCTCGCCGGCAGGCCGCCCGCGGTGTCCGTGTCGTCCGCCCCGCCGCACGCCGCCGCGGTCAGCAGCAGCAGCGCGCAGGCGAGCAGGGTCCAGCGTCTCTGCACAGCGACGAGTATGCCCGTTTTGTCCGGACACGCCGGGGATGTGGCGGCCGTGTCCACCCGACCGGGTCAGGCGGGGTACAGGGTGAGCCTCGGGTCGCGGGCGATCTCGACGGCCTGCTCGCCGGTCAGGGGCGGGTTGCCGGTCAGCGACGGCTCGTTGCTGACGGACACCTCGACGGTGCTGCCGTCGCCGCGTTCCTGCCGCGCCACGTTGCGGATCATGCCGGGCCGCTCGTCGCGGTGGGTCTCCGTCGTGTACGACGGAACCCCGTCCTCCAGGATGCACGAGTACGCCGTGTACGGCGGCGACATGCCCGGCACGACGGTGATCGTGCGGACGGGGTGGCACGAGGTGGTCACCGACGCCGCGTACTGCCGCACCATGGTGATCCGCAGCGCGCCCGTCACACCGCCGGCGGTCACGTCGGCGGTCACCACGTACGCGTAGGTCTCCTCGAGCGTGTCGGCGTCGGCCGGCACCACCCGCCGCTCCACGGTGGGCCGCCCGACGACCCGCGCCCCCGGGACGACCTGCGCCACCACCACCGGGACCGTCCCGGCGAGCCGCTCGACGGCGGACTCGAGGGGCTCGACCGGGTTCAGCCCGAGCAGGCCGCTCGACGTCTGCTCCGGCGCGGTCGGAAACGTGTTCGGCGGGGCGCCGGTCAGGGCCGGTGGCGCCGCCCCCGGCAGGATCAGCGCGGCGGCGAACGCGGCGAGGGCCACCCCGCCGCCGGCGGTCGCGAGGCGGCGGTGCCGGACCCGGCGCCGGGAGCGGCGCACGAGCGTGTCGAGGGTGTCGCGGGCCGGGGGCTCGTCGCTGAGGACGGTGTCGAACAGCTGCTGGTGGCTCATCATGCCTGCCTGACGGTCGGGACCGGGGTCGGGGTCGGTGGCGCGGCGAGGGCGCGCAGGGTCTCCAGGCCGCGGGCGGTCTGGCTCTTCACGGTGCCGACGGAGACGCCGAGGATCTCGGCGGTCTCCTCGACGGAGAGGTCGCAGTAGAAGCGCAGCACCAGCACGGCCCGCCGCCGCGGGCCGAGCTGCGCCAGGTAGGTGTCGAGGGTCAGCCGCTCGACGGTCGCGTCGGCGTGCCGTGGCGGGTCGGGTGCCGGAAGGTCGTCGCCGGGCACCTCGCGCCGCCACGGGCGGCGGTGCTCGTCGACGACGGCGCGGGCGAGCATGCCGCCGACGTAGGCGTCGAGGCTGTGGATCGAGTCCCGGCGGTGCCACTGCCGGAACAGCTTGTCCAGCACCGTCGCCACGAGGTCGTCCGCGAGGTGCCAGTCGCGGCACAGCAGGAACGCGGTCCGGCGCCAGGTGGCCATCCGTGGCCCCGCGTAGTCGCGGAACTCTGCTTCGTCCGACGTCTTCACCCCTGTGGGACGGGCGGCGCGGCGTTCCGGGTTGCCGCGTTGGTGCGACTTCGTAAACCCGGCCCCGCGGCGGCCGATCAATTGGGTGGGAGAGGGGGTGTCCGTGCTGGTCCGGGCGTACGCGTGCGTGGTTGTGACGCTCAGTGCGGCGTACTACCTCACGCCCGACTCGCCGCTGCGGGCGGTGCTGTGGACGGTGATCTCGGCGTCGTCGGCGGTCGCGGTGGCGGCCGGTGTGGCCCGGCACCGCCCGGCGCGGCCGCTGCCATGGGTGCTCGCGGCCGCCGGGCTGGCGCTGTACGCCGTCGGGGCGGCGCTGTTCTACTGGCCGCAGCTGGTCGAGCACCGGCAGCCGGCCGGGCCGTCGCTCGCCGACATGTGCTACCTGGCGCTGTACCCGATGCTCGCCGCGGCCCTGGTGATCCTGGTCCGGCGGCGCAGCCCTGGCGGTGACCGCGCCGCGCTGCTCGACGCGGCGATCGTCACCGTCGGCATGTCGCTGCTGACCTGGGTGTTCCTGATCGGCCCGTATCTCGACGACGCCATCGGCGGCACGATGCTGGAGCGGGCCACGCAGGTGGCGTACCCGCTCGGCGACGGGCTGGTGCTGGCGGTCCTGGCCCGGCTCGGCAGCGGCCGGACCGCCCGCGGGGCGCCGTTCTGGCTGCTGCTCGGCAGCATCCTCACGCTGCTGAGCTTCGACGCGATCTTCGCGTGGCAGTCGCTGCGGGACCAGTTCCACGCCGGCAGCTGGGTCGACGCCGGCTGGATCGTGTTCTACCTCGGGATCGGCTGCGCCGCCCTGCACCCGGACATGCGCCGGCTCGACGAGCCCGTGGCGCCGGGGCCGGCCCGGCTGACCAGCGGCCGCTTCGCGGTGCTGCTCGCGGTCGCCGCCCTGCTCATCCCGGCCGTGATCACGGTCGAGTCGGCGGCGGTGGCGGAGCTGGCGGTGTTCCTTGCCGCGTCGTGCGTGCTCTTCGTGCTGATCCTGATCCGCATGGCGGACCTGATGGCGGCGCTGCGCGACGTCCAGCGGCAGCGCGCCGAGGACCGGTTCCAGCGGCTCACCGAGCAGGTCACCGACGTGCTGTCGATCTGCGGCCGGGACGCGACCATCCAGTACGTGACGCCGTCGGTGCGCTCACTGCTGGATCACCATCCTGAAGCGCTGCTCGGCACGTCGCTGACCGACCTCGTCCACCCTGACGACCGGCAGCGGGTCCTGGTCCTGCTCGGCAACGACGGCGACGAGAACGGCCGGGTCGGGCCCATCGAGTGCCGGCTGCAGCGCGCCAGCGGGCAGTACATCGTGACCGAGACCGTGGGCCGGGTCGTCGACGACGCCGACGTCAGCGGCTACCTGCTGACCACCCGCGACATCACCGAACGCAAGGCCCTGGAGGAGCAGCTCACCCACCGGGCGTTCCACGACGAGCTGACCGGCCTGGCCAACCGTGCCCTGCTCGCCGACCGGGTGCACCACGCGCTGGAGCGGCGCGGGACCCCGTACCAGCACATCGCCGTCCTCGTCGTGGACCTCGACGACTTCAAGACCGTCAACGACTCCCTGGGCCGCTCGGCCGGTGACGCCCTGCTGCGGTCCGTCGGCGACCGGCTGCGCACGTGCCTGCGCTCCGCCGACACCGCCGCCCGCCTCGGCGGCGACGAGTTCGCGGTGCTGCTGGAGCACCTCGACGACGCCGCCGAGGCCGCCCGGGTCGCCGAACGGATCCTCGCCACGCTGCGCCAGCCGCTGTCGATCGGCGGCCGGGAGATCCAGCCGCAGGCGAGCGTCGGCATCGCGCTGCCCGACCCCGACCGGCTCCCCGACGCCGACGAGCTGCTGCGCAACGCCGACGTGGCGATGCACATGGCGAAACGGCAGGGGCGCAACCGGTTCGCCTACTTCGCCCCGAGCATGCACGCGGGCCTGCTGGAGAAGCTCGACCTCGCCGACGACCTGCGCGGCGCCGTCGAGCGGCACGAGCTGCAGGTGTACTACCAGCCGTTCGTCGACCTGTCCGACGGTGCGATCGTGGGCGCCGAGGCGCTCGTACGCTGGCCGCATCCGCGACACGGGTTCATCCCGCCGGACCGGTTCATCCCCCTCGCCGAGGAGAGCGGGCTGATCCTGCCGCTCGGTTACACGGTCCTGGAGGCCGCCTGCCGCCAGGCGGCCGCGTGGCCCGGGCTGAAGATCAGCGTCAACCTGTCGCCGCGGCAGGTCCAGGATCCCGCGGTCGTCCTGTACGTGCAGCAGACGCTCGCCCGGTCGGGGCTGGCGCCGCACCTGCTCACGCTGGAGATCACGGAGTCGCTGCTGCAGGAGGACGCGGAGGTCGCCCAGCACCGCCTCGGCGAGCTGAAGGCCCTCGGCGTGCAGCTGGCCGTCGACGACTTCGGCACCGGCTACTCGTCGCTGTCCCGCCTGCACGACTTCCCGATCGACGTCCTGAAGATCCCGAAGCCGTTCGTGGACGGGGTCGCGGCCGGCGCCGAGCAGTCCGCGCTGGCGCGGGCGATCCTCGACCTGGCCGCCGCGCTGGGGCTCGGCGTGGTCGCCGAGGGCATCGAGCACGCCGAACAGGCCGCGGAGCTGCACCGCCTGGGCTGCGAGGTCGGTCAGGGCTTCCACTTCTCCAAGGCCGTGCCGGCCGCGGAGCTCGACGCGCTGCTGCCTATGCGGCTGGGAGCAGCAGGCAGGTGACGAGCTCCGCCATCCAGTCGGCGACCTGCTTGTCGTCCCAGCGCAGATGGTGCGCGACCAGCCAGCCGGACTGATGGTTGAGCACCGTCCACAGCAGCGTGCCGCCGTGCTCGACGCTCAGCCCGTCGCGCAGCGGACCGAGCGCGGCGACGGACTCCACGAGCCGACGCATGTCGGTGAGGCGCTGTTCCTCCAGCTCCTCCCACGTCTCGTTGATCGCCGGGTCGGCGCCGGCGGCCTGGACGAAGGCCCGGCTGATCGGGGTCAGCGTCTGCGCCCGGTCCGCGACGGTGCGGGCGAACGCCTGGATCAGCTCCCGCTGGTCGTCGACGGCGAGCGCGGCGCGCACCTCGTCCCGGTCGTACAGGGCGATCGGCCGGTCGTCGCCGGCCACCGCCTCCTCGTGGGCGCGGCGCAGCAGCTGCGCCTTGGAGCCGGCCTTGTAGACCGACTCGACGGCGACGCCGGCCTCGTCGGCGATCGCCTGCATCGTGGTGCCGGCGTAGCCACGCTCGGCGAACAGCCGCCCGGCGGCGCGCACGATCGCGGCCCGGGTCGCCTCGGCCTGCGCCTGGCGCCGCGGTGAGCGGTACGCCCGGCTCTGTGTCGTGTCCACGATATTGACTCCATACCTGCTGGCTCGAATACAGTGTGGCTGTACCGAATATAACCGAGGAGCGAACACGATGACAGACCAGTCCGGATACCTGTTGATGCACGCCGCGATCCGGGTCGAGCTCGACCGGCTCGCCACATTCGCGCAAGACTTCGCCGCCGGCCGGCGACGGCCCGGCCCACGCCAGCTCACCGCGCTGCGCGCCCACATCGGCGACGTGATCGACATGATCCACCACCACCACGTCGGCGAGGACCGGTTCCTGTGGCCGATGCTGCGCGAGGCGGTCGGACCGTCCGCGGAGCTGGACGCGCTCAGCGACGACCACGGCGAGCTGGACCCCCTGATGGACACCATCCGGGCCGCCCTGCAGGAGGGCCCGGGCGGCGCCGCCGACCTCGCCGACGCCGCGGTGCGGCTGCGGGACCTGATGACCCCGCACCTCGCCGAGGAGGAGGCGGTCGTCGTGCCGATCGTCGCCGAGCGCATCAGCCCGAAGCGGCACGCGGCCATGGAGAAGGCCATGCGCAAGGCGCTGCCGATCAGGATGGGCTTCGCCGTGCCGTGGGTGATGACCGCGGACGCCGAGCTGGCCCGGCCCGTGCTGCGCAGCGCCCCACTGCGGATGATCCTGCGGCTCACCCGCGGCCGGTACACCCGCCGCCTCCAGGACGCGTACGGCGACCTCGCGCCGGCGAACCCCGACATCGCGCTGACGGCCCGCGCGGAGGTCGTCATCCCGGTCGGCCCCGAGGCCGTGTACGCCGCGATCGCCGACGTCACGCGCATGGGCCGCTGGAGCCCGGAGTGCTACCGCAGCGAGTGGGACGACGCCGCGACCGGCCCCGCGATCGGCGCCCGCTTCAGCGGGTCGAGCCGCCACGGCATCGCCCGCTGGACCCGCGAGTGCGTGGTGACCACCGCGAAGCCCGGCGAGGAGTTCGCGTTCCGCACCCTGTGGCGCGCCCCCTTCTTCGACAGCACCACCTGGCGCTTCCAGCTCTCCCCCGTGCCCGGCGGCACCCGGCTCGTGCAGACGATGGCGCTCAGCGCGGGCCGCGGCATGCTCCTCTACGAGCGGGTCACGGGCCGGGACCGCTCGATGCCGAAGGCCATGGCCACGACGCTGGACCGCATCCGCGCCGACCTGTCCACCCACTCCCCCGCCGGCGTTTGACGCCCGTACCGCGCACCGGCGGCCCAGCGGCAGGAAAACCGAAAGATTCTCGCTTCCTGTTGACAGTGACCGCTGCCTATCGGACGCTGGTCTGACTTCACACCGGCCGCCGGAGCGCGCGTTCCGGCACGCATGAAGGGGCACCGCCTTATGTCCCTGTCGCTACGCCATCCGACCGCATTCCTCACCACACTGCTCGTCTCCGTCGCGGCCGCACTGGTCGCGGCCGCACCACCGGCCTCCGCCGCCGCGATCACCGCCAACGCCGACGCGCTCGACGGCACCTGCGCCACGCTGCGGGTCTTCAACGGCTCCAGCGCGACCGGCTACGTCGTGCGCAGCGGGGCCGGGTACGGCTTCACGTCCTCCGCCTCCGGCGCCACGCCGTTCCGGCTGGAGGCCACCCAGCTCGGCCGGTACGAGCTGTTCGGCTCCGACGGCAAGCCCGCGTACCAGAGCGTCGTCAGCTTCATCATGGCCGGCGACTCCTACGGGGACCGGGCCGACTTCACCGTCACCAAGGCCGGCGACCGCTACCGGTTCACCGCCACGGCCACCGGCCAGACCATGGGCTCGTTCCTGTGGAGCCTCGGCGCGGCCGGCACGTCGTACACCGTGGCCCTCGCCACCGCGACGGGCTGCTTCACCCCGCCCGACATCGACCCGGGGGTCACCGGCACCGCCGCGCCGGGCGTCGACAGCAGCGGCAGGCTCGTCGGCACGATCGACGCGCACGCCCACATCACGGCCGCCGCTGCGTTCGGCGGGCAGATGCACTGCGGCGAGGCGTGGGCGTCCGGCGGCGTGCAGGTCGCGCTCGCCGGCTGCGACACGCACCGCAGCCTCAACGTCGGCGCGCTCTTCGAGGCCATCGTCGGCGGCACCGACGCGGCGAACTCACCCGAGGACGGCTGGCCGACGTTCGGCGACTGGCCGCAGCACAACTCGCTGCTGCACGAGCAGTCGTACTACCGCGGCATCGAACGGTCCTGGCGGGCCGGCCAGCGGGTGCTCAACGCACTGCTGGTCGCGAACCGGTCGATCTGCGAGCTCTTCCCGTTCCGCGACACCCCCTGCGACGAGATGGACCAGATCCGGGTCCAGTCCCGCTACCTGTACTCGATGCAGGACTACATCGACGCGCAGAACGGCGGCGCCGGCAAGGGCTGGTTCCGCATCGCGACCACGCCCGCCCAGGTGCGCAGCATCGCCGCGCAGGGCAAGCTGGCCGTCACGATCGGCGTCGAGAACTCCGAGATCTTCGGCTGCCGCGAGAGCAACGACGTCCCGCAGTGCACCACCGCCCAGATCGACGCCGGTCTCGACGAGCTGCAGGCGATCGGCGTCTCCGGCCTGTACCCGATCCACAAGTTCGACAACGCCTTCGGCGGCACCCGCTTCGACGCGGGCCTCACCGGGGCGTTCGTCAACGTCGGCAACCTGCTGTCCACCGGCCACTGGTGGACCGCGACCAGCTGCACCGGCCCGTCCGACAACGAGCAGCCCCTCGTGCAGGACGACCTCGTCCGGCTGCTGAGCTTCGGGGTGCTGAGCCTGCCGCCCGGCACCGTGCTGCCGGTCTACCCCAGCGGCAAGATCTGCAACACCCGCGGCCTGACCAGCCTCGGCCGCTACCTCATCCAGCGGATGATGGAACGCGGCATGATCATCCACGTCGACCACATGAGCGTGAAGACCGCCCAGGCCGTGCTCGACATGGCCGCGGCCGCCCACTACCCGGGCGTGACCTCGGTGCACAGCTGGTCCGACCCCACCATGATCGACCGGATTCTCGCGCTCGGCGGCTTCGTGGCCACCTACGCCAACTCGGTGCCGGAGTTCCTGAGCGAGTGGCGTGCCAACCGCGCCGCCCCGCACGGCAACGCCATCACCGGCTACGGCTACGGCACCGACGTCAACGGCCTCGGCGACCAGGCGAACCCCCGCCCGGACGCTTCATCCGCCCCGCTGATCTACCCGTTCACCGCCCCCAACGGCACCACGGTCAGCAAGCAGGTCTTCGGCTCGCGGACCTTCGACGTCAACACCGACGGCGCCGCGCAGTACGGCCTCTTCGCCGACTGGACCACCGACCTCATCCAGCGCGCCGGCCCCGACAGCACCCTGCTCCGCCAGCAACTCCTGTCCGGCGCCGAGGCTTACGTACGAATGTGGGAACAGGCGATCGCCTGGTAGCCCTTGCTGATCTTCGCCGCCCAGCTTGATCGAGTAGCGGATCCGGTCGCCATGACAGCCGGATCCGCTACTCGATCACGGCCCTCTGAGCTACGGTCCCGCGGGACGCTACGGGGTCGCAGCGGGTGGGGAAAGTTTCAGAAGGTCGGGGCGGCGAAAAGGTTTCGGGAGTTGTAGAGAACCTTAAATCTCCGCACATCCTGTCACAAGGATTGACGCAGGGCGATTCGTCCTGCCAGGGTGCCGAAAAGGATTTCGTCGATGCGCATCGGCCCCGCCCCCACCCTTGTGACAGGGAGTCCGAATCATGCCCCGAAAACGAACCACCCGCCTGGTCGTCGCGGCCGTCGCGGCGCTCGGCCTGGCCGTGACCGGCGCCTTCATGGGCACGGCGTCCGCCGGTGAGAGCAGCGCCGGCCTGCCGAAGAACGACGCCGCCAAAGGGCTTGTCTACGACGGGCTGCAGCGGCGGGCCGCGGGGCCGTGCGGCGCCGGGCTGCTCGAGGTCAAAGGCACCAGCCCGATCATGTGCACGCACGGCCCGGACGCCGCCCCGGCCGGGCTGTCGGTGAAGACGCCCGTGCCCGCCCTCGCCGGCACGGCCAAGGCCGCGGCCGCCGTGCAGTCGCTCGCGGTCTGCGAAGGTGACGGCACGAGCGGGCGACGGGTCGAGGTGCTGTACATCCACGGCTCGACCAGCCGGTACACGCAGTACCTCGAGACGTTCCGCACCCTCGCCGAGGGCGTCGACACGATCTTCAACGAGAGCGCCAAGGAGACGGGCGGCGAGCGGCACGTCCGGTACGTCACCGAGACCGTCAACGGCGCGTGCCGGCCGGTCGTGCGGGACGTGAAGATCGCCGACTCGGCGCTGAACGCCAACGACTGGGCGCCGCTGCTCAACGCGGTCAAGGCGGCCGGCTACAACCGGACGGACCGCAAGTACCTGCAGTTCGTCGACGCCAACGTGTACTGCGGCATCGGCGGGCTGGCCGGCGACACGCGCAAGAGCGACGCGAACCGGTCCAACACCGGACCGGAGTACGCGCGGGCGGACAACGGCTGCTGGTCGGCCGGCGTCGCCGCGCACGAGCTCGGGCACACGCTCGGCGCCGTCAACAACAACGCGCCGAACGCGTCCGGCTACGGGCACTGCACCGACGAGTGGGACGTCATGTGCTACAAGGACGGCGACAACGTCGTCATCCGCACGGTGTGCACGAACCGGTCCCACGACGACCGGCTCGACTGCAACCACGACGACTACTACCACACCAACCCGCCGGCGGGCTCGTACCTGGCGCAGTACTACAACGTCGCCGACAACCTGTTCCTCATCAAGGGCGGCGGCAGCAACCCGCCGCCGCAGGACAGCAACCTGGCCCGGTCGGCGACGGCGTCCGCGTCGTACACGTCGGCGTGGGAGTCGGTCGCGGCGATCAACGACGGCATCGACCCGCCGTCGTCCAACGACACCGTGAACCCGCGCTGGGGCACGTGGCCGAACAGCGGCCAGCAGTGGGCGGAGCTCACCTGGAGCACGAACCAGACGCTCAAACGCGCGCAGGTGTACCTGTTCGACGACAACCAGGGCATCGACGTGCCGTCGAGCTGGAAGCTGCAGTACTGGACCGGCAGCGCGTACGCCGACGTGCCCGGCGCCAGCGGCTACCCGGTGACGGCCAACGCGTACATCACGGTGACGTTCACGCAGGTCAGCACCGCCCGGTTGCGGGTCGTGCTGCAATCCAACGGCACCAGCTCGGTCGGCCTGCTCGAGGTCAAGGCGTTCGCGAGCTGACCGCCGGCGTGGGCCCGTGCGCCGCGGCTGACGCGCGGGCCCACGTGACGGCCGGCGGGACCAGGCTGCCGATGACCGCGAACGTCGCGCCCAGCAGCAGCCAGCCCGGCGCGCCCCAGCCGACGGCGAGGGTCGTCACCACGAAGGGCGCGAGCATCTGGCCCAGCTGCATGCCCATCGCATAGGCGCCCTGGTACTGGCCGTGCGCGTCCGGCGGCGCGAGCCCGAACGAGATGCCCCACCCGGCGGCCGAGTGCCACAGCTCCGCGGCGACGTGCACCATCGACCCGAGGACCAGCAGCGCCACGGTCACCGGCATGCTCACGCCGCCGCTCAACGCGAACAGCCCGCACGCGGCGAACAGCGCCAGCCCAGCTCGTCGCGAGGCGCGGGCCGCGCCGGGCAGCTCCTCGGTGCCGCGGGCGGCCCGGACCTGGAAGAGCACGACGGCGGTCGTGTTGATGCCGAACAGCACCGCGATCAGCCAGCGCGGCGCGTCGGTGCGGTGCGCGATCCACAGCGGCAGCGCGACCTCGAACAGCCCGAAGTGCGTGGCCATCAGCCCGTCCAGGACCACGAACGCCAGGAACGGCCGGTCCCGCAGCGCGACCAGCCGGGGACCCTCCTGCCGCTTGGGCGCGGCCGGCACCGGGGCGAGGCGGCGCAGCACGAGCGCGGCGCCGGCGTAGGTAACCGCGTCGATGGCGATCAGCGTGAGGTACGCCTGCCGGGTGTCCACGGCGAGCCCGATGCCGGCCACCGCGGCGCCGGCCGCGATGCCCGCGTTGGTGACGGAGCGCAGGTAGGCGCGGGTGTAGACGCGCCGGTCGGCGGGCACCGCGCCGGCGATGACCGCGCCCTTGGCCGCCCGCTGCGCCGCGTCGCCGACCGCCATCGGCACCCCGACCAGCAGGTACGTCCAGAAGTCCTGCACCGTCACCAGCGCCGCCGAGCCCGCGCACAGCACGAGGAGGCCGGCGAGCAGGACGCCACGCGGTCCGCGGCGGTCCGCGACGTACCCCATCGGCGCGCTCGACACGAGGCACACCAGGGCGGTCACGGTCAGCGCGAGGCCGGTCTCCCGCACGCTCAGCCCGACGGACCGGGTCAGGAACAGCGCCACCGACGCCATCGACACGCCGTTGCCGAACGTGTTGATGAGGGTGGCGCCGGCGAGCAGGCGCACGGGTCCGGGTTCGGGAAGCACGCCGGGACTCTAACAAGACGTACGTACGGTTTTCTAGCCCGAGCCCCTGGGTCAGGCGCCGGGCCCCTGCGTCAGGCGCCTGGCTCCGGGGTCAGGCGGCGGCGGGCCAGCTCGGCGAGCAGGACGGCGCCGTCGTGCAGGACGCTGTCGTCGAAGACCGCGCGCGGCGAGTGGTTGTTGGGCATGACGGTGTGGTCGTCGCCGCCCGCCGCGCCGAGGAACAGGTAGGCACCGGGGACCCGCTGCAGGACGCGGGAGAAGTCCTCGGAGCCCGGGTCCGGGTGCTCCATGTGCTGGAACCGGTCGGCCCCGAACACGTCGCGGACCGTGCTCGCCACGAACGCCGCCTCCGTGTCGTCGTTGACCGTCACCGGGTACTCCGGCTCGAACCGCACCTCTGCGCGCAGCCCGTGCGCCGCCGCGATGCCCTCGCACAACCGCACCGAGTCCTGGGCGATCTGCTCAGCGGCGGCGACGCTGAACGTCCGTACCGTCGCGGAGAACACCGCCTCGTCGGGGATGACGTTGCGCAGCGTGCCCGCGTGGAACTCGCCGACGGTGAGCACGACCGGCTCGAACGGGCTGAACCGGCGCCCCACCATCGTCTGCAGCGCCGTCACCATCTCGCACGCGGCCGGGATCGGGTCGCGGGCGTCGTGCGGCGCCGACCCGTGCCCGCCCGCGCCGACGACCCGCACGTAGAGGCCCGCCGCGGCGGACATCAGCGCGCCCGGCCGGCACGCGAACACCCCGCGCGGGAAGTCCGTGGCCAGCACGTGCAGCCCGTACGCGGCGACCACGGTGGAGCCGGCGGCGTCCAGCACCCCCTCGTCGATCATCAGCCCGGCGCCGTTGCAGCCCTCCTCCCCCGGCTGGAACATGAACACGACGTCGCCGGCCAGCTCGTCGCGGCGCCCGGCGAGCAGGTGGGCCGCGCCGACCAGCCCGGCGGTGTGCAGGTCGTGACCGCAGGCGTGCATGGCGCCCGGCACCGCCGAGGCGAACGGCACATCGGCGAGCTCGGTGACCGGCAGGGCGTCCATGTCGCCGCGCAGCAGCACCGCGGGACTGTCTGCACCGCCACGCCGGCCGCCGCGCAGCACCGCCGTGACCGACGACAGCGCGGTGCCGGTCGTCACCTCCAGCGGCAGGCCTTCGAGCGCGGCGAGCACCTTCCGCTGGGTGCGCGGCAGGTCGAGGCCGATCTCCGGGTGCCGGTGCAGATCACGGCGCAGGTCGATGAGGTCGTCACGCAGTCCCATCCCGCAGACGGTACCGCCGCGCGCCACCACTACGCGACGCTGAACGAGCCGTCGGTGAAGGACAGCGACCGGCCGGCGGTGTGCGCGACGGGGTGCGGGCCGGTGAGCGCGGGCGTGCCGATCGACATCGCGGTGGTGCGTTCGAACTCCAGCGCCCGCGAGCTCCACGGCCCGTCGCCGTCCGGGACGGCCAGGTTGACGATCGTGGAGGCGTCGCGCTGGGTGTCGAAGCGGACGTGCGCCGCGACGTGGTGGACCAGGGTGAGCTCGGCCCGCCCGGGTATCGCCGCCGCCGGGGCCGGTGGCGGGTCGCCTGCGGGGACCGCCGCCCGGGCCCAGTGGCCGTCCGGGAACCGGTCCGTGATGCGGTCCGCCAGGCAGGGGCTCGCGGCGATCCACCGCTCGGCCAGCTCCCGGAACGCGCGGTCACGGACCCGCCGGGGGCGGCCCGCCGCGGCGAGCACGCCGGTGCCCGCCCCGGCGAAGGCGGCGCACAGCTGCCCGAACCGCACCGACCCGACGTGGCTCGCGTAGCGCACCGACCGCAGCTCCAGCATCGCCTCGTGCACCACCAGGGCCGCGTCCCGGGCCGCGCCGCGGGCCGGTGGCCAGCCGATCGGCTCGCGCCGGAACGCGCGGCCGCGTGGATCGGCCGCCGCCGCGTCCCGGCCCGCACCCGACAGGTGCCACGTGTCGTCGTCGAAGCCGACGCGCGCCGACGCGGCGCCGAACCGGCCGCGGGCGCCGACCCGCACCTCGACCCCGTCACCGTCGACCGTCAGCGCCGCCCCCGAGCCGTCGCCGGTGTCGAACCGGGCCTCCCGGACGTCCTCCAGCATCACCTCGACGATCGCCTCGCCGGCGTTGTCGGGCGCGGGGTAGCGGCGCGGCGCCTCGAGCCACAGGTAGCCATGGATGCCGTGCTCGCCGCGCTCCAGGTGTACGGTGCGGACCCGGGCCCCGGTCAGGTCGTAGTCGCGGGCGGTGCCGGCGGCCGCCGCCGCGGTCAGCGGGACGACGCCCGGCCGCAGGTCTCCCTTGTAGTCCCGCACGTGCGCGGGCTGGTCCCGCTGCTCCGGCAGCAGGGACTCCAGCCGGTGGCCGGCGGCCTGCTCGATCATCCACGCCCGGCGCGCGGGACTGCCGTCCGCCATCCACCGCAGGGCCGCCGCCGCCCGCCGCTCGCGCAGCCACGACGGACGCAGGAGCGCCGTGTCGAACAGCGGGAACGTGCTGTTGTCCCAGATGTCCGCGAGCCCCACGACCGCGCGCCGGTCGAATCGGCGGCCGTCCGCGGACAGCTCGGCGATCCGCGCCACCGACCGGTCGAGCAGCACGGCGAACGCCCGCATCCGTTCCGCTGTCATGGGCGCGGTTTGCCGGCGACGTCGTAGGAGGCCCGCGCCGCGTCGACGGCCGGCAGGTGCCCGCCCGCCCAGTCGGCGAGCGCGTGGAACAGCGGGCCGAGGCTGCGGCCGAGGTCGCTGATCTCGTACTCGACCCGCGGCGGGATCTCCGGCGTGTACGTGCGGACGACGAGGCCGTCCCGCTCCAGCTGCCGCAGCCGCTGGGTGAGCACCTTCGCCGTGACCGTGCCGATGCGGCGCTCCAGCTCGCTGAACCGCTGCCGCCCGTGCTCGTGCAGCGTCCACAGGATCGGCGTCGTCCACCGGCTGAACACGATGTCGACCACGGGCGCGATCGGACACGCCAGTTCCGGAATGGTTTCCTTCTGCATGGTCACTTTCCTCTAGGTACCTACTATCCCCACGATGCTAGCTTCGCCGGCATGAAGATCGTCGTGACGGGTGCGACCGGCAACGTCGGCCGCCCTCTCGTACAGACCCTGACCGCGGCCGGCGCCACCGTCGCCGCCGTCTCCCGCAACGCCGGACCATCGCACGGCTCCTTCGCCGCGGACCTGGCCGACCCGGCGAGCCTCCGCCCGGCCCTGCACGGCGCCGACGCGCTGTTCCTGCTGGTGCCCGGCGCGCCGGTCGACCACCGGGCGCTCGTCGCCACGGTCCGCGAGTCGGGCGTGCCGCGCATCGTCCTGCTGTCCTCCCAGGCCGCCGGCACCCGCCCCGACACCCCGTCGCACGCACCGCTGCGCGCCCTGGAGGCGGCGGTCCGCGGCGCCGGCGTGCGCTGGACGATCCTGCGCCCGGGCGGGTTCGCCACCAACACGTTCGCCTGGGCACCGACGATCCGTTCGCATCGGGTGGCGTACGCGCCGTACGTGGACGTCGCCCTCCCGCTGGTCGACCCGGACGACATCGCGGCGGTCGCGGCGGCGGTCCTGCTCGCCGGCGCCGAGCACGACGACGCCACGTACGTGCTCACCGGACCGGCGGCGACCACACCCCGCGACCGCGCGGCGGCGATCGCCGCGGCCACCGGCGCGCCGGTCGACCTCGTTGAGCAGACCCCGGAGGAGGCCCGCGCCCAGCTGCTCACCTTCATGCCCCCGCCGGTCGCGGACGGCACCCTGGCCATCCTCGGCCGGCCCCTGCCGGACGAGCAGGCGGTGAGCCCCGACGTCGAGCGGGTGCTGGGCCGCCCGCCCGTCTCGTTCCAGACCTGGGCGTCCCGCAACGCCGCGGCATTCGCCTCCTGAGGCTGTCGAATTCGTGGCTCGCCGTTCGTCTTACCGCCAGTCTGGAACCGACGAGGAGGCAGCGATGCAGTACGTCATGCTCATCTACCAAGGCCCGGCACTCGAGCGGCAGGCCGCGCTCACCGAGGAGGAGCAGAAGCAGGTCTACGCCGACTACCAGGCGATCAACCAGACCCCCGGGGTCACCACCGTGCCACCGCTGGGCCTCGCCGAGCACGCGACCACCGTGCGGGTGGAAGGCGGCAGGACGCTGACGACCGACGGCCCGTTCGTCGGGATGAAAGAGGCCGTCGGCGGCGTGTTCATCCTGGAGGCCGACGACCTCGACGCGGCCATCGAGGTGGCCGCCCGCGTCCCGGCGGCCCGCCACGGCGGAGCCGTCGAGATCCGGCCATCGGAAGTGTATTGGTAACCGCACTCGACGGGATCTTCCGTGCCGAGTGGGGGCGCGTCCTGGCCACCCTCATCGGCGTCCTCGGCGACTTCGACCTCGCCGAGGACGCCGCGCAGGAGGCCTTCACCATCGCCGCCGACCACTGGCCGCGCGACGGCGTGCCGGACAACCCGCGCGCCTGGCTGATCCGCACGGCACGCAACCGCGCCACCGACCACATCCGCCGCGAGCGGGCGCTCGTGCCCAGGCTGGCGCTGCTCGCCGCCGCCCAGGAGGTGGAGATGACCGCGGTCCCCGACGAGCGCCTGGAGCTCATCTTCACGTGCTGCCACCCGGCGCTCGCCGTCGAGGCCCAGGTCGCGCTCACCCTGCGTACCCTCGGCGGCCTGACCACCGGCGAGATCGCCCGGGCACTGCTCGTCCCGGAGCGCACCATGGCGCAGCGCCTGGTCCGCGCCAAACGCAAGATCAAGGCGGCCGGGATCCCGTTCCGCGTCCCGCCGGACCACCTGCTCCAGGAGCGCCTCGACGCCGTGCTCACCGTCGTGTACCTGATCTTCAACGAGGGCTTCGGCGGCCGCGACGAGCTCGCCGCCGAGGCCATCTGGCTGGGCCGCGCGCTGACCGAGCTGCTGCCCGCCGCCCCCGAGGTGCACGGCCTGCTGGCGATGATGCTGCTGCACGACTCCCGCCGCGAGACCCGCTTCCACGACGGCGAGCTGGTGCTGCTCGAGGACCAGGACCCGACCCGGTGGGACGCCGCCCAGATCACCCAGGGCCGCACCGCGCTCGACCGGGCGATCGCACTGGGCGGCCGCGGCCCCTACGTCCTGCAGGGCGCGATCGCCTCCCTGCACGCGGAGACACCGTGCGACTGGCCGCAGATCGCCGCCCTGTACGGCGAGCTGGCCCGCCTGACCGCCTCACCCGTCGTCGAGCTGAACCGCGCCATCGCCGTCGCCGAGACCGAGGGCCCACTGGCCGGCCTGCGCATCGTCGACAGCCTGGGCCTGGACGACTTCCGCTACCTGCACTCGACCAGGGCCGAGCTGCTACGCCGCCTCGGCCGCACCACCGAGGCCCGCGCCGCCTACCTCCGCGCGAGATCCCTCACCGACGACGGCCCCGAACGCCGCTTCCTGGACCGCCGCCTGACCGACCTCCCCGGCACGACACCCCCAGCAGCCGAGGCCGAGGACTGACCCCCGCCGTCAGTCGGGGGGTTCGGGGGCTGTCTCGTCGGTGGTCACGTCCTCGTCGCGGGGGCGTTCGCGGCCTTCCAGGGACACCGCGTCCGAGTCCTTGGCCGGCTCCGGGGGCTGGTCGTCGTCGAGGAAGTCGAGGAACTGGTCGGGGTCGGTGGTCATGGCGATTCCCCTCACTGGATCGCGGAGACGGCGGTCAGGTCGACCGTCTCGCCGCGGGACATGGTGCGCACCGGGAGGCCGTCGGCGAGCCGCTCGAAGTGGTGCAGCGGGTCGCGCATGACGGTGTAGTCATCGTGGTGGATCGGCAGGATGGTGCGCGGGCGGATCAGGCGCGACAGCGCGACCCCGTCGCGGGCGTCCATGGTGACCAGCACGCCGAGGATGCGGGTGCCGCCGAGGTGGATCAGCACCGCGTCGATGTCGCCGAAGCGTTCGGGGATCTGGTCCAGCACGGACCGGCGGAAGAGCGTGTCGCCGGTGATGTAGAGGCGCAGCCGGCGGTGGCCGTCGCGGGACCAGTCGATGACGGTGCCCATCGTCTCCGGCAGGGCCAGGTGCACGCCGGCCGGGCCGTGCTGCGCCGGGACCGCGGTGATCCGCAGCGCCTGGCCGCCGCGCCGCCACGTGACGTCCTCCCACGTGGCCAGGCCGACCGCTTCCGTGAAGCTCCACCTGTACAGCCGGCGCTGCGCCGTGCGGGTCGTCACGAACGGCAGGTCGCGGGGCAGGCCGCGGCGGGCGACCCGGTCGAAGTGGTCACCGTGCAGGTGTGACAGCACGACCCCGTCGAGCGGCGGGAGGTCGTCGATGCCCATCGCCGGCTCGAGGCGCCGCTTCGACCACAGGCCGTAGCCGAGGTACGCGCGCTGCCCGGCGTGCAGGAAGTTGGGGTCGGTCAGCAGCGTGAACGCGCCGAGGCGCAGCAGCACCGTCGCGTTGCCGATGAACGTCGCTGACGTCTCCATGGGTCACCGTTCCGGGATCTCGTGCACGGCCAGCTCCTCGGCCGTGGCCCCACCGCCCGCGGCGCCGGCGTCGTAGGCGATCGCGTCCTTCTCGGTGTCCTCGCCGGTGCCCTCGTCGGGTTCGACGAGCCGGCCGACGGTGCCGCCGCGGGCGCCGGCGCCCGTGTCGTACATCGAGACCTGCGAGCCGAGGTTGGGCTCGACCGGAGCGTCGTCCAGCGCGGTGTCCCGGTCGACGGAGTCCAGCGTCTCGCCGGTCGCGTCGGGGTCGAACGACTCGGCGGCGATCGGCGACGCGGTGGCGTCGGGCCGCGGGCCGACCTCCCCCAGCGACGTGTCGGGCAGTTCGCGGTCGAGCTTGTCGTCCAGCGACTCGGGGTCGGCATGGTCGAGCCCGAGCGGCTGGTCGTCGCGGTCCAGCGGCAGCAGCGCGGGGTCCGGGCCGTCGGCGACCCGTCCGGTGTCGACATCGTCCCCCGCGGTGGAGTCGTAGTCGGCGGTACCGGGAAGCCCCAGGGCCTCGGGGTCGGACACCAGGCTCGGGAAGTTGTCTGTACGCATACTCACCCGCTACCCCACCCGCACGGGGTGACACGCGAACCGGGGCGAATTGTCAGAATTCGCCCCAGGGCGGAATGGGGTCCGCCGTGGCGAGGGGCAGCATCCGCCGCGCGGCGTCCTGGGCCCACTCCACCAGCAGCAGCGTGACGTCGTCGGCCGGGGTGCCTGCGTAGCCCGCCAGCGCGGAGTGGCAGAGCCGGCGCAGCGCCTCGGGGGCCGGCAGCTCGCCGGTGTCACGTTCGACGAGCTCGACCAGCCCTTCGACGCCGAACACCCGGCCGTCACGGCCGACGGCCTCGGTGGCGCCGTCGGTGTACAGCAACAGGCGGTCACCACGCTCCAGCAGCTCCTCGGCAACCTCGCGAAGAACAGCGCCCCGTCGTTGGCCGCGTAGTCGAACGCGTCGCCGCCGACCTCGTAGCAGGGTTCGAGGACCGCCGAGACGACCGCATCCACAGCCGCTGCCGTCCGTCCACCGTGGACGACCGCGGCCGGACGGTCATGAAGACCTGTCCGGCCACAGTGGACTCGACGGGGAGCGGCGGCGGCGGTGCCGCGGGCGGGCGCGGCACCGGCAGCAGGACCCGCTGCTCTGGGCGACTGGAATGAGTCGACCAGGTAGACCCAGACGTCCAGCCCGAGCGGCGCGGCCGCGGCGGCGGCCACGGCGCCCAGCTGGTCCGGCTGCGCCAGCCGGTCCCGCTGGAGCAGGTCCACCACGGCCGCCCGCCACTGCCGGCGGTCCTCCGACGCGGCCACGGCACACCCCCTCGCTGCGGTTCCTACCCCGCCGCCGGCGCGCGAACCATCAACGGCTACGCCAGGGTCCACCGCTGGTTCGTGCCCGAGCCGCACGCCCACAGGATGATCTTCGTGCCGTTGGCGGTGCCGCGGTTGCTGGCGTCCAGGCACAGGCCGGACTGCGCGCTGCTGATGGTGCCGTCGGCGTTGACGTTCCACTGCTGGTTCGCCTGGCCGTTGCAGTCCCAGATGACGACGGCGGTGCCGTTCGTGGTGCCGTTGTTGTAGGCGTCCAGGCACTTGGTGCCGTACACCGTCAACTGCTTGCTCGACGTCACGGTCCAGGCCTGGTTGGCCTGCCCGTTGCAGTCCCACAGCTGCAGCTGCACGCCGTTGGTGGTGCTGGAGTTGTCGACGTCCAGGCACCGGCCGGACTGCACGCCCTGGACGCGCACCGCCGCGGGTGCCGACGCGAGCTGGCGGACCTCGATCGCGTCCAGGTCCGGTGCCCAGGCGGCGACGTTGGAGAACGTGAGCGTGTTGGCCGAGCCGGCGGTCAGCGGCACGATGACCGAGACGGTGCCGGCGGTGGTCCACGACCCGGTCGGCGGGAACGCGACGACCGTCGACGGCTGCCCGTTGACCTGCAGCGTCGCCGTGCGCGTGGTGGGGTCGCCGTTGGTGTACGCGATGGTCGCCACGGCGAGGCCCGCGGACGGTGCGGCGACGGCGTTGAAGCGCAGGGTGCCGCCGTTGCCGATGCCACCGACCTTCGAGCCGCCCGAGCAGCCGGCGCAGGCGGCGACCGTCGCGCCGGTGCGGGTGTTGCCGGTCGCCTCGGCCTCGTAGGTGGTGGCGGCGGCCTCGGTGCCGGTGACGGTCAGCAGCACCGCGTCGTTCGCCGGGACGTTCACGGTGTACGACGTGGCGAAGCTCCCGGCGTTCTGCGCGGACCACAGGTTCCGTACGGATGCCGACGTCGCGGCGAGGCCCAGGTCCGCCCACCGGACGGTCATCGACGCCGCGGCGGTCCCCCGGTTGAGCAGCAGCACGGCGCGCCGTCCCGAGCCGGCGAGCACCTTCCCGTACACCTGCCGCCCCTGCGAATCGGAGACCTTGACGCCCTGCAGTCCGCGCGGGTCCTGGTCGACGGCGATCACCTCGGCGTTGCCGAGCGTCGCCCTCGTCGTGGCGTCCATCGTGGCGAGGTCGTCGCCGATGAGCAGCGGCGCGCCGGAGATCGCCCACAGGCCCATGTGGGTGCGGTTCTGCGCGGCGGTCAGCCCGGGCATGCCGGCGATCATCATGTCGGGGTCGTTGTAGTACCCGGTGTGCTGGGCGGCGGGGTGCAGGCCCTGGTCGAAGTTGCTGAGGACCATCGCCTGGGTGGCGGTCTGGCCGTAGTAGATGATGTCGGTGCTGGTGCGCCACATCGCCCCCATGCCGGGCGCCCAGTTCCACGGGCTCTGCACGCCCCAGTTGCAGATGGACAGCACGAGTGGGCGGCCGGTGGTCGCGGCGGCGCTGGTGACGGCGGCGCTGATCGCGCGGTACGTGCTCTGCGGGTCGAGCCCTTCGGCGCTGCCGCCGCACCAGTCGACCTTGACGAAGTCGAAGCCCCAGCGGGAGAACTGCAGCATGTCCTGCGCGTAGTGGCCCTCGCTGCCGCTGCCGGGCGCCGCCGGGCGGCCGGTCGGGTAGTAGTAGCCGCAGCCGTCGCGGCCGGCGTCGGTGTAGATGCCGGCCTTGAGGCCCTTGCCGTGCAGGTAGTCGGCGATCGCGGCCATGCCGCCGGGCCATTCCGCGGTGTCGACGGTGATGTTGCCGGCGGCGTCGCGGGTCCCCTGCCACCAGCCCTCGTCGATGTTGACGTACTTGTAGCCGGCGGCGGCCAGCCCGGACGAGACGAGGGCGTCAGCCTGCGCCTTGATGACGTTGAAGTTGATCTTCGCGGCGAACGTGTTCCACGAGGCCCAGCCCATCGGCGGCGGCGGGACGGGCACCTGGGTGCCGGTGACGGCCGCCAGGGCGGGCCGGGCCGGGGTGGCGACATACACGGCGAGCAGGGCGAGGAGCGCGAGGAGGCGGACCGCATGCTTCATCTGCTGGTGTCCATGTCTCTAGGCGGGTGGCGACGATTGTTATCGCTCACATGCCACCGCGTCAATGCCCAGTCAGTCGCGGATGTGCGCGCTAACTTGTCGCGGTGACCAGGTAGTCGTCCGCCTCGGGGTTCCAGCGCAGCTGGACCGCGCCGCCGGTCGCGGCGGCCTTGCAGAACTGCAGGAACGTGCGGTAGCCGAGCTTCTTCTCGCTGAAGTCCGGCCGGACCCGGCGGACCTGGTTCTTCAGCCCCGACAGCGCGGCGCCGGCGCCCCCGGCCTCCAGCACCACGGACCGCAGCAGCGCGAACCCGGCCTCCCGGTCGCCGTGCTCGGGCAGCGCCACCTCCGGGTCGCCCTTGGCACGGCCGCCGGACAGCTCGATGACATTGCGGTCGGCGAGGTGGCGCAGCAGCTCCCCGAACGCGCGGAACCCGTAGTCGGACTCGCTGAACGTCGGGTCCTTGCGCAGCAGGGTCCGCTTCAGCGTCGAGGCGGTGACCTCTCCCCCGGAGCTGCCCTGCAGCCCGGCGACGGTCTGCGCCACGATCACGGCGAGCTCGTCGACGTCGCCGACCTCGGGCACCGGCTCCGGCTCCGGCTCGGGCACCGGCTTGGTCCGGCGCGGCTCCGGCTCCGGCGTGGCGCGTGCGGTCCGGCCGCCGCCCCGGGGCCGGCCCGAGCGCGCGTCCACGCCCTCGAGCCGGTCGTAGTACAGGAACTCGTCGCACGCCGGTGGCAGCAGCGCCGACGTGGACTTCTCGACGCCGACGCCGATGACCCGCTTGTTGAGCCCGCGCAGCTTGTCGACGAGCGGGGTGAAGTCGCTGTCGCCGGTGCACAGGACGAACGTGGAGATGTAGTCGCGCTCGAACGCCAGCTCCATCGCGTCGACCGCCATCTTGATGTCGGCGGCGTTCTTGCGCGAGGCACCCATCCGCTGCGGCATCTCGATCAGCTCGACGTGCGAGCGGGTCAGCATCCGGCGGTCCTCGTCGAAGTACGACCAGTCCGCGTACGCCCGGCGGACCACCACCCGGCCGCGCTCGGCGAGGGCGTCGGCGATCGGCCGGAAGTCGAAGGTCATGCCGCCGAGGTGGTCCCGGGCGCCGAGCGCCAGGTTCTCGTAGTCGAGGAAGAGCGCGATCCGGTCTTCGGAGTCCACGCCGGTCACCCTACGCCCGTCGGCGATCATCGGCGCACCGGCCGGACTTTTCGTCCAGAAGCTGGACGTCTACTATGAGCCGGTGGATGCAGGAGCGGACGCGATCCTGGAGGCGCTGCTGCCGGTCATCGACGGGCTGGCGGCGACGTTCGGGCCGATGTGTGAGGTCGTCCTGCACGACTACCGGCGGGGCGAGCAGTCGGTCGTCGCGGTCGCCGGCTCGGTGACGGGGCGCAAGGCCGGCGACGCGATCAGCGAGATCGGCCTGGCCGTGCTCGCCCAGGGCGACGCCGCCACCAACGACGTCAACTACGTCACCCGCGCCCCCGACGGCCGGATCGTCAAGTCCTCGACCATGCCGCTGCGCGACGGCGCCGGCCACGTCTTCGGCGCCCTCTGCGTCAACGTCGACGTCACGGCGCTGCGGCAGGCCGGCGACCTGCTCACCGCCCTGGCCGGCGCGGCGGCCGCGCAGGTGCCGGCCACCACGTTCAGCGACGACTTCGACGATGTCGTCGATGCGTTGGTACGGGCGGAGGAGCTGGCACGGGGAAGGCCGGTGGCGGCGCTGACCCGGCCCGAACGGCTCGCGCTCCTGCGCGCGCTGGACCGGCGCGGCGTCTTCGCCGTCCGCAACGCCGTGCCCCGGGTCGCCGCGCGGCTCGGGGTCTCCCGGTCCGCGGCCTACGCCGACCTCGCCGAGAGCCGGAGGAGCTCCGTTGACACTGGATGACGCGCAGACACCGTTCCTGGCGGTCGACGCGACCGTGGTGCGGGCGAACGCCGACCGCCTCAGCAGGCATCTCGCCGGGCTCGGCGTGCCGCTGCGGGCGCACGTCAAGACGACGAAGTCCGTCGACCTCGCCGCGCTGCTCGACGACGGGCGGCCCGTCCCGATCACCGTGTCGACGCTCGCCGAGGCTTCCGCGTTCGCCGACGCCGGGTACCGCGACATCCTGTACGCCGTCGGCATCGCGCCGGACAAGCTGCCGCGGGTGACCGCGCTGCGCGACCGCGGCGTCGACCTGACCGTGCTGCTCGACAGCGTCGAGCAGGCCGCCGCCGTGCCCGCCGGCGTGCCGGCGCTGATCGAGGTCGACTGCGACGGCCACCGCGGCGGCGTCCAGCCCACCGACCCGGTCCTGCTGGACATCGCGCACACCCTCGCCGCGCGCGGCGCCGTGCCCCGCGGGGTGCTGACGCACGCCGGCGAGTCGTACTTCGCCGACGGCGTCGCCGCGCTCCGTGCGGCCGCCGCACACGAGCGCGACTGCGCGGTGCGGGCCGCCGCGGTGCTGCGGGCGGCGGGCTTCGAGGCGCCGGTGGTGAGCGTCGGGTCGACGCCGACCGCGCACTTCGCGACCGACCTCACCGGCGTCACCGAGGTCCGGGCCGGCAACTTCCTCCTCTTCGACCTCGTGATGGCCGGCATCGGCGTGTGCACGCCGTCGGACCTGGCGATGACGGTGGTCGCCACCGTGATCGGCCACCGCCCCGACAAGGGCTGGATCCTCACCGACGGCGGCTGGATGGCGACGTCCCGGGACCGTGGCACCGCCCGCCAGCGCGTCGACCAGGGGTACGGGCTGGTCGCCGACCTCGACGGCACCCTGTATGACGACCTGCTGATGACCGACGCCAGCCAGGAGCACGGCATCCTCTCGGTCCGCCCCGGCAGCTCCGCCGCGCTGCCCACCCTGCCGGTCGGCGCCCGGGTGCGGATCCTGCCCAACCACGCCTGCGCCACCGCCGCGCAGCACGACCGCTACCACGTGGTCCGGCCGGGCTCCCGCGCCGTCGAGGCCGTGTGGTCCCGAATCAGAGGATGGTGACCACGATGCGGTTCCTGCCGGAGGCCGAGTCGGCCGCGCTCGTCAACGAGGAGCTGGCGTTCACCGCCGTGCGTTCGGCGCTGATCGCCGCCGCCGAGCCGCAGTCGTCGGTCTTCCCCGCCGTCGCCTGCCACGGCTCCGACCCGGCGAACCGGTTCACGGTCAAGCCCGGCGCGTCGGCCTCGCTGGCCGGCGTCAAGGTCGGCAGCTACTGGCCCGGCAACGCCGCCGCCGGGCAGCCCAGGCACAACTCCGTCGTGCTGCTCCTCGACCAGTCCGTCGGCCGCGTCGAGGCGGTCGTCGAGGCGGGCGTCGTGAACGCCTACCGCACCGCCGCCGCGGACGCGGTCGCCGCCTCCGTGCTGGCGCGCGATGACGCCCGTACACTCGCCATCTTCGGAACGGGACACCAGGCGCTCTACGAGTGTCTGGCCCTCGCCCGGGTGCGGCCCGTCTCGACGATCCTCGTGGTCGCCCGCAGCGCCACCAGTGGCGCGGAGTTCCTGTCCCGGCTCGCCGCCCGCGGTCTCACCGGCACGCTCGCCCCCGCCGAGGAGGCCTGCGCCGCCGCGGACATCATCGTCACCGCCACCACCGCCACGGCACCCCTCTTCGACGCCGCCTGGGTGCGGCCCGGCACCCACGTGGCCAGCATGGGCTCCGACGCCGCCGGCAAGCAGGAGCTCCCACCGGCCCTGCTGACCGCCGCCCGCCTCTTCTGCGACCTGCCGTCCCAGTCCGTCCGCATCGGCGAGCTGCAGCACGTCGCCGCCCTCGTCGCCGAGGGCACCCTCACCGTGACCGCCATCGGCGACGTCCTCGCGGGCCGCGCCCCCGGCCGCCGCTCACCCGACGACATCACCGTCTTCGACTCCTCCGGCATCGCCCTGCAGGACCTCTTCATCGCCGAGGCCCTGCTCCGCGCCGGATGACGGTCGGTCCCGCGCCGCGTGCGGTGGCGTGGCAGGCAGCCAGGCGGCGAGGAGCGGCAGCACGGCGCGAAGGTCCGTCCCGCCGGCGGTCGCGTGGGCGGCCGCGCGAGCCGGCCCGGCGTCAGGCGGGGTGCAGGTTGGTCCAGGAGCGGGTGGTGGGGTGTTCGGCGGACCAGGCGGTCAGGAGGGTCTGGGCGTCGGGTTCGGGGGCGGCGAGGAAGAGCTGCTGCTCGCCGGCGAAGTCGCGGGGTTCCTGGACGATCGAGGAGCGGCTGCAGCAGGCGCACAGGTCGACGCGGCTGGCCAGGATCTCGAAGCCGAACTTCCGGCCGGCGAAGGAGGCCGCCAGGGACGAGAGGTCGTCGGCGCCGGCCGTGACGAGCACGGAGAGGGTTGCCGTGGGGGACGGCGCGAAGAGGGCGACCTCGTCGAACACCGGCACCGTCATCTCCCCGAACGTCCGGGAGCCGCTGGGGGCGCCGTCGTGGACGACGACCTCGCCGAAGCGGCGGGACGGGTCGAAGGGGACGTTGATGACGCGGGCTCGGGTCGGGCACAGGCGGACCGCCCAGACGACCTCCTCCACATCGGCGAGGCGGATGCAGGCGGGTCCCAGGTCGGCGTCGATCTCGCCGGTACCGGCGAACGGCGCCAACCCGTAGCCGATCCAGGCGTCCCGGGCGGTCTCCCAGTCGTGCAGGACGGTGGCGGCCGTGCCGAGGTTCCAGAAGGCGGGCTCCTCGGCGCCCCGCTTCACGAACGTGACGGCGGTCTTGCCGGTCTCCAGCGCTCGAGGCCAGTCGCGGGCGAACTTGAACGCCAGCGCCGCGTCGAACCAGACCGCCTTCGCGGCTCGCCGGGGGACCCTCGGCGCCACCGCGGCGAGCAGGTCGCCGGCGCGGGGCCAGTCCTCGGCCTCGAACGCCTCGTAGCCGTGCGCGACCGCGACGACCACGTCACGGTCGGCGGAGCGCAGCGGGTTGAACCAGCGGGCGAGGCGGGAGAGCATGCCGCGGACGGTACGGGCCGCGACCTCACCTCGACAAGATCAGGAGGCGAACGCCTTGCGGTATTCGCGGGGTGGGACGCCGCGGCGGCGGACGAACTGCTCGCGCAGCGTGGCGGCGGTGCCGAAGCCGACGCGGCGGGCGACCTCCTCGATCGGCAGGTCGGCGGTCTCCAGCAGCTCCTCGGCCCGGTGCAGGCGCTGGGACAGCACCCAGGCGTGCGGGGTAGAGCCGGTCGCGGCGGCGAACCGGCGGGCGAAGGAGCGCTGGCTCATCAGCGCCCGGGCGGCCAGGACCTCGACGGTCAGTGGGGCGTCGAGGTTTTCCCGGGCCCAGCCGAGGACCGCGCTGAGGCGCTCGTCGTCGCAGTCGGCCGGCACGGACGCCGCCACGTACTGCGCCTGCCCGCCGTCGCGGTGCGGCGACAGCACCATGTCGCGGGCGATGGCGTTCGCGACCGCCGAGCCGTATTCGCGACGCAGCAGATACAGGCACATGTCCACGCCGGCGGCCGCGCCCGCGCCGGTGACGATGCGCCCCTCGTCGACATACAGCACCTCGGGCATCAGCAGCACGTCCGGGAAGCGCGCCGCCATCGCCGCCGCCCACCGCCAGTGGGTCGTCGCCCGCCGGCCTTCGAGCAGGCCCGCGCACGCCAGGACGAACGCGCCGGTGCAGTGGCCCGCAATGGTCGCGCCCCGCTCGTACGCCGACCGCAACGCCTCCAGCACCGCCGGCGACGGCGCGACGTCGAAGTGCTCCCACGAGGTGACGAGGACCAGGTCGGCCTGGGCGAGCCGGTCCAGGCCGTGCTCCACCATCAGCTTGAGCCCGGCGTCGGTGGCCACCGGCCCCGGCTCGTCCGCGCAGACCGCGAAGTCGAACCCGGGCAGCCCGCGGGACGTGCGGTCGTAGCCGAAGATCTCGCTCACGATCCCGGCCCCGAACGCGCCGGTGCCGTGGTGGACGTACGCGGCGACGTTGCGGAACGGATGATGCATGCCATCATGATGGCAGAAAATCTGCGATCGCGTGCAGATCTGCCACTGTTGTGTTCACGCCGCCGGGCGCAGGCTGAGACCATGTTCGTCATCGACTGCCCCACCCACGGGTCCCGCGTCCTGCTGTCCGAGCGCCGCATCCGCGCCCTGCGCAACACCGACACCGGCGTCCTGCTCGCCCTCGAGTGCTACTGCGGCCACGTCGAGAAGATCAGCACCGGCCGTCGCGCCCCCGCACGGCACGTCCCGGAGTGACAAGATGCCCCGATGTTGCGGGGGTGGCTGAACGCTCGGGCGGTCAAGCGGTTCGAGCGGGTGCAGGACGAGGCACGCATGGCGCGCCGGCAGCTGTACGACGCCGGCCGGTTCGCGGCGTACGCGGAGGCGCTGAAGGACCTCGAGCCCGGCTACCACGAGCCGCGGGTGATCGGCGCGGGCGAGCAGGTCGCGCACACCCGGATCGAGCGGTGTTGCGCGCTGGTACGGGCGGGCCGCCCCGCCGAGGCCGAGGCCGAAGCCGCGCAGTTCGTCGCGGACGGGTGGAGCGACTGGCTGCAGGTCCGGCTGCGGCACTGCATGCAGTACGCCCACCGCGACGAGCCGTCGCCGTTCATGTCGTTGCACACCGAACGGACCGGCTGGATCCGCCTGTACGACGACTGGCTCCCACCGGGCCAGGTCGAGCACCCCACGACTGAGCTGCTGCGCACGGGGATCCGGCAGGGTTGGCTGCTCGCCGCGGAGCACGACCAGCTCGCCGCATGGGTCGACGGCGTCGGCGACCGCCAGCTCGCCGACGTCGTGCGCCACATCGAGCGCTGGGACTAGAAGCCCAGGCGGCCGAACCTGCTGCGGTGGAAGACGAGCGGGGACGGGTCGGGCAGGGCCGAGCGGCCCGCGGCGCTGAGCCGCAGCAGGACAATGGTGTGGTCGCCGGCGGGGACCTCGTTGTAGATCGTGGTGTCGAAGTGGGCCAGGCCGTCGTCGAGGATGAGGGCACCGTCGGCGGTGGCGGTGACGGGCAGGCCGTCGAAGCGCCGGTCGACGGCGCCCGCGAGCTGGCGGGCGACGGCGGAGTGGTGCTCGGCGAGGATCGTGACCCCCAGGTGGGCGGCGCGGCGCAGGTCGGGCCACGTCTTCGACGTGTTCGCGATGCAGAACGACACCAGCGGCGGGTCCAGCGAGACGGACGTGAAGGAGCTCGCGGCGAGGCCGACGGGCACGCCGTCGACCAGCGCGGCGACCGCGACCACGCCGCTGGGGAAGATGCCGAACACCTCGCGCAGGCGGGCCGGGTCGAGGTCCTGGTTGGTCCGCAGCGTGCTCATCGGGTCACCGCCCCGCCGAACGGCACGGAAGCGGTCGCCCCGGCGGGTGGCGCGGGATGCCGCCAGAGGCCGCGGGCGGCCAGCTCGGGCAGGACGCCTTCGCCGAAGCGGTACGCCTCCTCCAGGTGCGGGTAGCCGGACAGCACGAACTCGGTGATGCCGGCCGCCGCGTACTCCTCGATGAGGTCGGCGATCTGCCGGTGGCTGCCGACGAGCGCGGTGCCGGCGCCGCCGCGGACGAGCCCGACGCCTGCCCACAGGTTCGGGTGGATCTCCAGGCCGTCTTTGGTGCCGCCGTTGAGGTCGAGCATCCGTCGCTGCCCCTCGGACTCGCTGCGGCGCAGCCCGTCCTGGACCTGGCGGATCTGCTCCTCGGAGATGCCGGCGAGCAGCCGGTCGGCCTCCGCCCACGCCTCCTCGGCGGTGTCGCGGGCGATGGTGTGCACCCGCAGCCCGTACGCCAGCTGCCGGCCCTCCGCGTCGGCGAGGTCGCGGACCCGGGCGACCTTCGCGGCCACGGCCGCCGGTGGCTCGCCCCAGGTGAGGTAGACGTCGACGTGACGGGCCGCGACGTCGAGGGCCGCCGGGGACGAGCCGCCGAAGTACACCTGCGGCAGCGGCGCGGGGATCTGCGCGAGCACCGCGTCGGACAGCTGGAAGTGCCGGCCCTCGAAGGTGACGGGCTTGCCGGACCACAGGTCGCGGACGATCTCCAGGAACTCGCCGCAGCGCTCGTAGCGGGCGTCCTTGTCCAGGAAGTCGCCGTACATGCGCTGCTCGTGGCTCTCGCCGCCGGTGACGACGTTGAGCAGCAGCCGGCCGCCGGACAGGTTCTGGAAGGTGCCGGCCATCTGCGCGGCGAGGAACGGCGAGGTGAGGCCGGGGCGGAACGCGACGAGGAACTTCAGCCGCTCGGAGACGCTCGCCAGCATGGCGGTGGTGATCCAGGCGTCCTCGCACCACGCCCCGGTGGGGGTGAGCGCCGCCTCGAAGCCGAGCTGCTCGGCGGAGCGCGCGATCTGGCCGAGGTACGGCACGGAGGCCGGGCGGCCGGCGGCACCGGCTGGGGTGCCGTGTCCGCCGCCGACGACCTGCCGGCCGTCTCCGCCGTTGGTGGGCAGGAACCAGTGGAACTTGAGGTCGGTCATCACGCCTGTCCGTGGTTTGGGGGTGGGGTACCGTCGACGGCCCAGCGGCCGAGGTGCTGGATCTTCCATGTGGTCGGGTCGTGGAGGGTGTGGGTGCGGGCGTTGCGCCAGTGCCGGTCGAGGCCGAGACCCGCGGCCGCGGACCGGGTGCCGGCGACCTCGAAGAGGCGGCTGCCGGCGTCGACCGCGGCACGGCTGGTGGCGGCCCGCGCGGCGGCGACGGCGAGCGACGCCGCGCCGGTGAGGGCGGCAGCGTCGGTACGGGTGGCGTCCGCCGAAAGCCCCGTACCGGTACGGGCGGGGTCCGCGGTGAGCGCGGCGTCGGCCCGGTCGATCGCCCTGGCCGCCTCGGCGAGCAGCGCCTCCCCCGCCCGGACGGCCAGCTCCAGCTCGCCGAACGCGTGCACGACGAGCGGGTCGTCCGCGGCCCGGTCGACCCCCGCGTCGGGGTACGGGCGGCTGCGCTCCCGCACGAACGCGGCGGCCTCCGTGAGCGCGGCGCGGGCGATCCCGGCGTCGATGGCGGCGTGCAGCACCTGCGCGAACGCGCCGTAGGTCTGCGGCCCGTCGAACGTCACCGCGTACGGTGTGATCAGCGAGTCGGGAACGTCGACGCCGCGCAGCACGACGGAGCCGCTGGCGGTGGTGCGCTGGCCGAGGCCGTCCCAGTCGTCGATGACCTCCACGCCGTCCGCGTGCCGGTCGACCCACGCGACGTGCAGCGGCCCGTCTGGCCCAAGGTGGGCGAGCACGGGGATGCGGTGCGCGAGCAGCGCCCCGGTGGCGTAGAACTTGCGGCCGTCGAGGCGCCAGCGGTCGTCGCCGAGAGCGGTCAGCGTGGTCCGGATGTCCCGGACGTGCTTCGTGCCGGCCTCGGACTGGGCGTTGCCGAAGCGGCGCCCCGCGAGCACCTCCCCGAAGAGCTGCCGCCGCTGGGCGTCGGTGCCGTTGCGGCGCAGCTGGCCGATGTACGCGTAGTGGCTGTGCGGGATCTGCGCGATGTTCGGGTCGCCGGTCGCCAGCAGCCGGACGACCTCGGTGACGGTCTCCACGGGCAGGCCGGCGCCCCCGTACGGTACGGGCACGGTGATGGCGAGGAGCCCGGACGCGCTGAGCTCGTCGAGCTCCGCGACCGGCAGCACCCGCCGCGCGTCCCGGTCCGCGGCATCACGGGCGAAGCTGCGCGCGAGCCCGGCGGCGACCTCGACAGCCGCGCCGGCGGTGAGCACGGGGACGGTGGTGAGTGCCCGGGTCATGCGCCCTCCCGCAGCTTCGCGTACGCCGCGCTGGGGCTGGTCCCGTCCAGGAGGTACTGCCCGACGATCCGGTCGCGGTAGATCACCGGGTTGTGGGAGGCGAGGGTACGGGCGTTGCGCCAGTGCCGGTCGAGCCGGAACCGTTCGGTGACCGCGGACGCGCCGCCGACCTCGAACAGCTCGGTGGTCAGGTCGAGGACGAGCCGCGCGACCACGCCCTGCGCCCCGAAGACCGCGACGTCCGCGACGTCCGCGCGGTCTGCAAAGCGGTCGGAGTCGGGCTCGGACCGCGCGGCCGAGATGGCGCCGGCCGCCGACAGGACCGCGGCGGACACGACGGTCGAGGCGCCGGCGAGACGGCCGACGACCTGCTGCACCTGCGGGTCGGTGGCCGGCGACGGGTGCGCGGGGTTGTGCAGGTTGCGGGTGCGTCCGTTCACGTAGGCGACCGTGTCGGCGACCGCGGCCCTGGCGATGCCGGCCAGGCTCGCCAGGTGTACCAGCTGAAACACCGCCATCAGGGTGGAGCGGGTCTCCTCGAAGGGCTCGACGTCCTCGGCGGCGACCGGCACGTCCTCGAAGATCGTGGTGCCGCTGCCGGTGAGCCGCTGCCCGAAGCCGTCCCAGTCGTCGATCCGGGTCACGCCCGGCGCGGACGCGGGGACGAGGACGTTCACCGTGCCGTCCTTCCCGGCGGCGGTGGTCTGGATCCAGTCGGCGAAGAGGCTGCCGGTGGAGTAGAACTTCCGGCCGTCGAGCCGGTAGCCGTCACCGGCGGGGCGCAGCGTGCTCTCGGGGGCGAACCAGGAGGTGCTGGCGCGTTCGCTCTGCGCGTTGCCGACGATCACGCCGGCCGCGATCCGCCGCAGCCACCGGTCGCGGACCTCCGAAGAAGCGTGCGCGAGGCGGCTCTCGACGAAGCCGATGTGCCCGCGCAGCAGCTGCGGCAGGTTCGAGTCGGCCCGGCCGAGCTCGATGAGCTGCTCGGTGAACTCGGGCAGCGTGGCGCCGAGCCCCCCGTGCTCGACGGGGATCCGCAGCTTCGTGAACCCGGCCTCCCGCAGCCACTCGACCTCCTCGGCCGGCAGCCGCCGGTCGGCCTCCCGCTCGACGGCGCCCTCGGCGATACGCGCGAAGACGGGGGCGAAGCGCTCGGTGAACGTCATGACGCCCCCAGCCGGGGCACCGCGGTCAGCAGTTGCCGCGTGTACGGGTGCCGCGGTCGCTCGAAGACGTCGGCGGCGGTGCCGTGCTCGACGATCCGGCCGTCCTTCATGACCAGGATCCGGTCGCTGACGTGGTGGATGACGCCGAGGTCGTGGGAGATGAACAGGTAGCTGACCCCGAGCTCGTGCTGCAGGTCGGTGAGCAGGTCGAGCACCTGCGCCTGGATCGACACGTCGAGCGCGGAGACCGGCTCGTCGCACACGACGACCTTCGGCTCGGGCGCGAGCGCGCGGGCGATCGCGACCCGCTGCCGCTGCCCGCCCGACAGCCGCAGCGGCGCCGCGTCGAGGTGGGCGGCGCCGAGGCCGACCTGTTCGAGGAGCCGCACGGCCCGCTCCCGGGCCTCAGCCTTCGAGCCGGGCGGCCGGTCGCCGGTGCCGAGCGCGTCGGTCAGGATGCGGCCGACGGACCAGCGCGGGTCGAAGGAGCTGTGCGGGTCCTGGTAGACGACGCCGACCTGTCTGCGCAGCGGCCGGCGGCGCTCGCTGGTCAGCGCCGACCAGGGTTCGCCGTGCAGCAGCACCTCACCCGACGTCGCCGCCAGGAGGGCGAGGGCGATCCGGGCGGTGGTGGTCTTGCCGGAGCCGGACTCGCCGACGATGCCGAGGGTCTCGCCGCCGAACAGCTCGAACGACACGTCGTCGACGACGGTCCGGTCCACCTTGTCGGGTCCGCGGAACACCTTCGTGAGGTGCCGCGCCTCCAGCACGGGCCGGCCGCGGTCGATCGTCCTCGGCTTGCGGTCCACTGTGGACGGGCCGCTCAGCCTGGTGCCGCGGGTGTGCTCGGACGGGATCGCGGCGAGCAGCATCCGCGTGTAGTCGTGCCGCGGCTCGTACAACACCTGCGCCGCCGGGCCGTGCTCGACGATCTCGCCGTCGCGCATCACGGCGACCTCGTCCGCGAGCCGCGCCACGACGGACAGGTCGTGGCTGATCAGGATGATCGACGTGCCGCGGGCCTTCGACGCGGCGAGCAGGTCGAGCACCTGGGCCTGGACGGTGACGTCGAGCGCGGTCGTCGGCTCGTCGGCGATGAGCAGCGGCGGGTCCAGGGCGATCGCCGACGCGATCAGCGCCCGCTGCCGCAGGCCGCCGGACAGCTCGTACGGCCGCTGCCGCGCCCGCACCGACGGCTCCGGCACCCCGACGGACCCGAGGAGCTCGACGGCCTTGTCGGCCCGTTCGGCGCGGCCGCCCCACCCGTGGATCCGCAGCGGCTCGGACACCTCGTCGCCGACCCGGCGCAGCTGGTCGAGGGAGACGAGCGCGTCCTGCAGCACGAAGCCGACCCGGCGGCCGCGGACGGCCCGCCACGCCCGCTCCGAGGTGTGCAGCAGGTCGGTGCCGGCCAGGTCGATCCGGTCCGCGGTGACGCGGGCGCCGGCGCCGGTGAGCCCGACGAGGGTGCGGGCGGTGACGCTCTTGCCGGATCCTGACTCGCCGACGATCGCGAGGCACTGCCCGGGCCGTGCGGTGAACGAGATCCCCTTGACGACCTGGTCGCCGCCGAACGCCACCCGCAGGTTCTCGACCCGCAGCAGCGTCGCCTGTTTCACCAACGGTCGTGCGTCCACTGTGGTCATCGGGCGGCTCCTCCGAGTCGGTGCTGCAGGGTGCGGCCGAGCGAGGTCACGGACAGCGCCACCAGCACGATCACGACGCCGGGCAGGATCTCCAGCCACCACGAGGTGGTGATGTGCAGGCGGCCGGCGTCCAGCAGCGCGCCCCACTCGGAGCTGGGCGGGGCGACGCCGAGGCCGAGGAACGACAGCGCCGACGCCCATACGATCGACTGGCCGACGCCGAGGGTCGCGACCGCGACGAGCGGCCGCATGGCGTTGGGGAACAGGTGCCGCCGGATGACGGTGAGCCTGCCGTGCCCGAGCGCGGTGGCCGCCTCGATGAACCCGGCCTGCCGCACGGCGAGGACCTGTCCGCGGATCATCCGGGCGTACCCGGGCGCGGAGCCGATCCCGACCGCGACGATCGACGTGGCGAGCGACGGGCCACGGACCGCGATGACCAGCAGGGCCAGCAGCAGCGACGGGAACGCGAACGCGACCTCGAGGACCCGGGTGATGGCCGCGTCGACGACCCCGCCGGCAAGCGCCGCCGTGAAGCCCAGGCCGATCGCGAAGGCGAACGCCAGCGCGGTCGCGCCCAGGCCGAGGCCGAGCGACTCGCGCGCCCCGTAGATGACCCGGGTGAGCAGGTCGCGGCCGGCGTCGTCGGTGCCGAACGGATGTTGCAGCGACGGCGCCCGCAGGGTCGCCGTCAGGTCGATCGCGGTCGGGCTGTCGCCGGTGAGCAGCCACGGCGCGATCGCGGCGACGACCACGAACCCGACGACGAGCAGCGACAGCACCGTGCCGGGCCGCGGCAGGCTCACGGGGCGGCGCGCGGTGAGCGGGATCGTGGTCATCGGGCACCCGCCGTCCGCAGCCGCGGGTCGATCAGCGCGTACGCGAGGTCGACCAGCAGGTTGGCGACGACGTAGATGGCGGCGACGACCAGCACGATCCCGGACACCGTCGGCAGGTCGCGGGTGTTGACGGCGGTGACGAGCACCTGCCCGATCCCGGGCCGGCCGAAGATGTTCTCGGCGATGACGGCGCCGGAGACGAGCGCGCCGAGCGCCCAGCCGGACAGGGTGACCGCCGGGAGGATCGCGTGCCGCAGCACGTGCCGCAGCCGCACGCCAAGGTCCGACATCCCGCGGGTGCGGGCGGTGGTCACGAACGGCTGCCGCAGCACCTGCTCGAACTCGTCGCGGGTCACCTGGCCGAGGAAGCCGGCGAGCGGGATCGCGAGCGTGAGCACCGGCAGGACGCTCCCCCAGGCGCTGGTGCCCCCGATGATCGGGAACGCCCGCAGCTGGACGGCGAAGACGACGAGGAGCACGACCCCGACCCAGTAGTGCGGCAGGCTCGCCGTCAGCGCCTCCCAGGTGGTGCCGAGGCCGGTCAGGAACCGGCCTCGTTTCACGGTCAGCAGGGTGATGCCGAGGGCGAGCGCCCAGGCGACGAGCAGCGCCGCGCCGGTCAGGGTCAGGCTCGGCAGCAGCTGCCCGCCGATGATCTCCAGGACCGGCCGTTTCTGGGTGTACGACGTGCCCAGGTCACCGTGCAGCAGCCCGTTCAGGTAGTCCAGGTACTGCACGACGACCGGGTCGTCGAACCCGAACCGCTCGTTGAGCGGCGCGAGCTCCGCGGCGCTCCACCGCTTGTCCTGCCCGGTCTGCAGGTTCATCAGCGTGTTGGCCCGGTCGCCGGGGACGGCCAGCTGGGCGAAGAACGTGACGGACGCGGCGGCCACGATCACCGCCAGGGACGCCACGGTCTTGAACACCACCCGGATGACGGCGCTCATCCGACGAAGTACGCGTCGGAGAAGACCGGCTCGCCCTGGCTCTTCTCGAGCCACACGTTCTTCAGGTTCTGGGCGACGGCGTAGGTGGAGTTCTGCGTGTACAGGCCGATCCCGGCCGCGTCGTCCTGGATGATCTGCTGTGCCTTGCCGTACAGGGCGTTGGCCTTCGCGGCGTCGGCCTCGGCGTTGGCCTGCTGGATCGTGGTGGACAGCGTCTCGTTGTTGTAGAAGGACCGGTTGCTGCCGTTCGGCTTCTCCGCGGTCGAGGGCCGCCACACGATCCACAGGATCGCGGCGCTCGGGCTGGTCCAGTAGGACGGGGTGGCGTCGAACGTGCTCGGGTCGGAGTACTTGCCGCCCCACAGCTCGGCCTGGGTCGCGGGGATCAGCTTCACGTCGAAGCCGACCTGCTTCCACTGCTCCTGCAGCACCTGCAGGACGGTCGCGCCCTCCTGGGTGAAGATGAACCCGGAGCCGTAGACGAGCTTGATGGTGAGCGGCTGGCCGTCCTTGGTGCGGACCTTCTCGGCGTTGCGGCCCGTCCAGCCGGCCTCGTCGAGCAGCTGGTTGGCCTTGGCCGGGTCGTAGGCGTAGGCCTTGGCGGCCTCGGCGTTGTAGCCGGGCGTGGACTGGCTGACCGCGGGGTTGCCCTCGTACGGGATGACGCCGTGGAAGCCGGCCTCGACGGCGGCCTTCCGGTCCGCGCCGTAGGCGAACGCCTTGCGCACCGCGGCGTCGGTGAACGGGCCGGTCTTCGTGTTGATGTAGAACGAGACGGGCTTGCCGGGCGTGATGTAGCGGATCGTCTGGTACCGCGAGGTCGCGTCCTTCCAGTTGACCGTCGGCACCTCGTACACCACGTGGGACTCACCGGTGCTCAGCGACGCGTAGCGGGAGACGCCGTCGGCGATGAACTTCCAGCGCACCTCGTCGACGATCGCCGGGCCCTCGTGCTTCGCGGTGGCCGGCCAGGACGTGTAGGCCGGGTTCTTGGCGAGCACGACCTCCTCGCCGTGCTTCCACTCCTTGACGGTGAAGCCGCCGGAGCCGATCGGCTTCTCGCAGTTCTCCTTCTCCGTGCGGCTCTTGTACGCCGTCGGCGACTGGATGCCGAAGTAGCCCTGCGTGATGAGGTTCAGGAACGGCGGGTACGGCGAGTTCAGCGAGATCTCGACGGTCCTGGCGTCGACGGCCTTCGCCGACTTGTAGTACGGGTCGATGGAGACCTTGGCGGTGCTGTTGCCGCCCTTGTTCTCCCACAGGTCGAAATTCCAGGCGACCGCCTCGGCGTCGACCGGCGTGCCGTCGGTGAACTTCACGCCGTCCTTGAGGGTGAAGGTGTACGTGAGGCCGTCCGCGGACGCCGCCCACTTCGTCGCCAGCCACGGCTGGACGCTGCCGTCCTCGGCGAGCGTGACGAGGCCGTCGAGGACCTGGCGGGAGATGTACGCCTGCTGGATCCAGCCGCCGAAGATGCACGGCGGCTCCTGGACGTGGCCGTAGACGATGGTGCCGCCGGTCTTCGGCGTCCCGTCGCTGGTCGCCTCGGCGGCACCGCACGCGCTCAGCGACGCGGTCGCAAGCACGGCGGCGGCGATCAGGGTGGCGCGTGTTCTTGTCACGGGGTTTCCTTCGGATCGGTGATGCCGTTCACGGGGAGATGCGCGCCGCCGCGGTACCGGGCGCCGTGGTGCCGCTCGGGCAGCCGGTCGCCCTCGCCGAAGATGCGGTCGCGGAGGGTCTCTCGCTCGTCGTACGTGCTGCGCAGGCGCCCTCGCTCGCGCAGGACGGGCACGACGTGCTCGATGAAGTCGCGGGTGGTCTCGTGGGAGTGGTACTGCAGCAGGTTGATGCCGTCGATGCCGACCTCGTCGAGCCAGCGCTCGATCTCGTCGGCGACCTGCTGCGGGTCGCCGACGGCCAGCAGCGGCTGCCGGCCCAGGTCGCCGAAGCCCTGCAGGAGCTCGCCGACGGTCTGCTCGGGGTCGATGACGCGGAACCGGCTGACCCGGCCCTCGCCGCCGCTGGCGACGTCGCCGACCTTCGCGTCCGGCGGGAAGGCGGTCGGGTCCCAGGGCAGGCCCGCGTGGGCGAGGTAGCCCTCGGCGTTGGCGAGCTCCTGGTACCGCGCGAACTTCGCCTTCGCCTCGGTCTCGGTCGGCGCCACGACGACGCCGGCGATGGTGATGAACTTGACGTCGCCGGCGCGCCGCCCGGCGGCGACGGCCGCCTCGCGGATGCCCGCGATTGTCTTCTGCAGGGCCTCGGTGGACGGGCCGCCGGTGAAGACGACCTCGGCGTGCTTGCCGGCGAACCTGGTGCCGGCCGCGCTGGCGGTGGCCGTGAACAGCACCGGGGTGCGCTGCCGGCTCGGCGACGGCAGGTGCGGCCCCTCGACCTTGAAGTACTCGCCCTCGTGGTGGATCGGGCGGATCTTCGCCGGGTCGGCGAACACGTTGCCGTCCCGGTCGGCGACGATCGCGTCGTCGTCCCAGGAGCCTTCCCACAGCTTGTACAGCACGTCGAGGTACTCGTCGGCCCGCTCGAACCGGTTGTCGTGCTCGACCTCGTCGTCGTGGCCGAAGTTGCGGGCCGCGTTGGGCAGGTAGGACGTGACGATGTTCCAGCCGACCCGGCCCTTGGTGAGGTGGTCGAGGGTGCTGGCCCGGCGCGCCCACGCGAACGGCGGCTCGTAGGTGGTGGAGAACGTGATGCCGAACCCGAGGTGCTTCGTGACGGCCGCCATCGCCGGCACCACCGACGCCGGGTCGTTGTTGGGGATCTGCAGGCCCTGCCGGATGGCGGTGGCCGCGGAGCCGCGGAACGTGTCGTAGGTGCCGACGACGTCGGCGAGGAAGACCGCGTCGAAGCCGCCCTCCTCGAGCAGCACGGCGAGCTCGGTCCAGTACTCGATGTCGTTGAACCGCTCCCGGTTGTTGTCCGGCAGCCGCCACAGCCCGTGGGTGATGTGGCTGACGCAGTTCATCTCGAACAGGTTGAGGATGAGGCGCTTCACGACGCTGCTCCCACTCGTGCCCGCCGGTACCGCGCCGCCGGGTGCGTCACGGGCAGCCGGTCGCCGTGGCCGAAGAGCTTCTGGCGCAGCGTGCCCTCGCGGTACTCGCGCCGGGCCAGACCGCGGTCGCGCAGCACCGGGATGACGTGGTCGACGAACTCCTCGTAGCTGCCGGGGATCTCGGCGTTGACGACGTTGATGCCGTCGACGCCCGCGGCCCGCCAGCGCTCCAGCTGGTCGGCGATCTGCTCCGGGGTGCCGGTGACGCGGCCGTTGTGGGAGGTGTAGTGCGCGACGTCGCGCAGCGTCGGCGGGCGGTCGGTGACCAGGTCGTTGATCCAGCCGAGGATCGACTGGACGCCCTCGGTCTTCAGCTCGCCGACGGGCCGGTCGAGGTCCTTGCGGGCCTCGTGACCGAGGTCGATGCCGATCGCGCCCGACATGTGCGACAGCTGGGCGTCGTAGTCGATCCACTGGTCGAGCTCGTCGCTGCGGCGCTTCGCCTCCTCCTCCGTGGAGCCGACGACGAAGTGCAGGCCCTGGAAGAACTTCAGGTCGTGCGGCGAGCGGCCGAGCTGGACGGCGCGAGCGCGGATGTCGGCGGTGTCGCGGGCGGCGGCCTCGACGCCCGGCGCGACGATGAACACCGCCTCGGCGTTCTTCGCGGCGAACGTGCGGCCCGCCTCCGACGCGCCGGCCTGGAAGAGCAGCGGCGTGCGCTGCGGCGACGGGCTCACCAGGTGCGGGCCTTCCACCTTGTACCGCGGGCCCTCGTGGTCGATCCGGTGGATCTTGTCGTAGTCGGCGTGGATGCCGGTCGCGCGGTCCTGGACGAGCGCGTCGTCCTCCCACGAGCCTTCCCACAGCTTGTACGTGACGTCGACGTACTCGTCGGCCCACGCGTAGCGCTCGTCGTGCTTCGTCAGCCCTTCCAGGCCGAAGTTGCGCGACGCGTTGGGCAGGTAGTTCGTGACGATGTTCCAGGCGATGCGGCCCTTGCTGGCGTGGTCGAGCGTGGAGATGCGGCGGGCGAAATTGAACGGGTGCTCCTGCAGGATCGACGCGGTGAAGGCGATCCCGAGGTGCTCCGTCGCGTAGGCGATGGCGCTCGCGAGCACCGACGGGTCGTTGCTCGGCACCTGCAGGCCGGCCTCGACGTATTTGCGTTCGTCGCCACGGTACGGCGCGTACAGCCCGACCACGTCGGCGAAGAAGATCGCGTCGAACGTGCCGCGCTCCAGGGTCCTGGCGAGGTCGACCCACAGGTCGAGGCTGTTGAAGTCGGCCTGGCGGGCGCCCGGCCGGCGCCAGGTGCCCTGAATGATGTGGCCGGTGGTGTTCATCACGAAAGCGGCGAAGTGCAGGGGTCGCATGCGTCTCTCCTTGTTTCTCTGTAAATACTATAGACTTAGTAGGGTATTGACGCGCAAGACCCCGGGTGGAAGGCGTTGCCGATCCCCCCATCCACGTTTGGAGTGCGCATGCGGATCGAGCAGCTCACATACCTGGCCGCGGTCACCCGGCACGGCTCCCTGCGCCGTGCCGGCGAGGAGCTGCACGTGTCGCAGCCCGCGCTGAGCGAGGCGATCCGCAAGCTCGAACAGGAGCTGGGCGTGCGGCTGCTGGACCGGCGCCGCTCGGGCGCCCGGATCAGCGCCGCGGGTCAGGAGCTGCTGCAGCCGATCGTCGACGTCCTGGAGGCCGTGGACCGGCTCAAGGCCGCCGCCGGCAACCAGCGGACCAGCCGGCGGCTGCTGCGCATCGGCACCGTCAACGCCGGCACCGCAGCCCTCGTCCTTCCCGCCGTGCGCGCCTTCCAGGCCGCCGACAGCGCCGCCGTGGTCGAGGTCCGCAACCTTCAGCAGGACGAGATCCACGTGTCACTCGCCGAGGGCACCCTCGACCTGGGCCTCGTCAACCTCCTCGACGGCGACGACGTGCCACCGGACCTCGAGGCGACCCCGCTGCTCACCGGCCGCCCCGCCGCCGTCCTGCCCGCCGGCCACCCGCTCGCCGCGGGCGCCGAGGTCACCGTCGACGACCTGCGCGCCGAGCGCTTCGTCGCCATGCGCGCGGGCTACCTCATGCACCGCTTCGCCCACCGCCTCTTCGGCGCCGACCTGCCGGCCCGCTGGCACTCCACCGACGGGGCGGAGATGGGCAAGATGATGGTTGCCGAGGGCATCGGCCTCACCGTCCTGCCCGACTACAGCGTGCACGGCGACCCGCTCGAACGCGCCGGCCTCATCGTCACCAGGCCCCTGCGCGGCGACACCACGGTCGTCACCATGGCCGCCCTGCACCGCCGCCAGCCCCGGGTCCCGCCGGCCATCGTCGAGATCCTGTCCCACCTACGCGCCCGCGCCCGCACTTGACCGTTATTTCAGGTGGCCGTCTTTCAGGTGGTCGTCTTTTCAGGTGGTCGTCTTTTCAGGTGGCCGCCCGCAGCCGCTCGCGCCGGGCCGCGGCGTGCCGGTCGAGCGTGGCGAGCCGCTGGTGCCGCACCGGCCCTGGCTCCAGCGCCCGGTGCATGCGGATCTCGCGGGACAGCAGCAGGCCCAGATTGACGGTGAACGGCACCGTCAGGCCGCGGTCGCGCTCCTCGTGCAGGTGGGCGCCGGGCAGCGCCCTGAGCACCATCACCCGGTCGTCGGCCCACAGCACCTCCGGCTCCCCGAACCACCGGCAGGCGGCCAGCTCACGCCGCCGCCGTCGTGATCGTCTTCACGACCACCGGTACCCCCGGTAGCTGCCGGCGGTCACCAGCGACTTGCCGGTGCGGTGCAGCACCCGGCCGTCACCGTGTCCCGTCCGCCGCCAGCAGCGCGTCCGGCCAGGTCCGCTGGTCAGGGGTGTCGGGGACGGGCACGCCGCGCGCGTCCTCGAGGCGCTGCCAGGCGAGCGCGGGCGGGACGCCGTTGAGGGCCAGGATGCCGACCACGAGCATGGCCGAGCGCCCGATCCCGAACCGGCAGTGCGTCACCACGTGCCCGCCCGCGCGGACCAGGCCGGCGAGGCGTCGCAGCTCGGGCAGGACCGCTCCGGGCGCCGGCACGCCGCGGTCCGGGATCGGGACGGCCACGAACTCCAGGCCCGCGTCGCCGGCCGCCCGGGGCTCGTCGGCGAGGTCGACCTCGACCAGCTCCTCGGCGGTCAGCGCGCACACCAGCACACCGACGCCGGCCCCGCGCAGGGCGGCCATCTCGTCCGCGAGCCAGTCCCCACCGCGCGGTTTCGCCATGGTACTGACCCGGCCAGGCCCCGGCAGGTCGACGGTGAACAGGTTCGGGCGCATGCGGCTCCGTTTGCTCTGTGGCCCGCCGGCACGGGTAGGCCGTGCCGGCGGACCGCGTGGATGTGGGTCAGGCGACGTCGAGGACCCAGGTGACGCCGAAGCGGTCCTTGAGCATGCCGTACAGCGGCGACCAACCGGACGGCGCGAGGTCCTGGACGATCGTCGCGCCGCTGGACAGCGCCTTCCAGTAGGCGGTGATCTCGCCGGCATCGCTGCCGCGGACCGAGACGAAGACGGGCTTGTCGCCGGCGTCGTACGACAGCGCGGCGGGCACGTCGTAGGCCATGACGTGGAAGCCGTTGTCCGCCCGGACCTGACCCCACATGACGTGCTCCACGTCGTCGGCGTGGGGGACGAGGACGATCTCACCGCCGAAGGCGGACTGGTAGAACTCCAGCGCCTGACGGGCGTCGCCGCGGAAGTTCAGGTGCGTGGTCGTGGTGATGCTCATCGTATCTCCTCGTGTTTGTCTGGCTGTGCGACCCGAGGCTGCCAGCGGTAGGTGCCAGGTTGTGGCACCTTTGCCGGGCAAGATGGATCTCATGCCGAAGACCTCCGCGCGCCTGCTCGCCCTGCTGTCGCTGCTGCAGACGCGGCGGGACTGGCCGGGGCTGCTGCTCGCCGAGCGGCTCGAGGTCAGCCTGCGGACGGTACGCCGGGACGTGGACCGCCTGCGGGAGCTCGGCTACCCGATCGCGGCGCTCAAGGGCCCCGACGGCGGCTACCGGCTCGGCGCCGGCACCGAGCTGCCGCCGCTGCTGTTCGACGACGAGCAGGCCGTCGCGCTGAGCATCGCGCTGCAGGTGGCCGCGACCACCCCCGGCAACGGCACCGCCGAGGCCGCCGCGCGGGCGCTGCACACCGTCAGGCAGGTCATGCCCGCCCGACTACGCCACCGGATCGACACCCTGCATGTCACCGCCGCTGCTCCCGTGCCGGCTGCTGTCGAGGCAACGGTCGGCGGCGATGTACTCATGGCACTCAGCACCGCCGCACACGCCCGGGAGGTCCTGCGCTTCGACTACACCGACCGCGGCACGCGCCGGGTCGAGCCCCACCACGTCGTGACCTGGGCCGGACGCTGGTACCTGGTCGGCTGGGACCTCGACAGGAAAGACTGGCGCATCTTCCGCGCCGACCGGATCACCCTGCGCACCCCGAACGGCCCCCGGTTCACGCCCCGCCCCCTCCCCGGCGGCGACGTCGCCGCATACGTCACGGGCACCTTCCACCGCAACACCTGCCGCGGCGTGGTGATCCTGGACCTCCCGGCCGCCACGGTCGCCCAGTACACCCGCGACGGCATCGTCGAAGAACTCGCCCCCAACCAGTGCCGCCTGACCCTCGAGTCATGGTCATGGATGTCCCTCGCCGCCTCCATCGCCAGATTCGACGCCGACCTCCAGGTCATCGACCCCCCGGAACTACGCGCCGCCTGCACCCGCCTGGCCCATCGCTACCTGAACGTGACCCCCTAACCCCTGCTCCACACCGCGCCGCGCCGGCATCGACTACCTCGCGCCCAACCGGAGCCCAACACCTCACCCACACCGGCGACCGAGCCGCGCTCACCACCGTGGTCAACCCAGCACACCCCGCACCGAACCCGGCCCCACCCACACCAGAACCGCGACAGCCTGAACCACCCCAACCAGAGCCCAACCACCCCCACCACCCGGCACGCCCCACACCAGACCAGCCCACGACACTCGACCGCAAAAGCCGAACTACCTCACGCCCGACCAGAGCCCAACACCCCGTCCCACACCGCCCCAGCACACTCCCTGCACGGACCCGACCGACCCACTCCAGACCGCAACAGCGTGAACCACCCCTCGCCCGACCAGAACCCAAACACCCCACCTACGCCGACCCAACGCGCACCGCACCGGACCCGCCCACCCATGCCGGGCTGCGGCGGACCCAGACGCCTCGCCAAGGCCGACCCCGCGCACCGCACCGGACCAGGCGCGGGCCGCACGCCGCCGTCACTCGGATGCAACCCCTTCTCCCGGACAACCCGGGGTGCACCCCAAACGGCCCTTGGATCTCGCCTCGCCCCCGCTTCTGGTACAGGCGCTAACCGTCGCTCGGCGGGCCGGCACGCCCCGACTTCACGACTCTCAGGCCGCGCCGGGCGCGCTCAAACCGTCGCTGGCTCCTCCTGGGCGGCGGCGACCGGCATGCCTCATCGCGCCGAAGGCGTTGAGCGCCACACCCCAGATCAGCAGGACGGTCAGCCACTGCAGCCAGGCCTGCGTGCTCATCTGGCCGGATGAGAGGTGCCGCGCCGTCTCGTACGGTGTGAGCCAACGCCACTCGGCGACGGGAGCCAGCGCGAGCCACACCGCGAACGGCAGGAACGTGGCGGGGAACGCGGCCCAGGGCGAGCGCAGCAGCAGCCCCATGCCGGTGCCGACCAGCTGGGCGAGCACCTGCACCAGCACGCCGCCGGCCGCGATGGTCGCCGCGTGGTCCCATGCGCCTGCCGACGCCTTGAACGCCAGGCCCGTCGCGCAGAACAGCATGCCGAGCGCGCCGACGCCGGCCGCCACCAGGACTGCGGCCAGCAGCGTCGGAGTCAGGCGGGCGCGGTTGTCCGAGCGGTGCAGGTCATGGACGAGCAGGATGCCGAGCAGCGGCACGGTGACCGACATCAGACTCTGCGCCGGGTCGCTGAGCCCGGCGAGGGTGCGGTCGGGCGCACCGAGCGCCACCGCCGCGCCCACCAGCAGGGTGGCCGCGACCAGCCAGCGTCGGCGCCTTGTTCCTATGCATCGCCGGATCGCGGTGAGTGTGTGCTGCCACATCGGGTCGCCTCCGTTTCGATCTGAGGCCAACTCTGACGCGGGCAGCTCGGAGGCGCATCGGCCAGATTATGGGGACCGATACCCAACTTTGGTAGGTGCCGCAGCGGCGGGTGTCGCTCGTAGGCTGCGTGCATGTCGGCGCTGCTGTTCGCATTGCTCGTCCCCGGCCCCGGGGACGACATGTCGACGCGCCGGCGTGATCGGCTGGCCGACGCGATCGCGATCGGGCTGGCCACGGTGTATGGGGCGCTGATGGTGCCGCTCGGCGACGCGACGAAGCCCGGTGCGGCCATCCCCTGGCAGGTGGACGTGGGCATCGGCGTGCTGTGCGTCCTCACGCTGGTCGTGCGGCGGCGACATCCGCGCGCGGTGGCGCTGGCGCTGCTGCCGTTCGGGGCGATGTCGGTCATGGCGACCGGGGCGATCACCGTGGCCCTGTTCACGGTCGCGGTCCGGCATCGGGCAGCGGTCGTGCTGTGGCTCGGCGCGGCCAACGTGGCCACCGCCGCCGTGTACTTCCTGCTGCAGCACGACCCGCCGTTCCCCCTGTGGGTCGACCTGCTGATGCGGTCCGTGGTCACGGCCGCGGCCGTCGGGTGGGGGCTGTTCGTGCGGGCGTACCGGCGGCTGACCCAGTCACTGCGGGACCATGCGGCACGTCTCGAGGCCGAGCAGCACCTGCGGGTCGAGCAGGCGCGGCTGACCGAGCGCACGCGGATCGCCCGGGAGATGCACGACGTCCTCGCCCACCGGCTGTCGCTGATCAGCCTGCACGCGGGGGCGCTCGAGGTGCGCACCGACGCGCGGCCGGAGGAGACGGCGCTCGCCGCCGGCGCGATCCGGGGCAGCGCGCACGAGGCGCTGCAGGAGCTGCGCACGGTGTTCGGGATCCTGCGGGACCGGCCCGAGCCGCCGCAGCCCGACCTCGGCGACCTGCCCGACCTCGTCGACACGGCCCGCGCCTCGGGCATGACGGTCGGCTTCATCTCGACGGTACCGGCAGACGGCCCGGCCGTGATGCTCGGGCGGACCGTGTACAGGTTCGTGCAGGAGGGCCTGACGAATGCCCGCAAGCACGCCCCCGGCAGCGACGTCCAGGTGCGCCTCGACGGCACCGCCGGCGCGGAGCTGCGGGTCACGGTCACCAACGACCTGGCCCAGGCGCACCGTTCGCCGATTCCGGGCTCGGGCCTGGGCCTCGTCGGCCTGCGCGAGCGCGTCGCTCTCGCGGGCGGCCGGGTCGAGCACGGCACCGACCGCGACACGTTCCGCCTCCAGGCCTGGCTCCCATGGCCGCCGTGAGCCCACCTCGGCCGAGCGGAGCCGGGCAGCCAATCGGGGTCGGCCGGCCGAGCGGCACCGGACAGCCAGACGGACCCGGGCAGCCAAGCGTGCCCGAGCAACCAGGCAGGGCCGAGCAGCCGAGCGGGACCGAGCAGCCGAGCGGGAGCGAGCAACCAAGCGGGGCCGAGCAGCCGAGGGGTGGGCAGCCGGGCGAGGCGGGGCGGGGCGAGCGGCCGATTCGGTTGGCGATCGTGGATGATGATCCGCTCGTGCGGGCGGGGTTGCGCATCCTGATGGGTGGGTCCCCCGACATCGAGGTGGTGGCGGAGGCGGGAGATGGGGCGGAGGCCGTCAACGTTGCCGGGGCGCACTGGCCTGACGTGATGCTCATGGACATCCGCATGCCGCGCGTTGACGGGCTGGTTGCGACGCAGCGGATTCGGGGGCGGGTGGGGGCGCCGCAGGTGGTGGTGTTGACGACGTTCGACGCGGATGAATATGTGCTCGAGGCGCTGCGGGGCGGGGCGAGTGGGTTTCTGCTGAAGGACACGCCGCCGAGGGAGATCATCGAGGCGGTGCGGACCGTTGCCGGCGGCGGCGCGATCCTCTCCCCCACGGTCATCCGGCGGCTCATCGACCATGTCGCGGACCCGCATGCCGGGCCGCGGCGGGACAGGGCACGGGCGCGGCTCGCGGGGCTGACCGAGCGGGAGCGGGAGGTCGCGGCCGCGCTCGGGCGGGGGCTGACCAACGCGGAGATCGGCGCCGAGCTCGGTATGAGCGTGCCGACCGCGAAGGGGCACGTGTCGCGGCTGCTGTCGAAGCTGGAGCTGAACAACCGCGTGCAGGTGGCGCTGCTCGTCCATGACGCCGAGATCATGCCGTTCGGCACATGATGCGACCCGCCGCCGAGACTGGCGTTGATGGACATGGGATCTGGCTGAGCGTGTCGGTCTGGGTGGCGTTGATGGCACGAGCTGCAATGGTCTCGCGTGCCGGCTTCTTCTGCTGGACGGGCAACAGCTGGCCGCGGTGCTGCGTCGACGCCGCCGAGGTGCTGGACCTGATCCGCCGACCAGCCGCACGCGGCGGGGAGCGGATCCGCCGACCGGTCGCTCGCGGTGGGGACCTGATCCGCTGGTCCCGGGGAAACGGTGGGTCGGGGTGCGGGTCAGGCGGCGCCGAGGCAGACGAACGGGCCGGGGTGGTCCCTGGTGGCGGCGGCGAGGGCGGTCGCGGCGTCGGCGCCGGCGTGGATGTGGCGGTGGAACGCCGTCATCGTGGCCATGGCGGTGTCGTCGCCGACGCGGCTGGTGCTGGCGATGACCGTGGCGGTGCCGGTGGCGAGGAGGGCGGCGGCCATGCCGAGGGTCTCGTCGCCTGGGCGGACCTCGGACTGGCCGAGGTCGCAGGCGGACAGGACGACCATCGTCGGGGGTTTGGTCAGACGTTGGAGGTCGTAACCCATGAGCGGGCCGCCGGCCAGGTCGAGGGCGGAGAAGAGCGGGTTGTCGGGCTCGTGGTGGCCGTGCGCGGCGATATGGGCGATGCCGGCGCCGTCCATGGCGGACAGTGCGGCGGCGGGGGTGGCGGCCGCGCCGGTGAGGGCGGTCGCGGCGCGGTCCAGGGCGGCGATCGCGTGGATCTCAGCCTCGGCGCGGTCGTTTCCGGGGCCCGCGAGCAGCACCGTGGCGGAGGTGACGGCCACGCCGATCAGCGCCGCCGTGGCATGGGCAGCGGCCGAACCGGTCGCTGCCGCCGCGGCTGAAGCAGCGGCGGAGCCGGTCAGCGCCGCCGCGGGTGAGGCAGCAGCCGAGCCGGTCAGCACCGCCGCGGGTGAGGCAGCAGCGGAGCCGGTCAGCACCGCCGCGGGTGAGGCAGCAGCCGAACCGGTCAGCACCGCCGCGGCCGGGTCCAGGGCGGCGGTCGCATGCGGCGCTCCCGAAGCGGGGTCGTTGCCAGGCCCCGCAGACAGCGCCGAGCCGGTCAGCGCCGTCGCGGTCCGGTCCAGAGCGGCGATCGCATGGCTCTCCGCCGAGATGCGGTCGTTGCCAGGCATCGCGGCCGAGGTGACGGCCGAGACAGCCAGCACCGCCGCGGCAGATGCAGCGGCCGAGTCGGTCGGCACCCCCACCGCGTGGGCAGCGGACGAGTCGGACAGCGCCGCCGCCACATGGGCAGCGGACGAGTCGGACAGCGCCGCCGCCACATGGGCAGCGGACGAGTCGGACAGCGCCGCAGTGGCATGGGCAGTGGGCGAGCCGGCCGGCATCGTCGCGGCGTGGTGCAGAGCGGCGATCGCATGACGCGCTGCTGCGGCGCGGTCGGTGCCAAGGCCCGAAGTAGCCGGGAGGGGCAGGCGGGAGCGGGCGGCGAGCCACGTCGTCGCGGACAGCGTGACGGTGACGGGACGGCCGGTGCAGCCGGGCAGCATCCCCCACGGGACGGTCACCAGGGCGCCGGTCGGCACGACCACGAGGGCGCGGTCGGCGATGCGGTCGAGGACGGGGGTGAGCAGGATGCCGGCCAGGGTGGTGGCGTCGCCGGCGGTGGCGGTCGCCAGGGCGGCGGCCATCCTCGGGGGCAGGGACCGGCCCGCGGCGGCGTCGAGATCGGCGCGCAGGCGCAGCAGTGATTCAGCGGCCGCGGCGTAGGAGCCGAGCGGGACGACGGTCGCGTGGCCGTCCACAATGGTCAGTGCTAGCAGGCGCGGGCCGTCGCGGAGGTACGTGACCATCGCGGTGGTGCCCAGGGCGGCACGGACGGCGGTGAACGACGCGGGCCGGGTCGCCGTGCCGGGGCCGGAGACGGTCCAGGACTGCTCGCGGATCGTGCGCAGCAGGGCCGTCTCCCGGTGCCGCAGGTCGGACAGTGTGCGGCCGGGACGGTCCCGGGTGGCGGGGCGGACGCTGCCGTCCAGCTCCGCCTGGCGGAGGACGGCGCGGACCTGGCGCAGCTCCTCTAGGGCGGCGGCCGCGGCCGGGTCGGTGGGCGGGCGGACCGGCGGCAGGAGCATCGCCTGGGCGCGGGCGAGCTCGGACCAGCGGTAGATGTCGCGTGGCGTGCCGTCGCGGACCGCCGCCGCCAGACCCGCGGCGGCCAGGTCGCGGCCGTGTGCGGAGGCGCCCGTCTGCAGGTCGAGGCAGCCGAACCGGGCGCGGTGCCGCTGCAGCTCCCGCAGTCCGGCTTCCCGGTGCCGGGCGGCGGCGGTCGCGTCGAGCAGTTCGCTGCGGGTGAGGTGCCACAGCAGCCGCGTGTCGAGGCGGCTGGATCGTGGCGGCCGCGGTGGGAGGGTCCCTGATGACCTGGCCGCGACGAGGCGGGCGACGGTCGCGTCCTCCCGCAGGCCCAGGTCGTCCAATGTGGACGCGAGGGCCGTCGCGCGGTCGGTGAGGGCGGGGCGGCCCGCGGCCTGCTCGGCGCGCAGGACCAGCAGCAGCGACAGCGCGGCCCAGCGGTGGTTGTCGCGACGCAGAAACGCGGCCCTCGCAACGGTCGCCAGGTCGCGGGCGGCCGTCGGGTCGCCGCGCAGGAGGGCGGCCTCGGCACGGGCGAGCTGCGCCTCCGCGTAGTCCTGGCCGGTCCGCCGACGCCGGAACTGCGCGACGGCCCAGACCAGCTCCTGCTCGGCGTCGCGGAAGAGCCCGGCGGCCGTGAGCGCCCGCGCCCTGTCCAGTGCGAGGATCGGCAGCATGCCGGGTTTGCTCAGCTGGTACCGCGGAGCCACCTCCCGGTAGACGGCGAGCGCGGCGGGGATGTTGCCGTTGAGGTGGTCGAGGTAGCCGAGGCTGTGCCTGGCCATCGGGATGATGCGGTCGAAGCCGGCCCGCTCGGCGACTCGGACGGCGCGCTGGAAGTCGTTGCGGGCCGCCCGCATCCGGGCCAGTCCCATGTGGACGTTGCCGCGGTTGTACAGGGCGCGGGCGAGCGCCTCCGGTTCGCCGCCGGACCGCAGGGCGGCGACGGCCGCGTCGAACTGCCGCAGCGCCTCCTCGTCGCGGCCGAGGCGGCTGAGGACGACGCCGCGCTGGCCGTACACGGCGCCGCGGCCGTCCGGTGGCAGCAGCGCCTCCGCCTCGTCGAGCAGGCGCAGGCCGGCGTCGACGCGACCCTGGTCGACCTCCGCGTAGCCGAGCGTCGCGAGCAGCCGCGCCCGGACGGTCGCGGCGCCGGCCTGGTCAGCCGCGGGGAGCCGGTCGAGCAGGCGCAGGCCCTCCCGGAGCAGCTTGGAACCCTGGACGGGACGCATGTCGGCGGTGACCCGCTGCCCCCGGTCGTGCAGCGCCGCGGCCCGCTCCACGACGACGGCCGGCCCCCCACGGCCACGCGCCGCCGGCAAAGCAGCCGGACGCACGGCCGGCGAGGCAGCCGGAACAACAGGCGGCACAACAGGCGGAACAGCAGCCAGCGAAGCAGCGGCGGGACGCGGCGCGTCTGCCGTGCTCACAGGGCGAGCGCGGGGGTCACGACGGTCGGGCCGGACGGCGGTTGGACGACCAGTTGCGCCAGGCCGCGCGGGACGTTGTCGAAGACGAACCGGCCGTCGGCCCCCGCGTGGACGGCGCTGTCGGGGTGGGCGGCGACCCGCAGCTCGACCCGCAGCGGGCCGGGCGGGGCCAGCCAGCCGTCGAGGCGGACCCGGCCGTCGGCCCGCTCGACGACCGAGATCATCACGGTGAGGCTGGCGGAGTCGAACGTGATGGTGCGGCTGTGCTCGCTGGCCCGGGCGCCGGAGCCGGTCAGGACCTCGCGCTCCAGCCAGGCCATCTCCGTGTCGACGGCGTCGACTTCGAGGGCGAACATGACACGGTCGTCGAGCCCGGCCGGTGGCGGGTCGGTGCGGTCGAGGGCGCCGGCGAGCAGGCGCAGGAGGGTCAGTTCGTCCATGTCGGGTCCCAGGCGGCGTCGGCGAGGAGGAGGTCGCGCAGCTTGTTCAGGCAGCGGCCGCGGGTCGGGCCGATCGAGCCGCGCGGCATCAGCAGCGCCTCGCCGACCTCGGTGTAGTCGGGGCGGTGGACGGTGGCGACGATGCGCAGCAGCCGCCGGCAGCGCTCCGGCAGCTCCGCGAAGTGCCGCAGCAGGACGCGGTCCCGCTGGTCCGTGAGGACCTGGTCGACCGGCCCGGGTGCCGGGTCCTCCAGCTCGACGAGCGCGTCGGGGTCGCCTGCGGGCCTGCCGTGCAGGCGCTGGCGGGCCCGCCACGCGCCGTGCCGGGTCGTCGACACGAGCCAGCCGGTCAGCGACTGCGGTGAGCGGATGCCGTCCAGATGGCGCAGCAACGCCAGCCACGTCGCCTGCACCACGTCCTCGGCCTCGTCGGGCGGCAGGCCGGCGGCCCTCGCCACGTGCCACAGCGTCGGGTTCAGCTCGACGACGACCTCCCTGAGGGCCTCCCGGTCGCCGCCGCGGGCGCGCTCCAGGCAGCCGGCGAGTCGCGTGTACCGGTCGGCCTGCGCCTCCTCCACGTGGGTGTTCATAAGGCGGCCAGCTCGCCGGCGTGCAGCGCGCAGGCGAAGGACGTGCCGCTCCACCGGGCCCAGCCGCGGAAGGCGTCGGGGTCGACGCCGACGCCCGCCGAGCCGCGGACCGGTGGCTGCTCGTCGCCGTCCCACACCGGCATCAGGCTGATCAGCGCCGATCCCGGCCGGCGGACCTGCACCCAGTCGCCGTGGTTGCTGTAGTAGGCGTCGCTGCCGTCCGGGTTGAGCGCGCCGACGGTGACCACCGGGACGTCCGGCGTGCCGGCGACCGAGAGCGCCGTGAACGCGCCCGGGAAGGTCGGCACCGGTGAGCCGTCGTTGCCCGCGGGCACCACGACCGGCACGCCCGCCCCGCCGAGCGCGCCGAGCACCGCCCGCAGCCAGCCGAGCACGAGGGCGTCGTCGGGCAGGTTGGCGGTGACGGTGATGGGGCAGCACACCACGTCGACGAACGTGGGGTCGGCGGTCCGCTGCTCGTGCAGCCAGCCGAACGCGTTGATGAGCTGGTCGATGTGGGTCGTGCCGTCGTCGTCGACCACGGGGACGGACAGGATCCGCGCGTCCGGGGCGACCTGGCGGATCAGCCCGGCGGAGAACGTGCCGTGCCCGAAGCACTTCGGCATGCTGCGGAAGGACGCGGTCTCCGGCGGCCGGAGCCGGGCCGGGCCGCGCCGCCATCCGTACTGGCCGGCGTCGGCCCAGACACCGTCCGGGCCCGGGTCCGGGTCGCCGAGCCACGGTGCGGGCCGGCCGGGCGCGTGCGGGTCCAGCGCGGTGTCCAGCAGCGCGACCACGGGCCGCCGGCCGCCCGGCAGCGCCGACAGCGGGCGGCGGGCCGGCGGCGGCAGGGACGCGGTGACCGGGATCCGGCCCAGCGGCCCGCCGACGAGCGCGGCCAGCTCGGGCAGCGGCCCCGTCTGCCGGACCGCGCCGGGCTTCGGCCCCGGGTTGTCGAACCCGAACGACCCCACGGCCAGGACCGGACCGGGCCACGGCGATGGCCCGGTCCGGAGCTTCAGCAGCGCCAGTACGTCACTGACGGACAGCACGGGCTCGTCCGGCAGCGACAGCTCGGGCCGCCGGACCACCAGCGCCGTCACGACGGGGCGCGTGGCCGGTCCGTCCTCCGGCTCCACCCGCCACCCGGAGCCGAGGTCGGCGAGGCGCGCGTTGCACCAGGCGACCGTCTCGGCGACGTCCGCGCCGGACGCGACGAGCAGCGGCGGGTCGCTGTGGTGCGGCTCGGGCAGCCCCGCCAGCCGGTACCAGTGCCCGGCGCCTTCAAGGTTGAACGGCATCGCGACCTCCGTGACTCGTCCTTCCGACGACAAGAGACCGCGGGGGGCCGCTCAGATACATGCGACCCTCATCCGGGCTACAGCCGGAACTGGCCGACCAGCTGGCGCAGGTCCTGGGACATCTGGGCCAGGCCGGCGGCGGCGCTCTGCGCCTCGGCGACACCGCGGGTGGTGGTGGCCGCGGCGGTGGCGACGCCGGAGATGCTGCCGGCGATCCTGTCCGCGCCGGTGGCCGCCTCCGCGACCGAGCGGCTCATCTCCGCGGTCGTCGCCGACTGCTCCTCGACGGCGGAGGCGATCGTCGCCTGGTACTGGTTGATCTCCTCGACGACGTCGCCCATCCTGCGGATCGCGTCGGCCGCGGCGGCGGTGTCGGCCTGGATCGCGGTGACGCGCTGGTGGATGTCCCCGGTCGCCTTCGCGGTCTCCTGCGCGAGCTCCTTGACCTCGTTGGCGACGACGGCGAAGCCCTTGCCCGACTCGCCGGCCCGGGCGGCCTCGATGGTCGCGTTGAGCGCGAGCAGGTTCGTCTGCTCGGCGATCGACGTGATCAGCTTCAGCACCGAGCCGATCTCGTCGGACGAGGCGGCGAGCTGGTCGACCTTGTCGTTCGCGGCGGCGGCCTCGCGGACCGCGCCGCTGGCGACCCCGGCGGCGTTCGCGGCGTTGCGGGCGATCTCCTGGATCGAGGCGCCCATCTCCTCCGCGCCGGCGGCGATCGCGTTGACGTGCCGCGACACCTCGCCCGAGGCGTCCGACGCGCCGTGCATCTCCCGGCTGGACGTCTCGGCCGCGCCCGAGATGCCGTCGCTGACCTGCGACAGGCTCTGCGACGCCGCGGCGAGCGTGTCGGAGCTGGTGCTGACCTCCCGGATCGACCGGCTGATGCTGTCCAGCGCGGCGTCCAGGTGCGCGGCCATCTGCCCGATCTCGTCCCGGCCCTTGATCTGGGCCCGGTGGGTGAGGTCGCCCTTGGCGAGCGCCTCGAGCACCGCCCTGACCCGGCGGACCGGCCCGCCGATGGCCCGGATGACCGGCACCGACAGCAGCAGCAGGAACACCACCCCGATCAGGATCACGCCGACCGTCGCCCACCGGGCCGTGGTCTGCGCCGTGACCATCGTGGCGCGCTCCTCCTTCACGTGCGCGTCGATGCTGTCCTGCAGCGCGCCGAGCTTGTCGTCGACCGCGTGGTTGCGCTCGGCGATCTCCGGTTCCCGCGCCTGCACCGAGGCCTGGTCCTTCTGGGCGTCCCGGACGAACGTGCCGATGAAGTCGTTGAACTTGATGGCGTCGGCCTTGATGTCCTCGACGGCCGCCCGTACATCGGCCGGCAACGACAACACGTCCAGCTCGGCGAGGGTGTCGGTGACCGAGGCCTGGTCGCCGGGCAGGTCCTCGATGATCGGTGCGACGTCCTTCTCCGCGAGCGCCCGGTACGCGTCGACCTTGAGCTCCGCCTCGCGCGTGTCCAGGTGGTGCATGAGCCCGCTGGCCTCCTGCAGGTCCCGCACGATCTCGGCCTGCTCGGCGAGCGTCACCTGCGCGACGATCCCGACGCCGCCGGTGGTCGCCGAGATGACGACGCCGGCGGCGCACAGCACCCCGATCTTCTGCACGATGCCGAGGTCGGCGAACATGCCCATCTGGTCCCCCATCACACCGACGCCACGGGCGCACCACCCGATCCACCCGATACATCGGCGTTGCGGGCCGGTTGCTGAGTAAGATTCGCCCGGTCGCGCGACGGCCGCGGATCGGGGGCGATGGTGGACGACGAGATCGTGGCGGCCTGGGGGCGGATCGAGGCGGCGCTGGGGCGGGTGTTGCCGGCGGCGCTGGAGCTGCTGCCCGGACCGGCGGACGGCGCCGCGGTCGAGGCCGTCGAGGCGGCGTTACAGAAAGCGCTGCCGGAGGACTTCAAGGCGAGCCTGCTCGTCCACAATGGAACGACCTGGGGGATGCCCAGCCCGATGCCGCTGTACCAGCTGTACGGCACGGACGACCTCGTCGGGCGGACCCGCGAGTGGTGGGACTGCGCGGATCCCGACCCGGAGCTCGACGAGCCCGGCGCCTGGGCGCACCACATCGACGAGGGCTCGCTGCACCTGCGCGGGGCGGTGCGGCCGGTCGTCGGCGGGGAGCGCACCGTCCTCATCGGCGACCTGAACGGGGACGTGCTGTGGTACCTCGACCTGGACCCCGCGCCCGGGGGCACGGTCGGGCAGGTGGTGCGGGTCGACGTCGAGTGCGCCATGTGGGACGTCCTCGCCCCGTCGTGGCGGCAGCTGCTGCTCGACTACGCCGCCGAGCTGGAGCGCGACGCCGCGGGCGAGCCGACGACCCTCGACATCGACGCGCGGACCGGGCCGACGTGCGACTGGGGCGTCAAGGACCGGATCAAGGGGCACCGGCCCGCATGGCTGCGGGACGTCGCGGCGCGGGAGCCGTACGCGTGACAGGGAGCGGCGATACCTTCTGCGTCGACGCGTCGGGCCAGGTGCACGGGGTGTTCCCGCCGGGCGCGCACGTGTTCCCCGTCGGCGCGGCCGAGGTCGGGGCGCTCGACGCCGCCGTGCGGGAGGCGCTGGCGCAGCGGTGGGTCGTCACCGGCGGGTCGGTCGAGCCGGGCCCGTCCCGGACCGGGATGCTCCAGCGGTACGTCCGCGAGCGGCTGCCGGGCCTCCTCGACGCGCTGCTGGAGCAGCGGACCGTCGGGCCCGCGACGCTCGCGCGGGCGGTGGCACGGGTCGAGGCGTTCGAGGAGCTCGGAGCGCCCGAACGGGTCGTCGCGGCGGCGCGCGCGTTCGCGCTGGAGGTCGCCGCGGAAGGCTGGCGCCCGGTCGTCGACCTGGACCTGCTGCTGCCCGACCCGGCCGAGGTGGCCGCCGCCATGGACGACGACGCGACCCTGGCGGTCGCCGACCTGTCGCCGATCGTCCTGCTGGCGGCGCTGTGCGCGGTCGGCCCGGCCCAGTCGGTACCGGCGGAGGATCCGGCGCTGCGATGGCACCGGCTCGGCGGCGAGGCCCCCGACATCCCCCACGAAAGGGCCGTGGGACTGGCGGTGTACGACGAGTGCGTCGAGCGGCTCGACTACGCGCTGACCCCCGACGGCGGGGCGCTGCTGGCGGTCACGTTGCCGACAGAGTGAGCGCGGACGCGGGCACGGGCCGGTGAGATGATCACGTGACAGTCTTCGCCATCGCCCAGATCTCCGTCCACGACCGGCCGCGGTACGAGCGGTACGTCTCCCGGTTCATGCCCGTCCTCAAGCAGTACGGCGGCCGGCTCCTCGCCGCCGACGAGCGGGCGACCGTCGTCGAGGGCGCGTGGCCGCACGACAAGCTGATCCTGATGGCGTTCGAGGACCGGGCCGCGTTCGAGCGGTGGGCGGGCTCGCCGGAGTACCAGGAGATCTCCAAGGACCGGGTCGCCGCCACCGAGGGCGTGGTGCTCCTGGTCGACGGCGTGCCGGGCGCCTGAGCGCGGGACCAGTCAGCCAGGCCCCCGAGCCCGGGCCACCCCGACCGCACCCGCCAGGGAACCTGGTCACGCCGCACGCGGCGCGAACGGCGCGAATCTGAGGAAGTCTCATTCGCGGCGGGTGTCTCGTCCCTAACGTGGAAGCGTGGCTCTGCGTAATCTGAGTGTGAACGTCAGGATTGTCGCGGCTGTACTGGTCGCGGTGCTGGTGGCTCTGGTCAACGGGGTGCTGGCGGTGTCGGCCCTCGGCGGCGCGAGCGATGCCGCGCAGCAGATCTACCGGGAGAACGTGGCGCGTACGAGCGCGGTCGGCATGATCCGGCTGGCGGCGGCGCAGACCCGGGTCGACCTGGCCAACCATGCGATCTCGCACGGGGACCCGACCAACCAGAAGCAGTACGAGCAGGACTTCACCAACGACGTCGACAAGTTCGCCGCGGCGCTGACGGCGTACCGGGCCAGCGGGCCGGCGGGCGACACGGCGACCATCGACGAGCTGAAGACGAGCTGGGACAAGTTCGTCCAGATCGGCCAGACGGTCCAGCTGCCGAACGGCGTGAAGGGCGACATGGCGGCGTGGCTGGACGTGCGGAACACCCAGGTGGCGCCGGTGTTCGCGATCATCAACAAGGACCTTGACACGCTGGAGAGCGCGGAGGCGGGCGCGGCGGCGGCCTCCGCGAAGGCGGCCCGCGACTCCTACGAGTCGAACCGGACGATGGCGATCGTGCTGCTCAGCATCGGGATGGTCGGCGCGCTCGCGCTCGGGTTGTTCGTGGCGCGCGGCATCGTACGGTCGCTGCAGCGGGTGAAGGCGGTCTGTGAGGGGCTCGCCGAAGGGGACCTGACCCGCACGACGGGGCTGACGTCGCGGGACGAGCCGGGGCAGATGGGCCGGGCGCTGGACACGGCGACGGCGCGGCTACGGCAGACGGTGTCGACGATCGACGGGTCCGCGGGCCGGCTCGCCGGGGCGTCGGAGCGGATGTCGGGCGTGGCGACGAGGATCGCCTCGTCGGCGGCGCAGACCTCGGCGCAGGCACAGACGGTCGCCGCGGCCGCGGAGGAGGTGTCGCGCAGCGTCGACACCGTGTCGGCGGGCAGCGAGGAGATGGGCGCGTCGATCCGCGAGATCGCGCAGAACGCCAGCGAGGCCGCCCGCGTCGCCAACGAGGCCGTGCAGATCACCGAGCAGACGTCCGCGACGATGAGCCGGCTCGGCGACTCGTCCGCGGAGATCGGCAACGTCATCAAGGTCATCACGTCGATCGCCGAGCAGACGAACCTCCTGGCCCTGAACGCGACGATCGAGGCGGCCCGCGCGGGCGAGGCCGGCAAGGGCTTCGCGGTCGTCGCCTCGGAGGTCAAGGACCTGGCGCAGGAGACGGCCCGGGCCACGGAGGACATCTCCCGGCGCGTGCAGGCGATCCAGGACGACACCAGCGGGGCGGTCGCCGCGATCGAGCAGGTGTCGGCGGTCATCGCGCGGATCAGCGACTTCCAGACCACGATCGCGTCGGCCGTGGAGGAGCAGACCGCGACCACGTCGGAGATGAGCCGCAGCGTGACGGAGGCGGCCGCCGGCACCGGCGAGATCGCCCAGAACATCACGGGTGTCGCCGAGGCGGCCCGGCTGACCAGCACCGGCGTGACCGAGTCGGAGCAGGCGACCGTCGACCTGGCCCGCATGTCCGGCGAGCTGACGGACCTGGTCCACACGTTCCGCTATTGACGCCGGTCACCGGCCCGGGACGGGAGCGCGCTCGACCTCCCGGGCCATGGCGCGCAGCGCCCGGCGGAACCCGATCCTGCCGACCGCCGTCACGACGAACGGGAACCGCCTGGTCAGCGCGTGCGGCATCACCGTCACGTCCTCGTGCCAGACGACCAGGCTGCGGCCGCCGGGCAGCGGGATCACGTCGAAGGCCGCCGTGCCGTGGATCACCCGGCCGGACTTGTCGACGTCGCACCGGCCGGGCTCGTCGCCGGGCTCGTCACCGGCCGGCGGGCGCCACACGGCCACGGTCATCGGGTCGTCGAACCCGACCCGGCCGATGCCGGAGCGCGCGACGAACGTGGCGCCGATCCCGTCGGGGCGCGGCGTCACGACCCGCACCGACGTCAGCGGCGCCCAGTCGCCGTGCCTGGGCCAGTCGACCAGCGCCGCCCACACCCGCCCGGCGGGCGCGGCGACGTCGAGCGTGACGCTGAAGCGTGCCATGTCCCCATTGTCCGTCGCCGGATGCACCCGCCGGCGTTCGCGGTGGCTACCGTCCGGCAATCCGCGCCGCCCAGACTCGGACGCATGGTGGTGATCAGCAGCTGGAGCGTGCAGGACCCCCCGCAGTCCCGGGCCGAGGTGGCGCGGGAGCTGGTCGCGGTGTGGTTCGTGCACGCGCGCCGCTCGCTCCGCCTGATCCTCAAGGGCTGCTGACGCTCCCCTTCGCTGCCGAGGGCGTTCCGGTGCCGCCGGGGTGGGTGTTGTACCGGTCGGCGCGGTCCTGTCCGGACAGGGCGCCGATCGCGGCCATGATCTCGTCGGTGGCGGCGCGGCGGGCCCGGGGGTCGCCGGGCAGCCCGGTGCAGTGCAGCGGCTCGCCGAAGCGCACGGTGATCCGCGTCCGGCGGGGCAGCGCACCGGTGCCCGCCAGCGCGACCGGGACGACGGGCGCACCCGAGGTGAGGGCCAGCCACGCGACGCCGGTGCGGCCACGGTACAGGCGGCCGTCCCGCGACCTGCTGCCCTCCGGGTAGATGCCGAAGGCGCCGCCGCCCGCGAGGACCTCTACGGCCGCGTCGAGCGCGCCCTGCGCGGCCCGGCCGTCGCCACGGCGGACCGGGACCGCCCCGGTGGCGCGGAACCACCAGCGGCGCAGCCGGCCGCGCTCGAAGTACTCGGCCTTCGCGAGGAACACCACGCGGCGCGGGACGACCAGCGGGATGACGACGCTGTCGTAGAACGACAGGTGGTTGGCCGCGACGATGACCGCGCCGCGCTCTGGCACGAGGTGGAGCCCTTCGACGCGTGGGCGGTACATGAGCGAGAACAGCAGCCGGAGGAGTCGCATCGGCAGAGAATAGCGTCCGAACGGTCGGACGCTATAGTGGTGTGATGAGTCCTCGTCGAACTCTCGCCGAGGCCCGCCTGACGCGGGCCGGCATCATCCGGCACGGCGTCGACGTCGCCTCCGTCGAGGGCCTCGAAGGGCTCACGATCGGCCGGCTCGCCACCGACCTCGGCATGAGCAAGTCCGGCGTCCTCGGCCACTTCGGCGACAAGGAGTCCCTGCAGCTCGCCGTCGTCGAGCTGGCCGCCGACGAGTTCTGGCGCGACGTGTGGGAGCCCGTGGCCGCGGCCCCGGCCGGGCTGCCACGGCTGCGCGCCGTCGCGGGGTCCTGGCTGCGCTACCTGACCGGTGACAGGCCGCCGGGCGGCTGCTTCTTCATGGCGGCCGGCCCGGAGTTCGACGACCGGCCGGGCCCGGTCCGCGACGCGATCGCCGGCGCCGCCGACCGCTGGCACCGCGAGCTGCTGCACCAGGCGCGCCAGGCGGACGGCGAGGTGGCGCGGGATCCCGAGCAGGTGGTCTTCGAGCTGACCGGCATCATGCTGGCGCTGCACGCCGCGCACCGCCTGCGCCGCGACCCGTCCGCCCCGGCCCGCGCGGCGCGTGCGGTGGCGCGGCTGCTGGACCTCCGGGACTAGGCCAGCACGAGCAGGTCGAGCGCGTCGACGACCGGGCCGGGCTCGGTCTCCGCGAACCGCCGCAGGCGGGCCAGGCCCGCCGCGTATGCCTCGTCGCTGATCAGCTTCAGCGGGGTGTGCGCGTCGCGGCGCAGGGCCTGTGCCGCCTCCCGCCACGACGGCGCCGTGGTCTGCGGGACCCGTTCGAGGGCGACGGTGCGGAAGCCGTCCCGGAACGCCGCCTCGACGTCCGCCACGCTCGGGTACGTGTCCAGCACCTCGGCGGCCTCCGGGAAGCACCGCACCAGCGCGAGCCCGTCGTGCCGGCCGGCGAAGACGGACCGGATCAGCAGCGGCGCGCCCGGGCGCAGGACCCGCCGCAGCTCCCGCGCCGCGGCCGCCAGGTCGGGCACGTGATGGATCACCGTCGACACCCAGACCGCGTCGACGGTCCCGTCCCCGACCGGCAGCTGGGCGGCGTGCCCTTCGACCACCGGCCGGTGCAGCGACCGGGCCCGCATCGCCGCCGACGGGTCCACCGCCAGGACCTCGACGCCGGGGAACCACTGCGTGAACGCCCGCGCCCAGCTGCCCGTGCCGGAGCCGAGGTCCAGCAGCCGCTGCCCGGGCCGTGGCGAGACGTGCCGCCCGACCGCCTCCCGCCACGCGTCCAGGCTCGCCTCGCTCAGGTGCCGGTTCGCCTCGAACGCCGCCGCTTCCCTGTCGTCGTACGCGATCCGCCCCATCCGCCGAGCCAACCGCCCACCGGCCCGGGATTCAAGGGAACGTGCATCGATTCACAGCACTGCGGCGATGCCGCGGTCGCGGTTGCTGTTAGCGTGCCTGGCATGCTGCCCCGGTTCCTGGTGTTCGACCTCTTCCACACGCTGGTCGACGGCGCCGACGGCGAGCGCGACCGGGTCGTCGGCGAGATGGCCGAGATGGTGGGGGTCGACCCGTCGGCGCTGCGGCAGGCGTACCGCGACACCTGGGACGAGCGGCTCACCCGCTGGAGCGTCGAGGAGACGATCCACATCCTGGCGGGCCGGCTCGGCGTCACCCCCGCCGAGGACGCCGTCGCCCGTGCCGCCGCGCACCGCCGGGCCCTCGCGCGGCGGGTCCTGGACGCCGCCGGCCCGGCGACCCTCGAGGCCCTGGACGCGCTGCGGGCCGGAGGAGCGCGCCTGGCGCTGGTGAGCAACGCCACCTCGGAGGCCGCCGAGGCCTGGCCGGCGTGCGTGCTCGCGCCCCGCTTCGACGTCGCCGTCTTCTCCAGCGTCCTCGGCGTCGGCAAGCCCGACCCGCGCATCTACCTGGCCGCCGCCGCCGCGCTCGGCGCCGATCCGGCCGACTGCGTGTACGTCGGCGACGGCGCGGACGGTGAGCTGGCCGGTGCCGCCGCGGTCGGCATGCGCGTGGTGCGCACCGTCGAGCACAAGGACACCGACCCCACCTGGCCCGGCCCGGTCATCAGGACCCTCCGCGACCTCGCGGACTGCTCCGTGTAGCGGGGCCGGGCGCCCTACTCGAGGCCGGCGAGGTGGTGCTCGACGCTGGCGACCTTCTTGTCGAGGGCGCCGGTCACGCCCTCGCGCCAGTCGACCTTGATGACGGTGGAGGTGCGGGGGGACTTGGCGTGGACCGCCTCGACCGCGGCCTTGACGACGGCCATCACCTCGTCCCAGGTCTCGCCCTCGACGGCGGTGAACATGGCGTCGGTCCGGTTGGGCAGGCCCGATGCCCGCACGACCCGGACGGCCTCCGCGACGAGGGCACCGACCTCCTCACCCGAGCCGAGCGGGGTGACACTGAACGCGACGAGCACCGACATGCGGCCACCCTACCCAGCCCCGGTCAACACATTCGCAGGAAGCGGTCCAGGACGCGGGTGCCGAAGAGGAGGCCGTCGACCGGGACACGCTCGTCGATGCCGTGGAAGAGCGCGGTGAAGTCGAGGTCCGGCGGCAGGCGGAGCGGGGCGAAGCCGAGGTTGCGGATGCCGAGGCGCTGGAAGGACTTCGCGTCGGTGCCGGCCGACAGCATGTACGGCAGCAGGCGCGCGTCAGGGTCCTCGGCGACCAGCGCGGCGGTCATCGCGTCGACCAGCGTGCCGTCGAACGTGGTCTGCACGGGCGGCATGCTCTTCCACTCGCGGCTGACACCGGGCCCGACGACGGCGTCGACCTCGCTCAGGAACGCCTCCTCGCGGCCGGGCAGCATCCGGCAGTCGAAGATGGCGGACGCGGTCGACGGGACCACGTTGTCCTTGTAGCCGGCGGTGAACATGGTGACGTTCGCGGTGTCCCGCAGCGACGCGCCGATCATGCGGGCGACGGACCCGAGCCGGCCGAGCACGGCCGCCGGGTCATCCTCGGAGAAGGGGACGCCGGTCAGCTCGCTCACCCCGGCGAGGAAGTCGCGCACCGGCGGGGTCAGCACCAGCGGGAACTCGTGCGCGTCGAGCCGGGCGACCGCGGCGGCGAGCCGGGAGACGGCGTTGTCGGTGTGCAGCAGCGAGCCGTGCCCGGGGGTGCCGCGGGTGGACAGCCTGAGCCAGCCGACGCCCTTCTCCGCGGTTTCGACGAGGTACGCACGGACCCCGTCGGCCACGGTGAGGGAGAAGCCGCCGACCTCGCTGACCGCCTCCGTCACCCCGTCGAACAGGTCGGGGCGGTGGGTGACGAGCCAACCGGCGCCGTGCACCCCGCCGGCCTCCTCGTCGGCGAGGTACGCGAAGACGATGTCCCGCGGCGGGACCACCCCGTCGCGGCGGAACCGGCGGGCCACGGCGAGGCTCATCGCCGCCAGGTGCTTCATGTCGACGGCGCCGCGGCCCCACACGTACCCGCCGGACACCTCGCCGGAGAACGGGTGCACCGACCACTCGGAGGCGTCCGCCGGCACGACGTCGAGGTGGCTGTGCACCATGAGCGCGCCGCGGGACGGGTCGCTGCCGGGCAGGCGGGCGAAGACGTTGCCGCGGCCCGGCGCGCCCGACTCGACGTACGTCGTCTCGTAGCCCACGTCCTCGAGCCGCTCCGCCACGTACTCGGCGGCGAGCCGCTCACCGCCGGTGCCGTCCGGCGACCCGGTGTTGGTGGTGTCGAACCGGATCAGCTCACTCGCCAGGGCAACAACCTCGTCCACCCGCAGGACGGTAGCGCTTCGGCGGCCCGGCGGACGACTTGAGGGTTTCCCGCGAACACGACCCGCCGGTCGGACGCGGGTCGGTCAGACCGTGTCGGGTGAGCGGGCGGAACGCGACTCCCGCCGGTGACAGGACCACTCCGGGGCGGTGATCGTGGACGCGACCGCCGAAGCGATTGGAGCGCGCACCTTGGTGACTCGCAGACGAACCATGCTGGCCCTGACGGCCGGCGCGCTGGCCCTGCCGGTCGCGTTGACGGCCGGCGCCGCCGCGACGCCGGCCGCCGCGACCGGGGGCTGGTCCAGCTCCTGGGCCTCGACGGCCGACACCAGCTCCCCGGCGACCACCCTCGCCCAGGTGCGCACCATCATCGGCGCCGACACCGGCGCGGCCGCGGCGCTGACCGGCAAGGGCGTCGGCGTCGCGCTCATCGACACCGGCGTCGCGCCCGTGCCGGGCCTGCCTGCGGCGCAGGTCGTCAACGGCCCCGACCTGTCGTTCGAGTCGCAGGCGGCGAACCTGCGTTACCTCGACACCTACGGGCACGGCACCCACATGGCCGGCATCATCGTCGGCGACGACACCGCGTCGGGGACGAAGGGCCTCGCGCCGCAGGCGAAGCTCACCTCGATCAAGATCGGCACGGCCCGGGGCGCGGTCGACGTGACCCAGATGATCGCCGCCGTCGACTGGGTCGTGAAGCACCGCAACGACGACCCCGCCAACCCGATCCGCGTCATCAACCTGTCCTACGGCTCCGGCGGCAACCCGCCGAACTGGACCGACCCGCTGCAGTTCGCGGTGGAGAAGGCGTGGCAGGCGGGCATCGTGGTCGTCGCCGCCGCCGGCAACAACGGCAACGGCACCACCAAGCTCACCAACCCCGCCATGGACGAGTGGGTCCTCGCCGTCGGGGCGACCACGACGAACGGTACCGACGCGACCAAGGACGACACGCTCGCCACGTTCACGAACCTGTCCACCGGCGGCAACCAGGTCGACCTGCTGGCGCCGGGCACCTCGATCGCGTCGCTGCGCGACCCCGGCTCCAACATCGACAACACCTACCCGTCCGCGCGCGTCGGCACCACCCTGTTCAAGGGCAGCGGCACCTCGCAGGCGACCGCGGTCGTCTCCGCGGCGGCGGCCCTCGTGCTGCAGTCCAAGCCGTCCGCCACCCCCGACCAGGTGAAGGAGTGGCTGATCAAGGGCGGCACCTTCCTGCCGACCGGCAAGGCCGGCACCATGGGCCTGCTGGAGCTCAACGTCAACGGCGCGCTCGCCCGCACCGGCACCGCCGTCGCGAAGCCGACGTGGAACACGTCCAGCGGCAACGGCACGTTCGAGCTGTCCCGCGGCACCAGCCACGTCGTCCTCGACAACACCCCGCTGTCCGGCGAACGCTCCGTCTGGGGCGCCCTGGCCGCACCGCAGTGGGCCGCGAAGGCCGCCACCCAGTCCTCCTGGTCCGGCGGCACGTGGATGGGCTTCAAGATCGCCGGTGACGGCTGGACCGGCACGTCGTGGGCGTCGAAGACGTGGGCCCCGGCGACCTGGGCCGTGACCCCGTGGGCGACCGGCGCGACGTGGACCGATCCCGCGTGGACCGGCCGCACGTGGTCGGGCCGCACCTGGTCCGCGGGCACCTGGTCGGGCCGCACCTGGTCCAGCGACGACTGGTCGGCGACCAGCTGGTCCTAGGTGTGATCCAGGTCACCATTGCGGAGCCAACCTCCAGTGGCGTCGTGCGTCTATCGCTGCGAAAGCTGTACCTCGTCCACTGGAGTGCCGCGATGCCCCTGAAGGTCCGTTCCGCTGTTTACGTCGTGTGCGCGGCCGCCGTCGCCACGATCGGCGCTGTGTCCGCCGTCGCGTTCGCCGACGACGCCCCGCCGCCACCGGCCGTGGTGCCGTCGCCGGTGCCGTCGTCGGTGGCGCCGTCGGTCGTGCCGTCGCCGGCCCTGCCGGTGCCGTCGGTCGTGCCGTCGCCGGCGTCGGCTTCGGCCCTGCCGTCGCCGGTGCCGCGGTCATCGTCGGTCGTGCCGTCACCGGCCCTGCCGTCACCCGTGCCGTCGCCCGTGCCGCGGTCGTCGTCGATCGTGCCGTCGCCGGTGCCGCTCCGGTGACCCCGGCCCGCCTCCGCGGTATCGTCGCGTGCCCGTCCCCTGACCTGCGAGCACCATGACGCTGACGTTCCGCCTGCCCTGGCCGCTGCTGCGCGTGCTGCGCTCGGTGCTGTCCGGCGCGGCCACCTCCCGGGGCACCCCGCCCCGGGAGGGCCCGCCGGCGATCAACGAGCTGTACCACGCGCGGCGGCTCAGCCTGGTGCGGCTGGCCGTCCTCATGGTCGACGACCTGCCCACCGCCGAGGACGTCGTCCAGGACGTGTTCGCCGCGCTGTACCAGCGGCACGGGGCGGACCTGCGCGCGATCGCCGACCCGCACGCGTACCTCACCGCGGGCGTGATGAACGCGTCACGGTCGGTCCTGCGCCGGCGCCGCAGCGCCCGCGCCTACGTGCCACCGCCGGCGTCACCCGCGCCGGCCGCCGAGGACGAGGCCCTGCTGCCGGGGGAGGACCAGGAGCTGCTCGCGGCCCTGGCCCGACTGACCGTCCGGCAGCGCCAGGTGGTGGTCCTGCGGTACTGGTCGGAGCTGTCCGAGCGGGAGATCGCCGAGGCCCTGCACGTGTCCCGCGGCACCGTGAAGTCGACCGCCAACCGTGCCTTGACGATCCTGCGCGACGCCCTGTCGGAGGCCCGACGATGAACACCGACCTCGAACAGCGCCTGCGCTCCGCACTCGCCGCACAGGCAACCCGGGTCACCCCGGACCGGCTGCGACCGGCGCTCCCCCCGACCGCACTTCCGTCGCGCAGCCCGGCGCCCATGCTCCTGCGACGCACCGCCTGGGTCGCCGCGACGCTGCTGCTGGTGGCCGTCGCGGTCATCACGCTCCGGCCGACCGGCCCGGCACCGCAGCACCCGACCGTGGTGCCGCCATCGCCGTCCGGTTCGTCCAACCCGTCGTCCCCGTCGTCCCCGTCGTCCCCGTCGTCGTCGCCATCGCCTGCGCGATCGCTTTCGCACTCGCTTTCGCCGAGCCCCGGCGCGCCCTCCGGCGACCGCGTCGCACCGTCCCAGGGTGACGTGGTCGCGTCGCCGGTCATCCGTTCGTCAGCGCCGTAGCGGACCGGCTCAGTCGCGGTGGATGGTGGTGTACTGGCTGAGCACGGTCGCTCCCGCGCACACCCAGAACACCACCTCCCACCGCTGGAACAGCGCCACCATCGCCGCCACGAACAGCAGCCCCGGCGCCAGCTTTCCCGCACGACCACCCCACCGGCTCATCCCACCGAATCCTACCGGCATGATAGGCATTACGTCTACGACTGCGCTGTTCCGCTGGTGTACTCGCGGACGCGCTCCTCGCAGTCGTCGGCGGCCTCGACGAGGAGCTCCGCCGCGCCGGCCCCGGCGGCGCCGAGGAGCCCGGCCAGGTAGTCGCCCCGCGCGTACGAGTGGGTGGTCTCCTTCCACAGGAACCGCAGCGTCGGCACGGCCTCCGCGGCCCCGAGCCGCCCGAGCCCGCGCGCGGGCGTCTCGGCACCGCACCACTCCCGCTGCTCGGCCATCGCGGTCAGGTCCGCGAGGAGCGCGGGGACGTCCTGCGCGGTGCCGTGCTCGGCGAGGACCCTCACGCCCTGCCCGGCGAGGTCCGGATCGTCGCTCGCCGCCCAGCCGCGCGCCCGGTCGAGCGCCCCGGCACCGAGCCGGTCCAGCACCGCCCACAGCCCCGGCACTCCGCCGGCCACGTTGCGCATCGCGGGGTCCTCGGCCAGATCGAGCAGCACAGGATCGCCGCGCCGGCCGAGCTCCCGCATCGCCTGCGTGCGGGCGGCCGGGCCGTCCGCCTCGACCAGCGCCATCAGCCGCGCGTCCGGCAGTTCCCGCAGTGGCCACCAGGCGCCGCCGCCGCCCGAACGTGGACTCTCGGCGTCGAGCAGTGCCCGGATCCGGGGTTCGCCCGCGGCCCACGCCGACCACGGCCCGTCGTCGATCTCGACGTGGAACCGCAGCTCGTCGTCGTCGGCGCGGGCGAGCACGGCCGGCGCGAGACCCTCGCACATCGCGTCGCCGCCCTCCTCCCACATGGCGTCGAGCGCCCTCGACCAGTACCGGCCCTCGACGACATACGCACGAAGCGCCTGCAGCGCGCGGGGGTCGCCGTCGCGGGCGAGGCCGGCCAGGACGTCGGCGGCCAGCCCGATGCGGCAATCGTCTTCGTCGGTCTCCGCGACCGGCGCCAGGAGGTGCGCGGCGATCGGGGCGCTGTCCAGCCGCAGCGCGCGGGCCAGGCGCAGCAGGTACCAGCTGCGCTCCTCGGTCGAACGGTCATCGCGCGGGTCGTCGACACAGCACCCGTAGACCGCCTCGACCGCCTCCGCGCCACCGTCGGACAGCGCGCGGCGCAGGCCGAGGCCACGGCCGCGGCGGAGCTGGCCCGTGAGTGTGTGTGCATCCACACCGCGCATGATGAAGGCGCTCATCGAGCACTTCAACAGCCTTTTCATCCGGCCGCCGGTGGCGCAGCGGCTCAGGTTCAGCGCACTGTCGCGGCGCGGGCCGATGCGGCTGACCGCGCTGACGGCGACGGAGCAGCTCACCCAGCCCGCCCTCGCCCGCATCATCGCGCTGGAAGCGCCATGAACCTGCCGACCTACGCCGCACCTTCCGCGGGTAGCTTCGGCAGCGGCCAGCTATCCGGGGTGAAGTCACACCAGGTGCCGTCGAACGGAAAGCGCCCCGCCTCGACCGCCGCGGCGACCCGCTCGCCCTCGGCGCGGATCGCCGCGGCCTGCTCGGCGCTCCAGAAGCCGGGCCGGCCGATGCAGTCGGTGAACTCGTCCTCGTCCTTCCACCGCCAGCGCCGGTCCGGGGCGACGTCGATGTCGAGGTGGTGGTCGACGACGTCGATCCCGCCGCCGCGGCGGACCGCCGGGGACTCCAGGTTGACGTACCAGCCGGCGAACTCACCGCCGGCGAAGAACCACCACACCGAGTGCGCGGCGCCGGGCGGGTGCAGCAACAGGACGTCGTAGCCGCGCCACGTCCGGGTCGCGAGCGGCGCCGCGCCGTAGGCCTCCACGGTCGGCGCGGCCCGCAGCGGCCGTCCGTCCGCGTCGACCCGGCATGCGAACTCGGCGCCCTCGGGCAGCCACAGCAGCAGGCCACGGTCGTCGTCGGCGACGAGCCTGGTCGCCTTCGCCCACACCAGGTGAGGTCCGCGGAAGTACCGCCGGACGAAGTCAGCCACCGGCCGATCCTAGAATGCCTGGTATGGCACGGGTACTGGTGACAGGGTCGACGGACGGGATCGGGCTGGAGACCGCGGAGCAGCTGCTGCGGCTCGGGCATGACGTGGTGCTGCACGCGCGCAGCGCGGAGCGGGCCGCGGCGGCCGGGCTGCCGGGTGTGCCGGTGGTCGTGGGGGACCTCGCGTCGCTGGCGGAGACGAAGGCGCTCGGGCGGGACGCCGGGCAGTTCGACGTGGTCGTGCACAACGCGGGCATCGGCGGGCAGGACGAGCGGCGCACCACCGGCGACGGGCTGGAGCGGACGTTCCAGGTGAACGTGCTCGCGCCGTACGTGCTGACCGCGCTCATGCCCAAACCGGCGCGGCTGGTCTACCTCACCTCGGGCCTGGAGTCGGTCGGGATCGCCGACCTCGACGACCTGCAGTACGAGCGCAAACCCTGGCACGGCATGCAGGCCTACAGCGACTCGAAGCTGCACGACGTGGCGCTCGCGTTCGCCGTCGCGCGGCTGTGGCCGCGGGTGCGCAGCAACGCCGTCGACCCGGGCTGGATCCGCACGAAGCTCGGCGGCCCCAGCGCCACCGACGGCCTGCCGGAGGGCGCCGAGACCCAGGTCTGGCTGGCGACCTCCGACGACCCGGCGGCGACGGTCACCGCCCGCTACTTCAAGCGCCGCACCGACCTGAAGGCCAACCCCGCCGCGTACGACCGCTCCGTCCAGGACGCCCTCCTCGCCGCCTGCGCGTCCCTGTCGGGCGTCGAGCTCCCTGAATGACCCTGAATGACCCTGGGTGACCCTGGAGAGTGACCCTGAATGACCGCGAAACCGGACCTCGACTCGCTGCCGAAGATCGGCGCGCCGGCAACCCGGGCGCTGCACGACGCCGGCTACACGTCGCTGCGTGACGTGGCCGGTGTCCCCCGTGTGCGGCTGGCCGGGTTGCACGGCGTCGGACCGAAGGCCCTGCGGCTCCTGCAGGAGGCCCTGCAGGAGCACGGGCTCAGCCTCGGCTGAGCGGCGTCACCAGGTGATGGTGGTGCCGTCGCGGTAGCCGACGCGGCGTGGGGCCACCTGTGACGGGCGCTCGACGAGGACGCAGACGTCGTCGCCGGGCCACCACCAGCCGGCGGCGCGGGCCAGGGCGGCCCACTCGTCGAGCTGCGCGTCGTCGTGCGGGCGGAACCTGGCGAGGCCCAGCTTGCGGATCGTGTCGTAGAAGCCGATCCAGGTCGCGTCCTGCTGGCCGTACCAGCAGACCGGCACCGTCCTGTGTGGACTCAGGGCGGACCGGACCGGCCAGGTGAGGCCGGCGGCGAGGGGCTCGTGCAGCGACCGTTGCAGGACCTCCAGCAGCGGGACCCCGGCCTGCAGGGCCTGTCGCGGCGGGAGGACCGGCCACGGCTTCTTCACCGCGGCGGCGAGCAGGTCGGTGTGCTCGACGGCGTCGTCGAGCGCGCCGCGCAGGCGGGCCAGGCCGGCGGCGATGTCGCCGGCCACCGGTGGTGTCCCTTGTGGACGCCGGTCGCGGACCCAGGACTGCAGGACCTCGTGCGTCGGCAGGCCGGTGAGCAGGGGCAGCGCCTGTCGTGGCGAGGCGACCCAGCGGAACACCGGCACGCGCCGGTGCTGCCGGCGGTAGAGGCCGGCGATGAGGTGTTCGGTGGTCGCCCGGTCTGCCGGGCCGGTGGACCTGCCCGCTTCGAGCCACTCGTCGCGGATCGGCTCCGCGCGATGCCACAGCTCGAGGACCCGGGTTTCACGGGCGGCGGACTGGCGGAGGGTGGGGGCAGCGGCGGAACGCCGCGCCGTGGCGGTCAACGCGCGAGGGCGGACGCGCCCTTCCGGTGAGTGCGGATCATGTCGACCATTCTGCAGGTGCACGGGCAGCGCCCGCAACCCCGTTCAGAGTTTGATGAGTCCGGCGCCGGTCGGGGTGAAGCCGCACGACTCCAGGTAGAAGCCGCTCAGGTGGTCCTCGAAGTCGACGTGGATCCACTCGCAGCCGCCGGCGCGCGCACCCTCGACGGCCGCGGCGACGAGGCCCGTGCCGAGGCCGCGACGCCGGCCGGCGGACGAGACGACGGTGTCGAGCACGAACGCGTGGGACGCGCCGTCCCAGGCGACGTTGACGAACCCGACCAGCCGGCCTTCGGCGCGGGCACAGACCCAGCCGAGGCTGTGCCGGTTGACCCGGGCCCACCACGCGCTGCCGGTCGGCGGATGCCCGAAACCTTCCGCGTGCAGTGCCTCGACCTCAGCGTCGGTGAACGCGCCGCGCCATGTGTACGTCACGGGCCGCACTCTACCCATATATGCTGCGTCAATGTCGTTCCGCCAGGGCACAGGACGGCTGTGTCTGGACTTCGTCCACACGCTGCGCGACCGTGGCAGCGGCACGCCGTTCGAGGGCCTCCCCGACGGTCCGGCGCTCGCGGCGTGGGTCCGGCAGTTCGGCCCGGTCGCGCCGCCGGCCGGCAGCAGCGTGCCCGCGGCGATCGTCGCCGGCGCGTGGCGCCTCCGCGAGGCCGTCCACGCGCTGGTCGTGGCCGGCGCGTCCGCGGCGCCCGCGCAGGTGCGCGACGCGGTCAACGACGCCGCGGCCCGGTCGGTGCCGGTGCCGTTCCTCGACGCCGGTGGCGCGCCGCGCTGGCAGGCCGCCGACCCGGTCACCGCGACCCTGGCGCTGGTCGCCCGCGACGCCCTGGACCTGGTCACGTCGCCCGCCGCCGCGCGGGTGCGGGCGTGTGCCGACCCGTCGTGCGCGGCGCTGTTCCTGGACGCGTCCCACACGGGCACCCGCCGCTGGTGCTCGGCCGACCCGTGCGGCAACCGCGCCCGCAAGCGCCTGGCCCGCGGCCCGTCGAACCCGGCACCGGTCAACGGCACGCCGCCGCACGCGACGGGTCTAGCTACCCGAGCTGCACCAGCTACACGAGCTACACCAGCTACACCAGGGCGCGGCGGGTGAACTCCTGCACGGTGCCGTCGAAGAGCACGTCGGACACCTGGGTCAGCAGGACCCGGACGGTGCCGGTCGCCGGGCTGTTGCTCCACGAGGTGCCGTAGCCGCCGTCCCAGCCGTACGTGCCGTCGGCGTGGACGGCCATGCCGAAGCCCCAGCCGTGCCCGCCGAGCAGCATCCCGCCGCCCTCGATCTGGGCCGGCGTCAGGCGGTTCACCGTCATCGCCCGCAGCGCCGGGCCGCCGCGCAGCAGGTGCCGGCCGAACGCCACCACGTCGTCCACAGTGGATGCCAGCCCGGCGGCGCCGTCGGGGAACGCCGGCTCGCGGGTCCAGGCCTCCGCGGTCGCCACGTCCGCCTGCCGGACGCCCTGGAAGTACACCGCCGGCAGCTCGGCGGCCCGCTCCGGCGGCAGCGAGAAGCCAGTGGAGGTCATGCCGAGCGGTTCGAACAGCCGCTCCCGCAGCGCGTCGCCGAGTGGCATCCCGGCCGCCCGCGCGACCAGCACTCCCAGGATGTGGCCGCTGGAGTTGTACGCCCAGCGCTCCCCCGGCTGGAACAGCAGCGGCAGCGAGGCGAACCGGCGCATCCACTCGTCGACGTCGAGCGGGGTCCTCGGGTCGGGCCGGACGATCGCCAGGTCCAGCGCGTCGGCGGCCCGGACGGCCGGCACCGGCGGGTTGATCGGCGGGTCGGCGGCCGGGTCGAGCAGCAGCCCGTGCCCCATGCGGTAGGTGAGCACGTCCTCGACGGTGATCGCCCGCCGGGCCGGCACCGTGTCGTCGACGTCGCCGTCGGGGCGGCGCAGCACCCGCGGGCCGGCGAGCTCCGGCAGCAGCCGGTCGACGGGCTCGTCGAGGGCGAGCAGACCGTCCTCGACCAGCGTCATCGCGGCCGCGGCGACCATCGGCTTCGTCACCGACGTCAGCCGGACCGGCGTGTCGCGGCGCATCGGCACCGCGTCGGGCCCGGTCGACGTCGAGCCGAGCACCTCGACCCGGACCGGCCCGTCGGCGCCGGCGACCGCGGCCACCAGGCCGGGCACCGCGCCACGGTCGACCAGTCCCGCCATGCTCCCGTGCAGCTCGTCCATGACCTCACCTTATGGTGTTCCCCGTGGAGACGTCCCTGACCGCAGCTGTCGACGCGTTGCGCCGGTCCGGCCTGGAGCCGGTGGTCCGCCAGGCGCCGCGCCAGTGGTCGGCGAGTCCGGTGGAGCCGGGCGCCTGGGTGCGGATGCCGGGCGAGGAGGCCTACGCGGTCGTGACCGTCGCCGACATCCGGCCCGGTGAGCGCGTCGGCGACTGGGAGCAGGTGGACGCCCTGCCGGACCCGGCGGCCGTGCTCGGCTTCACCGCCGCGTTCTACGAGCGCCGCCAGAGCGACGCGCAGCCGCTGGAGCACGGCGACCCGCTCGCGGTGCCGTCCGGCCAGTTCCACTCGGTGTTCCCCGAGGACGTCGTCGCCGCCGTCGAGGAGTGGGCGCAGTGGGAGGCGACCTGGGCCGTCGTCCCCGCCCTCGAGCCCGAGGGCCGCCGCCGGGCCCGGCTGCAGCGGCTGGCGACGTCGAAGCTGACCAGCGACCGGGTCCCCGTCGACGTGGCGCTCGACCCCGCGCTGCTGTCGGTGCTGTCGGAGCGGCAGCTGGAGGACCTCGACGAGACCGTCGCGGGGCTGTTCCTGCCCGGGATCCGGTGGTGGTTCCCGCGCGACCGGACCGGTGGCCGGCTCGCCGGTCGCGTCCAGGTGCTGCTGCGGGAGATCGCGCCGCCGGCGAAACCGGCGGGCAAGGGCATCTGGCTCGCGGTCGGCGTCGTCCCCGGCGGTGGCCTGCGGGCGGGCCTCACGCGGGTGGCCGGCGCGGCGGCACATCACCGCTGGGACCGGATGCCGCAATACTGGCAGTCCCCCGCCACCGGCGTCGACGAGCTGTGGGGCGATGCGCCCAACGCCGGCGCGGTCGTCGACGCGCTGCTGGCCGGGCACGCCATGGACGCCCTGGACATGTGCGGCGTCACCACCGACCGGGCCACCGCGCGCGTGCTGCGGGGGCTGCCGGAGAGCTTCCGGCTGCGGGAGTGGACCGACAAGTGGACCACCAACGCGACCGCCCTCATGGCCGACGCGGCCCCCTGGCGCTGGGCGGGGTCGGTCGTCGACGGGCAGCGCCCGCGGCGCCTGGAGACGCTCGGCGGGTTCGGCGCCAGCCGCCGCCCGGGCCTGTTCCTGGGCTCGGCGAGCGGGGCCGCGCACCTGACCTTCGCGCAGAGCGGCAGCCCGCTCGTGGCGCCGCGGGTGGAGTGGGAGCGCGACCTGGACTTCGACCTGGTCAGGCTCGGCCTCGTCACCCCCGGCCAGATCCCGCTGCGACGCTAGCCCCCGTTCCGGGCCTTTCTGGGCTTTCCGGGACGTTGCGGGACTTTTCGGCGTCATTCCGGTGGCGGTACGCTGCGGGGCATGACGCTGCACGAGGTCGTGCCCGGGGTGCACGCGTGGGTCCAGCCCGACGGCACGTGGTGGCTCAACAACGCGGGCGTCGTCGCCGGCGGTGACCAGGTCCTGCTGGTCGACACGTGCGCGACCGAGACCCGCACCAGGCGCTTCCTCGCCGCCGTGCACGACGCGACCGGCGGCGGCACGATCCGCCTCGCCGTCAACACGCACCTGCACGGCGACCACACGTATGGCAACAGCCTCCTGCCCGCCGCCACCGTCATCGTCGGCCACGAGCACATGCGCGAAGGGCTGCGCGTCGACCCGGTCATCGACGGCTGCCCGCCGCTGTGGCAGCCCGTCCCCGACTGGGGCGCCGTCACCCGCCGGCTCCCCGACATCACCGTGCAGGACCGGCTCACCGTCCACATCGGACAGCGTCGGGTCGACGTCGTGCACCCCGGCGGGCCCGCGCACACGACCGGCGACCTCGTCGCGTGGCTGCCCGAGGAGCGGGTCCTCTTCGCCGGCGACCTCGTCTTCAACGGGCTCACCCCGCTGGTGTTCATGGGCTCCGTCACCGGCGCGATCGCGGCCCTGGACTGGCTCGCCGCGTTCGGACCCGACCATCTCGTCCCGGGCCACGGGCCGCTGCTCACCGCCGCCGACATCGATCCTGTGTTCGACCGGATCCGCCGGTACCTGCGACTCGTCCTCGACACCGCCGACGCGGGCCTGCGGGCCGGGCTGACCCCGCTGGAGGCCGCCCGCGCCTGTGACCTCGGCGAGTTCGCGGGCTGGGCCGACGCGGAGCGGATCGTGCCCAACCTGCACCGCGCGTATGCGGACAGCCGCGGCGCCGACGTCGATCCGGTCGCCGCCCTCACCGACGCCGTCGCCTGGCTCGGCGGCCCCATGGCGACCCGCGTCTGAGGCCGTCCGCGGGTAGGCTCACTGCGATGACAGACTGGATCTTCGCCGTCATCGACCAGCTGGGGCCTGTCGGGGTCGGGCTGCTCATCGCCCTGGAGACCCTCGTCCCGCCGATCCCGTCGGAGCTGATCCTGCCCCTCGCGGGCTTCCGGGCGCGGGCCGGCGCCATGCACCCGGCGCTCGTCTGGCTGTGCGCGACCGCCGGGGCAGTCGCCGGGTCGCTGCTGCTCTACTGGCTCGGCGCCCGCCTCGGGTATGAGCGGCTGCACCGGCTCGCGGGGCGCCGCTGGTTCCTGCTCGCCGGGCAGCGCGACCTGGAGCGCGGCCGGCGGCTCTTCCAGCGGCACGGGTCCTGGTTCGTGGCCCTGTCGCGGTGCGTGCCGGTGCTGCGCAGCCTCGTGTCGATCCCGGCGGGGATCGAGCGGATGCGGCTGCCGAAGTTCGTGCTGCTGACCACCGCCGGCTCGGGCGTGTGGAACGCGCTGTTCATCGGGGCCGGCTGGATGCTCGCCGAGCGCTGGCAGCAGGTCGACCGCTTCAGTGCCCCGGCCGGCACCGCCGTCGGCGTCCTGCTCGCCGCCGGCGCGGTGACCCTCGCCGTCCGCAAGCTCCGCGCGGCCTGACGCCCTCGCCGTCGCGGGAATTTCGCCGGTACGAGCGGCGCTTGCACCTGATGGGTCCTGAGCGAACGGGAGTGACCAGTGGCGGGCAGCATCGTGGCATGCGCGGCGTGCGGCAAACGGAACCGGGTCCCGGCGGCGGCGTCGGGCAGACCCGCCTGCGGCAGCTGCGGCGCGAAGCTGCCGTGGATCGTCGACGCGGGCGACGACACGTTCGCCGAGGTCGCCGAGCGCTCGTCGACCCCCGTCCTCGTCGACCTGTGGGCGACCTGGTGCGGCCCGTGCCGCGCGGTGAGCCCCGCCCTGGAGCAGGTCGCCACCGAGCTCGCCGGCACGGTCAAGCTCGTGAAGGTCGACATCGACAAGGCCCCTGGCCTGTCCCGCCGCTTCGACGTCCGCGCCGTCCCCACCCTGATGATCGTCAAGGACGGCAAGGTCGTCGCCCGCCAGTCCGGCGCCGCCAACGCCACCGTCCTGCGCCGCTGGGTCGAGCAGTCCCTGGCCTGAGTTCCGCCGACCACCGGCCGGCAGGGTCCGGTCAGCCCTTGACGGTGAGGAGGGGGCGGAGCTCGGCGACCGGGGTGGCCACGCCCGCGGTCTCCAGGGTGCGGACGACCGGGCCGACCTCCTTGTACGCCCAGGGTGCCTCCTGTTTGAGGTCGCGGCGCCAGGCGTCGAGGATGTCGCGGCGGCCGGCGAGGGCCGGGTCGCGGTGGTTCAGCGGGGTCACCACGCGGAACTCGTCCAGGAACGCGTCGAGCTCGGCGTCGCTGCCGCGGGAGGCGGAGCCGCGCGGGACGCTACGGCCGGCGCCGTGGCAGGCGCTCTGCAGGGCGCGCGGGTTGCCGAGGCCGCGCAGCAGGTGGCTGGGGGCGCCCATCGAGCCCGGCACGATGACCGGCTCGCCCCACGGGGTCGTGTCGCCGGGGCCCGCGGCGGGGGTGGCGCCCTTGCGGTGCACGACGGTGCCGTCGGGCGAGGGCCACAGGAGGTTGTGCGGCGACTCGTACACCAGCCGCGAATCGACCTGTCCGGCGACGGCGGCGAGGCCGGCCCGCATCATCAGGGCCAGGAAGAAGCGGTTGCCGATGGCGAAGTTGGCCGCGTTGGCGAACGCCGTCAGGTACTTCCCGATGCGGGCGGAGCCCTCGTCGGTCAGCAGCATGGGCAGGATGCGGTTGCGGGGCATCGGCACGCCCCGCGGCCACAGGGCGCGGGCCTGGTCCTGGCCGGTGGAGTTGGCCTGGTGGCCGAGCGAGAGCGACCCCGTGTGCACCATGAGCACCACCCGTCCCGGGGCGAGGCCCCAGGCGTAGGCGGCCGCGCCGTCGTGGATCTCCGAGACGTACTGCAGCTCGGCGAAGTGGTTGCCGCCGCCGACACTGCCGATGATGCTGTCGTAGCTGGTGCCGCCGCCGCTGGTGATCCAGTCGTCGAAACCGGCGGCGGAGGCGACCGGGTGGCCGGCGGCGTGCAGGTTGTCCGGGGCGAGGTCGTCGGGGCGGACCTGCGCCCAGGCGCCCTCCGCGCCGGACGGGACACCGGCGGACAGCAGGCCCGGCAGGCCGTCGCGGAGCAGGCCCTCGCGGTGCGCGGGGGTGAGGCCGATGCGCCGGCCGCCCTCGAAGAACAGGTGCCGCAGGTGCTGCTCGAGGCGGTCCAGGTGCGGCCGGACCCGGTCGACGGTCAGTGACGTGGCTTCGACCCGCATGCCGCAGTTGATGTCGTTACCGACCGCCTGCGGGATGAGGGCTCCGGTCGTCTGCAGGACCGTGCCGATCGGGATCCCGGCGCCCTTGTGGAAGTCGGGGGTGCACACGACCCGGTCCAGCCGGGCGCCCATGGCGTCAAGCGTGGCCGCCGTCTCCACGACGGTGAGCAGCTCGTCGACCACCGCGGACTCGATCGGCACGTCGGGCGCGGCGCAGATCTCCACGGGCACGCCGTGCGGGTTGGGCAGGGTCAGCCAGGAGTCGTCGGTGCGGGCGAGGCGCGGATCGGGCCGCTTGGTGGTCGACATGGTCCGCCCAGGGTAGGAAGGCGCCCCGCCCGCCGTACAACGAATTACCCGTCGAAGTCGGCCTGCTTGACGGCGAACACGTTGCGGTGCCCGACCTGCTCCTGCAGCGACCACAGCAGGTCCGCCTCGGTCGCGTCCTCCCAGTAGCTGATGCTCTCGCCGCCGCTGACCCACGCATACGTGTGTGAGCCCGCCGACGGCGTCCAGTAGTACAGCTGCTTGGCGCCGGACGAGTTGAACCACCAGCGGTTGTTGTGCGAGGCGACGCCGTTCAGCTTGTACCAGGGAAGCTGCAGCGCCTGGCTGGCCGTGGTGCTCGCGGCGAACGTGGTGACGCCGGCGGCGAACGGGAAGCGCACCGCCCGCGGGGGCCGGTTGGGGTAGTCGGCGCAGCCGGAGGCGCACGTGTACTCGGTCATGACGATCGACCGGCTGACCCGGTCCAGCGAGATGGACGACCAGGCCAGGTTCGTGCCCGACGTGGTCGCCGCGGTGATCGTGCCGATCTGGGGCAGCACGTACGCGTAGTTGTGCGCGTAGTAGGTGGTCGCGTTCTGCCGGCCGATCTGCGCGGCGGTCCCGCCCGTGTTCGTCTTCAGGATCTTGCGCATGTCGAAGACCCGCATGCCGCGGCCGGTGTCGGCGACGTACAGGTAGTCGCCGAACCACGAGACGCCGCCGGCGTGGATCTTGATGTCCTTGAAGTCGGGGGCGGCCGTCGTGCCGGTCGGCTCGACCAGCAGGACCTTGCGGTACTTGTTGGGATACGTGGCGTCCCAGTCCACGAGCGTGATCCGGCTGCGCGAGGACGCCCCGTCGCAGCCGTCCTTGGTGTACCAGCTGACCAGGATCAGCTGGTGGCCGTCGTAGTTGCCGCTGTTGGCGGTGCCGATGGCGTCCCGGCTGGTGGTGATGCCCTGCGGGTAGTTGGTGCAGTCGTTGTCGTCGCCGGAGTCGAACGAGAAGCCGGTCTCGTAGCTGATCCCCAGCGAGTCGGTGATCCCGGTCCGGTCGTGGTTGGCGTTGTCCATGACGGTGTGCACGGCCGCGGTGCCCAGCGTGGACACCAGGGCCGAGTTCACCGCGTCGAACTGGTGGTAGTTCGCCGACAGCGTGAACTGGCCGGCGGGCAGCGTGGCCGGCGCCGCCGCGGCGGACGCGCTGGTGGTGGCGGTGACCAGGGTCGCGGCGACGGTGACTCCGGCGGCGACGACAGCAAGGACTCTCATAGACGCGTAACGATAGCCGATATGCCGGAGTTGTGCCGTCCCGATCGAGGGCGGGTGCGATCGGTTTCGGATCAGGGACGCACGGGCATCACTGAGGCAGAGCCGAGGCGGAGCGGGAGCAGGGCCGAGGCACACAGGAAGCAACGAGTTCAGGAGGAGCAATGACCGTCACTGGGATCATCACCGCGCTGATCGTCGGACTGATCGTGGGTGCGCTCGGGCGGCTCGTGGTCCCGGGCCGGCAGCACATGTCGATCCTGCTGACCATGGTCGTCGGTGTCGTCGCCGCGCTGCTGGGCACCGTCCTGGCGAACGCGATCGGCATCGCGACCGACACCCCCGGTGTCGACTGGGGCGAGCTCGTCGTGCAGGTGCTGCTCGCCGCCGTCGGTGTGGCGCTGGTGGCCGGCATCTCCGGCCGGGGCCGCCGCGCGCTCTGAGCAGACGTTCAGCGCTGGCTTCAACGGCGCCCGGCCATCGTGCCGGGCGCCGTTGCCGTATGGTCGCGGCCATGTCGAGCCTGCGGATCGGACCGGTCACCGACGACGCCACGCTCGAGGACTGGCGGCTGGTGCACAACGCGGTCGTGCCGGACGCCGCGATGTCCACCGACGAGGCGCGCGAACGGGTCGGCAGATACCTGCTGGAGGTCGCCTACGACGGTGACGTGCTGGTCGGCTGCACCACGGTCCGCCCGCCCGAGGCCGGCGGCGGGGCGTCCACGGTGATCGTCCGGGTGCTGCCGCAGTGGCGCGGTCGTGGGCTGGGTTCGGCACTGTACGAGCGGGCGATGCGCCAGGCCGCCGAGCAGGCCCCCGACGCAGTCGAGACGGTGGTCTGGGCTGCCAACACCGCCGGTGTCCGGTTCGCCGAGGCGCGCGGCTTCGCCGAGGTGGACCGCTACGAGCCCGAGCCGGGCGCCGTGCCGTACCTCACGCTGCGCCGCCCGTCCGCCTGAGCCGGAGCCCGCTACTGGATCACGAACGTGGTGTAGTACACGTCCATGACCTCCTTCTCCTTCTTGACCGTGTAGGCCGCGACGACCTTCTCCTTGAGCTGCGCCTTGTACTTCTCGCGGCCGTCGGTGGTCAGCAGCTCCTTGGAGTCCATGTTGCTGAACAGCGAGATCGCGGCGTCCAGCGCCTTGCTGCCGTCCGGGGCCTCGGCCGCCTTGTCGGTCGCCTGCAGCGTCATCTTCAGCTTCAGGTAGTGCCCGTCGGCGAGGTTGATCGTGATCGCGTCCAGCGGCACGACGACCCCGGCCACGAGGACCTCGGCCGTCGCCTTCTTCGGCGCGAACATGAAGTACCCGCCGGCGCCACCACCGGCGAGCGCGACCAGGACGATCGCGAGGATCATGATGAGCTTCTTCTTGCCGCCCTTCTTGGGGGCTTCCTCCGTCGCCGCCTTGTCCTTCTCGTCCTTCGCCATGAAGCTCCCCCTCGTGCCTGAACGACCGCCGACCTCCGACGCTTCCTGACATCGGACCGATCGCCCGACAGGTGAGTTGCAGCCAGGTGCGGAGAGGTAGCGCCACGAGCGCACCACCGCGACGCCGGTGCGGTGCCGTGGCCGCTGGGACGCCTGTGACGGGGGCGCCGGCAACCGGCCCGGTGGGGGCGGCACCGACGTACACGGTGTGCGACGGGACGGTTGTGCGCGTGGAACACTGCGATCTTCGGGGGTCGACGTTGGAGGCAGCGGTGGACACGATGGCCAGCACACACTTGCCGGGGACCGCGGGCGAGCACCTGCTGCAGTCCCGGTTCGGGACCGTCGAGCGGGCGGAGCGGTTCTACCAGCAGCAGGTGCTGCCGGAGCTGAACGCCGACATGGTGGACTTCGTCGGCCGGCAGGAGATGATGTTCGTCGCGACGGCGAGTGCGCTCGGGCACTGCGACTGCACGTTCCGCGCCGGGCCGCCGGGGTTCGTGCAGGTGCTCGGGCCGGGACGGGTCGCTTGGCCGGAGTACCGCGGCAACGGCGTGATGGCGAGCCTCGGCAACATCGTGGAGAACCCCCACGTCGGCCTCGTCTTCGTCGACTTCCTGCGCGACGTGATCGGCCTGCACATCAACGGGCGCGCCACGATCGTGCCCGACGCCGAGATGCGCCGGGCGTTCCCCGGCCTGCCGAGCGACACCGTGCCGGGGCGCCGGGCCGAGCGGTGGGTCAACCTGCACGTCGACGAGGCGTACATCCACTGCGCGAAACACATCCCGCGGCTGCGCAAGGTCACCGCCGAGGAGCGCGCGTGGGGCACCGACGACGCGCGCCGCAAGGGCGGCGACTTCTTCCACGTGGCGGCGGAGCGCGCCGGCGCTGACCGCGGCGCCTGATCACCCCGCCCGCTCGTTCAGCTGTACGGCGTCACGGCAGCCACCAGGCCAGTAATGGTCATGCTGGCAATCTGTCCACGCCTTAGGATCGGCGGATGAGCAACCCGAGCCTGACGCAGGTCGAAGCCGAGCACAGGGCCGCGCTGCTGGCCGTCGAGCACTACGCGATCGACATCGATCTCACCGGGCTGCCGTCAGGGCCGCGGGTGCGGTGCGTGTCGCAGGTGCGGTTCACGTGCCGCGAGCCGGGCTCGCAGAGCTTCGTCGACTGCGCCGCCGAGGTCGTCAGCGCCGAGCTCAACGGCGTCCCGCTGCCGCCCGCCGAGGACGGCCGGATCCCGTTGCCGGGCCTCGAGGCGACCAACCACCTGCGGGTCGAGACCGTACAGGCGGAGACCAAGGACGGCGAGGGCGTGCACAAGGCGGTCGACCCCGCCGACGGCGAGATCTACGTGTGGACGTCGTTCGAGCCCGACGAGGCGCACTTCGTGTGGGCGTGCTTCGACCAGCCGGACCTGAAGGCGCCGCACCAGTTCACGGTGCTCGCGCCACCACAGTGGACGGTCGTGAGCAACAGCGGCGACCCGGTCGTCACCACCGCCGGTGCCGCGCGCCGGTGGCAGTTCCCCGCGACGCCGCCGCTGTCGGTGTACAACACGGTCGTCAACGCCGGACCGTTCCACGAGGTGCGCCGCGACGTCGACGGGCACGACCTCGGGCTGCTCACCCGCCGCTCCCTGGCGGCCGTGCTCGACCGCGACGCCGACGAGCTCTTCGCGCTGACCCGGCAGGGGCTCGCCTTCTACGGCGAGGTGTTCCGGATGCCGTTCCCGCAGCGCCGGTACGACCAGGTCTTCGTCCCCGAGTTCGGCGGCGCGATGGAGAACTACGGCTGCGTCACGTGGTCCGACTCGTTCATGTACCGGTCGGCGCCCACCCCGGCGGAGCGGGAGCTGCGCGCGAAGGTGCTGCTGCACGAGATGGCGCACATGTGGTTCGGCAACATCGTCACGATGCGCTGGTGGGACGACCTGTGGCTCAACGAGGCGTTCGCCGAGTTCGCCTGCAACTGGGCGGCGGAGCGGGCGACCGAGTTCACCGACGCGTGGGCCGGCCACCTCGCCGAGGGCAAGCTCCTGGCGTACCTCGCCGACCAGGGCCCGGCGACGCACCCGATCCGCCAGCCGATCCACGACGTCGCGCAGGCGATGTCCATCTTCGACGCGATCACCTACCCGAAGGGCGCGTCGGTGCTGCACCAGCTGATGCGATACGTCGGCGAGGCGGACTTCGAGGCCGGCATGGCCACCTACTTCGCGCGGTACGCCTGGAGCAACACCACCCTGCAGGACCTCATCGACACGCTCGGCGCGGCGAGCGGCCGGGACCTGAACGCGTGGCGGACCGGCTGGCTGGAGACCGCCGGCACCGACCGGATCACGCTGCGCCACACCGGCGACGGCTTCGTCCTGGACGCCCGCGGCCCCGACGGCCCTCCGCGCCCGCAGGTCCTGGCGGTCGGCGCGTACCGCGGCGACGGCGGCGAGCGGCTGGAGCGGACCGCCCTCGTCCAGGTCGAGATCGCCGGCCCCACGACCCCCGTCGACCTGCCCTCCGGCGCCGACCTGTACCTGGTCAACGACGAGGACCTGACCTTCGCCACGACCCGCCCCTCCCCCTTCCCGGCCGCGACGGCGCTGCCGAGCGCCATCTCCCGTGGGGTCGCCGTCGCCACCGTCTGGGACATGCTGCTCACCGGCGAGGCGTCCGCGGCGGAGGCGGTGCGCTGCCTCACCGGCGTGCTGCTCGCCGAGACGTCGGGGTCGGTCATCGAGCCGTACCTGACGCTCGCCGCCGACGTGGCCGAGCGGTGGTCGCCGGACGCCGACCGCCCATCGCTGGTCGAAGCGGTCGCCGCGACCTGCCGCAAGCTCGCCGAGCAGCCCGACCAGGCGCAGGTGGCGCTGCGTACCCTCGCCCGCACCGCCGCCGACCTCGACGAGGTCGCGTGGCTGCGCTCCCGGGCCGGCGACGACGTGGACCTGCGGTGGCGCGCCCTCGCCCGGGCGGCCGAGCTGGGCGGCACCGTCGACGCCGACATCGACGCGCTGCTCGGCGTGGACCCCGACCCCGACGCCTGGGTCCGGGCCACCGGGGTCCGCGCGGCGTCGCCCGACCCGGCGGTGAAGGAGTCCGTCTGGCAGGCCGTGGTCGTCGACCGCTCGGTGCCGATCAACGAGGTCAAGACCGTCATGGCGGCCTTCTGGCGCCCGGGCCAGGACGCGACGCTCGCGCCGTTCGCCGCCAGGTACCTGGAGCTCGCGCCGCAACTGCACCGCGGCGGGATGACCCCGGCGATGGTGTTCGCGAACCGTCTCTTCCCGCTGCACGGCGTCGACGAGCCTTACCTGCGCCGCGCCGAGACCGTCACCGCCGACGCGGCACCGGTGGTCGCCAAGTACATGACCGAACGCATCGACGTCGTCCGCCGCATGCTCCACACCCGCACCACCTGACCCACCCTCCCAACCAAGGCCAACGCCCCCACCGACGCGGCAAGCCGCCCTCCGCCCCCGAGACGGCCCCTACCCCGGATAAATCCAGGCGCAAGCGCCCGAATTTATCCGACATTTCGCATATGTCCAACCGACTCTCGTCACCGGGGAGCCGGACCATGATCGAATGACGGATCTGGTCGCCCGGACGACCGGATCCGTCCTTCGATCTTCGAAGGAGTTCGGCACTCAGCGGCGGGGCGGTTTATGCGACGGCGATGGTGACGATGTCGTGAAGAGCGACGTTGAAGGTCCTGCCGCTGCGGTTGAGATGGTGGCAGGTGGTGCGGCCGGACGCGGCAGAGAGTGGAGTAATCCCGCCGAACGCGGCTTCGCTGAGGATGCGGCCGTGGGACCAGACGGCGAGGAGAGCGACGACGGGACCGACGCCGGACAGGTCAGGTAGACCTATGCAGTCATGATCAACCAGGGCACGGAGTTGCCGGTCGTTTGACGGCGGTCCGTCTCTCCCCCGACCTTCAGGGCTGGGCCGCCGTGCACCAACCGGCCGGGTGGGTCAGTCCTTGTGCTTGCGGTCCTTGCGGCGGACTATGACGCCGCCCCAAAAGGCGAAGCCCGTGACGACGATGCGGGGGGCGCCGTGGCGGCCGGCGGTGGCGGCGCCGTGGTCGAAGCCGCCCATCACGCCCATGCCGGTGACCTCGACCGCGGCGTCGTCGGGGACGATCACGTCCACGCCGCCCATGACGGCGAACGCGCGGATCTTCAGGTCGCCGTACAGGAAGCGGGCGTCGCGCAGGTCGATGGTGCCGCCGCCCCAGAATGCCAGGCAGGTGAAGAGGCGCGGCGGGATCCAGGCGCCGCGGCGGTGGAAGCCGCTCATGACCGCGACCGCGCCACTGCGCTCGGCCACGTCGCCGGGGCGCGGCGGCTGGACGCCGTCCAGGTTGACCTTGGCCGATGAGTGGGCCGGCAGGTCAGCGAGGAGCGGCTCCAGGTCGGCGTACGTGCGGGAGGCGTACACGGTGCGCAGCCGCTCGTCGAGCTCGTCCAGGTCCAGCCGGCCCTCGGCGGCGCTGGTGCGCAGGACCTCGGCGACCTGCTCCCGGTCCGCGTCGGACGCGCGGAGCTGCCGGTGGTCCACCCGCTCGGGAAGCTCGCTCATGCCGCCCAGCGTAGACGCTGCCGCGCTAATCGGGTTGCCGCCGCCGGTACCGTCGACATTGGACACCGACCGGAGGGGAGCGTCATGCCGCACGCCGAGCTGCTCGACCGCGGGCACCCCTTCCGGCAGTGGAAGTCGTGGGCGATCCCCGGCGCGGGCATCACCATGAGCGGCTACTCCCGGTCCAACGACAAGACGTTCTTCCTGCTGCCGGAGCTGAAGACGGGCGTCGACTGCGGGCTCGTCGAGGGCTGGCAGCCGGACACGGTCTTCCTGACCCACACGCACATGGACCACAGCAAGGACCTCGACTACGTCGCGGTCAAGGAGACCGGCGTCGACATCTACCTGCCGGCGGCCGCGGTCCCGTACGCGGAGGGCTACATCCGCGCGACGAGCGAGCTGAACCACAACGCCGCCTACGACCCGTCGCTCGCCCCGGCGGCGCGGCTGCACGGCGTCCGCGGCGGCGACGAGTTCAGCATCGGCAAGCGCGGCGCGCACCGGGTCAGGGTCGTCGACTGCGAGCACAAGGTGCCGTGCGTCGGCTTCGCGATCTCGTCGGTGAAGCGGGCGATCAAGCCCGAGTTCGAGGCGTTGAAGGCCGACGGCCGACTCCTCGCCGCGAAGCGCCGCGAGGGCGTCGAGATCGACCACGAGGTGGTGACGCCGCTGGTCGCGTTCCTCGGCGACACCCGGCCCGACGTCTTCACCCGGTCGCCGTGGCTGCTGGACCACCCGGTCGTCGTCACCGAGTGCACGTTCCTCGGCGACGACCAGCTGGAGCGGGCCCGCCGCATCGGCCACACCGTGTGGAGCGAGCTGCGCCCGGTCGTCGAGGCCAACCCGGCGACCACGTTCGTGCTGACCCACTTCAGCCTGCGCCACACCGACCCGGAGATCGTCGCGTTCTTCGACAAGCAGGGCCTTCCCAACGTGCTCGCGTGGGCGCACCCGGCCAGCCGGCTGCCGGAGTCGTACCAGTAACTCCGGCAGCCGGCCGGGGTGGGTCAGTTGTTGAAGACGGCAGATCGTGCGTGCCGCCTCAGATCCAGCCGCGCCCGCGGGCGATGCGGGCCGCCTCGTGGCGGTTGGCGGCGCCGGTCTTGGTGACGGCCGAGGAGAGGTAGTTGCGGACGGTCCCCGGGGAGAGCGCGGCGCGGCGGGCGATCTCGTCGACGGGGGCGCCGTCGCCGGCCAGCCGCAGCACGTCGGCCTCGCGGGCGGTAAGGGGGCTGTCGCCGGCGCTGATGGCCTCGGCGGCGAGCTGCGGGTCGACGTACCGGCCGCCGGCGTGCACGGTGCGGACCACGGTGGCGAGGACCTCGGCGGCGACGGTCTTGGCGAGGAAACCGCGCACGCCGCCGGTGAGGGCGCGCTTAAGGTGGCCGGGCAGCCCGTGACTGGTGACGATCATCGTGCGGCAGGTGGGCACCTCGGCGTGCAGGGTGGTGGCGACCGTCACGCCGTCGAGGTCGGGGAGCTGGAGGTCCAGGACGGCGACGTCCGGGTGCAGGGCGCGGGCGAGGCTGAGCGCCTCGGCGCCGGTGGCGGCCTGCGCGACGACCTCCATGTCGTCCTCGAGGCTGAGCAGCGCCGCGATCGCACCCCGGATCAGGTGCTCGTCGTCGGCCAGCAGCACCCGGATCACGCGGCCACCGCCGGAGCGGCCGGCAGGAGCGGCAACGCGACGCGGCCACCGGCCGGAGCGGCCGGCAGCAGCGGCAGCACGACCAGCAGCCGGATCACGCGGCCACCGCCGGAGCGGCCGACAGCAGCGGCAGCGAGACGAGCAGCTGGAAGCCGTCCGGCGGGGTGCGGACCGCGGTCACCGTGCCGCCGAGGGCCGTGATCCGCTCCGTCAGCCCGATCAGCCCGCCGCCGAACACGATCTTGTCCGAGGCGGGGACACCGTTGTTCGTCATCGTGAGCGTCACGGCGTCGGCGCCGGTGCGCAGGGTGACGACGCAGGTGCGGGCCTCGCTGTGGCGCAGGAGGTTGGTGGTGCCCTCGCGGACGACCCACCCGAGCGTGCCCTGCAGCTCCGCCGGGAGGGCGCCGCCGTCGCCGATGACGCGGCACTCGATGCCGGCGGAGGCGAGCAGCGCCCGGGCGCCGGCCAGCTCCACGTCGAGGTCCGCGGCACGGTACCCGCCGACGACGGCACGCAGCTCGGTGAGCGAGTCCTGGGCGATGCGCCGCACCTCCAGCATCTCCGCCACCGCCTCCTCACGGCCCCGGCGGGCGAGCTGCGCGGCCAGTTCGGACTTCAGCGCCACGACGGACAGCGTACGGCCGACCACGTCATGCAGGTCGCGGGCGAACCGCAGGCGCTCCTCGGCGACGGCGAGCCCGGCCTGCACGTGCCGGGCGCGGTCCAGCTCGCGGACCACGCCGAGCATCCACAGCGACACCCGGTACGCGCCGACGATCGGGACGAGCAGGGCGCCGAGCGCGATCGCCGCCCCGGCGCTGCTGGTGACGGTGCTGAAGAGGCAGCTGCCGACCACGACGGCGAGCACGACCCGGGGCCGGACGGCGGCGCACAGCGCGGTCACGTACGTGACGACGAGCACGATGAGGATGGCGGTGGCGGGACCGTCGGGCCGGCCCGGGGTCGCGTGCGGGTAGGCGAGGAAGCCGAGCGCCATGCCGGCGACGGTCAGCGCGCCGCCGGCGAGGATCAGGCCCGTCGGGCGGGGCCGCAGCCCCAGGTACGAGCCGATGCCCGCGTGCACGAGCAGCAGGCACACGACGGTGTGCACGACGAACCCCGCGACGACGACCCCGAGCGCGGTGCGGCTCACCTCCAGCTGCACCAGGAAGCCGATGAGCACCGGCGACAGCGTGAGCTGGCCGTAGAAGGAGCCCCGCACGTACCACTCCAGCCGCGCCGCCTGGCTGCGCCGCCGCCACCACCCGATCAAGACCCCGAACCCCCATCTGCGACTAACGCCGCGGTGACCAGCGGAACCAGCGTCGCACGGCCACCCAGCCGAGCACGGTCCACGCCGCCAGCAGCCCCGCCGGCGCGGCCGCCGCCCCGAGGACGCCGAGGACGCCCGCCCCGGGCTTGCCGAGCCAGCCGAGCCGGACCAGCTCCAGCGTCGGCGACAGTGGCAGCCACCGTAGCGCCTCCGCGACCGGCCCCGGCAGCGCGTCCAGCGGGATCGCGAAGCCGGCGCCGGCGACGCAGACCAGCAGGACCGGCAGCGTCGTCACCTGCGCCAGCTCGACGGTGCGGGTGAAGGTCGTGCTCACCGCGGCGAGCAGCGCGAACACCACCGTCCCGAGCAGCACCCCGAGGAGCAGCACGGGGGCGTTGACCGGTGCGGGCAGCCCGAACGCGGTCGCGCCGACGGCGACGAAGAGCGCCATCTGCCCGAGCGCCACGGCGACCGCGGGGCCGGCGGTGCCGGCGAGGATCTCCAGGTCGGTGAGCACGCCGACCCGCAGGCGCTGGAGCACCAGGTCCTCGCGGCGGGCGACGTAGGTGCTGACCAGCGTGTAGTACAGCACCCCGACGAGGACGAACCCGAGCATCCCGGTGACGACCGCCGTGTCACCGCCGGCATCGCCGCCGGACGCGAGCAGCCCGATGATCATCACCGGCACGAGGACCGAGTTGAACACGGCCATCCGGTTGCGGGCGAGGAGGAGCAGTTCGGACCGGACCAGATGCGTCATGCCGCACCCGCGATCGACAGGAACGCCTCGTCCAGCGTCGCGGACCGCGCGTCGAGCCCGGTGAGCGTGATGCCGTGTGCAGCGGCCCAGCCGAGCAGCGTCGTGAGCGCCGTTTGCAGCTGCTGCGTGTGTACGAAGACCCGCCCGCCGGTCAGGTCGTAGGCGCCGACCACGTCCGGCAGCGCGTCGAGGGTGACGCCGGGCGGCAGGTCGAAGGTGATCCGGGCCGGGAACGCGGCGACGACCTCGGCGACGGAGCCGGTCGCGACCACGGTCCCGGCGCGCAGGATCGCCACCCGGTCGGCGAGCTCCTGCGCCTCCTGCAGGTAGTGGGTGCTGAGCAGGATCGTGACGCCGTCGGTGAGCAGCCCGCGCAGCAGCCGCCACGTGTCGTGCCGGGACTCGGGGTCCAAACCCGTGGTGGGTTCGTCGAGGATGAGCAGGTCGGGCCGGCCGACGACGGCGACGGCGAGGTCGAGACGGCGCCGCTCGCCGCCGGACAGCTGCCGGACCCGCACGTCCGCGCGGTGCGCCAGGCCGACGAGGTCCAGCGTGTCCGCGACTGGCCGGGCCCGCGTGCCGAACGTGCCGGCCCACATGCGCAGCGCCTCCGCCGGCGTCAGGTCGGGTGGGAAGCCGCCCTCCTGCAGCATCACGCCGGTACGGGCCCGTACTGCGGTACGGTCGCGGACCGGGTCACGGCCGAGCACCCGTACCGTACCCGCGGTCGGCCGGTCGAGCCCCTCGACCAGCTCGAGCGTCGAGGTCTTCCCGGCGCCGTTCGTGCCCAGCAGCGCGAACAGCTCGCCGCGCTCGACGTCGAAGGACACGCCCCGCACCGCTTCGAACGAGCCGTAGCGGCGGCGCAGCTCGTACACCTGGACCGCCGCCGTCACGGGAGGAACCGCATCTCGGGGAACGCCGCGCACGGGCCGTCGAGCAGGGTGCCCCCGCGCCCCGACAGCCAGCAGTCGGCCCACGCCAGCAGATAGGCGCGCTGCACCCGCACGGAGCGCTCGCCGTCGATCGTGCCCAGCTGCCCGGCGAGGTCCTCCGCCGGGATCCCGGCCTGCGGGAGCAGCACCTGGTAGTCGGTGAACGACATGTGCCCGGAGTCGCGCAGCTGCAGCTCCAGGCGCGGCCCGCGCAGCACCGCCCAGAACGCGGCCCAGGTCTCGTCGCCGGCGCGGCCGTGCCCGTCCGACCCGACGAGGACGAACGGCCGGTCCAGCCCCTCGGTCATCACGCGGCCCGACATGGCGCCGTCGAGGTTCACGCCGGCCTTGACGCGACGGTCCTCCAGCATGGTCTCCGCGGCGGTGGTACCGCCCAGCGAGTGCCCGATCATCCCGATCGTGCGCTGGTCCACGGCGTACCAGAGACCGCTCGGCAACGCCCGCTGGGGACGGGCGAGCCAGTCGAGGACGAACCGGGTGTCGGCGACCCGGGCGGCGAGGGCCTTCGCGATGAGCCGCTCCTCCTCGCCGGGCTCGCCGGTCGGCGGCGGCACCGCGCTCCTGGCGACGCGCCCGCCGGGGAACTCGACGAGCGGCGAGTCGTGCGTGTGGTCGATGGTGACGACGATGTACCCGTGGCTCGCGAGCTCCTCCGCGACGGCGGTGCTGGCGGTCCGCTCGACACCGAAGCCGGGCGAGTACAGCACGACGGGCCACCCGGCGCGCGGCCCGGGCAGCGCGGGCGCGCCGAGCCGGGCGTGCGTGAGGGGCAGCTCGTAGCCGGAGCCGGGCGGGTTGAGCAGCGCGGCGAACGCCGGCGACACCCACGGCGCGAGCGGCAGCCGCCGCGCGTCGTGGGCGGGGTACCACAGCTGCACCATCAGCTCCCGGACCCGCTCCGCCGGCACCCACGGGTCGGGGCGGGACCGGTCGACGAGGTGCAGCGCGACGGTGCCGATGCGGTGGCGCCCGGTCGGCGCCGGCAGGACCAGCCTCACCGGTCCGGCGGCGAACGCCGGTGCGGGGACGGCCGCCACCGCAGCCGATGCCGCCGCCATCAGTACGACTCTGCGTCTCATATGGACAGTCTTCGTGCCCCCGTGCCGCTCCCGTAGTGCCGTCACACATCGGTTGCGGTGCACCGTGCACGCCCGGCCGGTGACAAATGTCAGACGGCACGTCTCCCCGTTCGCTCCCGTTCCGCACCCGCGACGGGAAGGGATCGGCTCAGGAAGACCGGGCCGGCACCGATCAACGGACCATGTCGGTGAACGCGCTGGAGCAGCACGAAGGCGAGTACCGCGCCCGCCAGATCAGGCTGGGCACGTGGGTCGGCGTCGCGGTGATCGCCATCGGCGCGGTCCGGGTGCACCTGGACTGGCAGGGCGGGCCGCTGCTCGTCGCCGCGATCGCGTTCGTGGGCGTCGCGCAGGCCGCGATGGCGCTCCTGCCGTGGCGCCGGCTGGTCGACCGGCCGTGGCTGCCGCGCGCGCTGTTCGCCTGGTGGCTGGGGAACCTGGCGGTGCTGCTGGCGTTCACCGCGTACGACGTCGCCGCGCTCGCCATCTACCCCGCCGGCGTGACCCTGATCCTGGCGTCCACCGCGGCGCTCGCCTCCGAGCGGGCCGTCATCGGCATCGGCGCGGCGTCGCTGGTCGGGTACGTGTCGCTGGTACTCACCCGGGACCGCCCCGTCACCGGTACCCTCGCCGCGCTGAGCCTCGCGCTGATGGCCGGCGTCATGTGGTTCTGCGCGCGGACCGCCAGCAACCGCCGGCGCCTCGACGCGGCCCGGCTCAGCGCCGAACGGCGGATCGAGGCGCTGCTGGAGAACTCCTCCGACGCGGTCATCGCCGTGCTGCCCCTCGGCGGCGTCACCTACTGCAGCCCGTCGGTGCGCACCGTGCTCGGCTACGAGCAGGGGTTCGTCACCAGCGACCTGCTCATGGACATCACGCACCCCGACTTCCTGCCGGTGGTGATGGAGTGGTGGTTGAGCGTCGCCAACGGCGCCCCCGGCTCCTCCGCGCGGGTCGAGTCACGGATCCGCCGCGCCGACGGCGCCTGGATCTACGCCGACGTGATCGGCACCAACCGGCTGGACGACCCGTCGCTGGAGGCCGCGGTCATCAGCATCAGGGACATCACCGAGCGCAAGGAGCTGGAGGAGGAGCTGACCCGGCAGGCGTTCGCGGACTCGCTGACCGGCATGCCGAACCGGGCCCTGTTCCGCGACCGGCTCGAGCACGCCATCGCCCGCAACCGGCGCGGCGGCGGGCGGATCACGCTGCTGCTCGTCGACCTCGACGACTTCAAGCTCGTCAACGACAGCCTCGGCCACAACGCCGGCGACCAGCTGATCGCGTCGACGGCGCTACGCCTGCACCAGCAGCTGCGGTCCGCGGACACCCTCGCCCGGCTCGGCGGCGACGAGTTCGCGATCCTCGTCGAGGACATCGACGAGTTCGAGGCGATGGACCTCGGGGACCGGCTCCTCGCCGCGATCCGCCGCCCGCTGCGCCTCGGCAACCGCGAGGTCGTCTGCTCGGCCAGCATCGGCGTCGCGACCGCGAAGGCGAGCGAGGGCGAGGACGGGCCGGACCCGGGTGAGCTGCTGCGCAACGCGGACCTCGCGATGTACGCGGCGAAGGCCGCCGGCCGGGACCGCTACGCGCTGTTCGACCCCGCCATGTACGCCGAGATCCTCCGCGAGGCCGACGACCGCGCGGAGCTGGAGCGCGCGCTCGCCGACGAGGAGTTCGTCGTCCACTACCAGCCGATCGTGGACCTGCCGACGAGCCGCCTCATCGGCGTCGAGGCCCTGGTGCGGTGGCAGCACCCGGTGCGCGGGCTGGTCGGGCCGAACGCGTTCATCCCGCTCGCCGAGTCGACCGGGCTGATCGTGCCGCTGGGCCGGTGGGTGCTGCGGCAGGCGTGCCAGCAGCTCGCGCAGTGGTGCGCGGAGTTCCCCGAGTCCGCCGGGCGGATCCGCATGAACGTGAACCTGTCGGCGCGGCAGTTCCAGCACGAGGGGCTCGTCGAGGAGGTCGGGCAGATCCTCGCCGAGACCGGCATCGACCCGCACCAGATGGTCCTGGAGATCACCGAGTCGCTGCTGATGCAGGACACCGACTCGACGATCGAGACCCTCGGCCGGCTCAAGTCATTGGGTGTACGCCTCGCGATCGACGACTTCGGCACGGGCTACTCGTCGCTGTCGTACCTGAAGCGCTTCCCCGTCGACATCCTGAAGATCGACCGGTCGTTCGTCGACGGCATCGACACCGAGAACGGCGACGCGACACTGGCGGAGGCCGTCGTGCAGCTCGGCCGGGCCCTGCAGCTGCAGACGGTCGCCGAGGGCATCGAGACGCAGGAGCAGTGGTCGACGCTGCAGGACCTCGGCTGCGAGTTCGGGCAGGGCTACCTGTTCGCGAAGCCGGGCGCCGCCGAGGCGATCTCTTCCATTCTCGGCGGCGCCAGGTCTGAGTGACTACGCGGGGATCGAGAAGGGGTCCCCGTACACCTTCCAGCTCAGCGGCGGGTTGAGGTCGAAGTTGCGGTTGTTGAGGAACACCCGCTGCGCGGTGTCGACCCGGCTGGTGTCGCTGTGCGCCTCCTCGGTCTTCATCGCCGCGACCCGCGCGTCGAGGAAGGCGTTGAGGTAGGTGAACTCGTCGCCACCCTGTGCGGGGGTGCGGGCCTTGGCCATCGCGGCCCGGCGGATGCCGCCGAAGCTGACGGCACTGTCGCCGGGGCCGTGCATGACGATCGCGTCGTAGTAGGCGAACTGACCCAGGGCCCGCAGGCCGTCGGCCTTCGCCTGCTGCACCGAGGGGTTGAAGTAGACGCGGTCGCGCTCGTCGTTCTGCGCGGTCTGGAAGGCGGGGTCGGCCGCGGCGGTCTTCCAGTCCCGGGTGAAGTTCGGGTCGAGCCCGGCGTGCGAGTCGGTGCCGTCGACGTTGCGCAGCGCCGGCAGGTACTTGGCGAGCACGTTGCCCGGGACGCGTTGCGTGTAGAGCTGGACCAGCTCCAGCATGTCGCCGGTGCCGGAGCAGAAGCCGATGATCCCGGCGGTGTACCCGCGGCCGTCGCCGATGTCCTCGATGTACTTGTACTGCGCCTTCCAGTCCAGCGAGGAGTTCTCCGCGCTGGACACCAGCTGCATGGCGATGTCCTTCTTGCGCGGGTCGGTGAGGTCCTTGCCGGCGCTGGGGCTGCTGCTCGGGGTTTTCGACGGCGTGGGGCTGGCGCTGGGGGTCTTCGACGGCGTCGGGCTGGCGCTGGGCTGCGTGCCCGGCGTCGTGCCGTACACCTTGAACTCCCACAGCGAGTAGCCGTAGGTCGTGCCGCGGGCGGTGCCCAGGACCCGGACGTAGCGTCCCGTGCCGTTCAGGCCGGTGAGGTCGTCCGTCGCCCCGTTGCCGGTGGTGGTGCTGAAGATGGTGGTCCAGGCGCTGCCGTCCGGCGAGGTCTGGATCTGGTACGCCTTGGCGTACGCCGCCTCCCAGCTCAGGTTGACGTGCGTGATCGTCTTGGCGGCACCGAGGTCGACGCGGATCCACTGCGGGTCGACGCCCTCCGCGCTGGCCCAGCGGGTGCCGGTGTTGCCGTCGACGGCGTTGCCCGGGCCGAGCGAGGACAGCTCGTCGGACGACGACGTGGCCGGCCTGCCTTGTGAGAGCAGGCTCTCCGTGGCCGCCTCGGCGCCGTAGGTGGTCACTGCGACCGTCACCCCGCCGATCAGCGCGACCGCGGCACCGATGCCGACCAGCCTGCCGGGAATCTTCACGAGGCCTCCCTCTCGTTAGATAGGTAACTTACCTGACAGATAATCTGATTCGAATCCTTCGATGTCAAGGTGCCTAAGCCAGACTTCAGACTCCGTTAGGTCAGGGAACGTGTAACCCGTGGGTTACACTTCTCGGCGTGGACGACGTGGCGGAGGCGATCGCGGACCCGGTGCGCCGGGCGATCCTCGAGCTGCTGCACACCGGCGGCGCCGCGCCGGCGGGCCAGGTCGCGTCGGCGATCGGCGCCCGGTTCGAGATCAGCCGCCCCGCCGTGAGCCGCCATCTGCGCGTGCTGCGCGAGTGCGGCCTGGTCCGCGACACCCTCGAAGGCCGGCGCCGCGTGTATTCCCTGGACCCCACCCGGCTCGGCGAGCTGACCGGCTGGCTCGCCCGGTTCACGGCGCCGCCGATCTGGCAGCAGCGGATGGACGCGCTGGAGACCGAGGTGTACCGCACCCGCCGCGACCGCCTTCGCAACCCACCCATCGGAGAGGAACGCACCGCATGAGCCCGACCCCCACCGGCCGCTGGATCCCCACCGCCACCGGCGGCGAACTGGTGATCAGCCGCACCTTCCGCGCCCCGATCGAGGACGTCTGGGCCAGCGTCACCGAGTCCGACCGCACGGCCCGCTGGTTCGGCCCCTGGAAGGGCGACGCCCGTCCCGGCGGCCGCATCCGGTACCAGATGATCCAGGAGGAAGGAGCCCCCTGGTCCGAGGCGCGGATCGAGGCCTGCGAGCCCCCGCGACGGCTCGTCCTGACCGACTCGATGGCCCACCTGGAGCTGCGCCTGTCGACCGTGGACACCGGCACGCTGCTGGAGCTGGTCCACCACCTGCCCGGCCCCGACGGCGTCGGCGCCGGCGACTACGGCCCCGGCTGGGAGTTCTACCTCGACGCCCTCGTGGCCTCCCGCGACGACACCCCGATGCCCGACTTCAACGACTACTACCCGTCCATGAAGCCATACTTCGAAGCCCTGCTCGAGTGATGTCTCCGGCGTCCTCCTGACCTTCACCTGCTGTTGTAATCGGCGGCCGCGGCACCGACTTCTTCACCGACGTGCCGCCGATCCGCTCAGGTCGGCGCGTCCGTGGCCGATCGGGGGCGACAGGGCTGGAGCAGGGAGATGGCCGTGAAGCACAGGCTCGTGACGCGCAGCGACTTCGACGGCTTGGTGTGTGCCACGCTGCTGAAGCACCTGGACATGATCGACGAGATCGTCTTCGTGCATCCGAAGGACATGCAGGACGGCAAGGTCGAGATCACCGCGAACGACATCATCACGAACCTGCCGTACGTGCCCGGTGCGCACATGGTGTTCGACCACCACCACTCGGAGACGGTGCGCGTCGGGCCGCAGCCCAACCACATCATCGACGCGTCCGCACCGTCGGCGGCACGGGTCATCTACAACGAGTTCGGCGGCGCCGACTTCTTCACCGACGTGCCGCCGGACCTCATGGACGCGGTCGACAAGGCCGACTCCGCGCAGTACACCGTGGAGGAGATCCTCGACCCGACCGGCTGGGCCCTGCTGAACTTCCTGATGGACAGCCGCACCGGCCTGGGCCGCTTCCGCGACTTCACCATCTCCAACTTCGAGCTGATGATGAAGCTCATCCACGCCTGCCACCAGCTGGACAGCGTCGACGAGATCCTGGCGATGAAGGACGTGCGCGAACGCGCCGACCTGTTCCACGCACACACCGAGCCGTTCATCGACCAGCTGCGCCGCGTCACCACCGTCCACGACGACGTCGTCGTGGTCGACCTGCGCGACGAGGACACCATCTACGCCGGCAACCGCTTCATGGTCTACGCCCTCCACCCCGACGCCCGCATCTCCATCCACGCCCTGTGGGGCCGCGCCAAGCAGAACACGGTGTTCGCCGTCGGCAAGTCCATCGTGGACCGCACGTCCCCGGTCGACATCGGCTCCATCATGCTCAAGCACGGCGGCGGCGGCCACCGCGCCGCCGGCACCTGCCAGGTCGACAACCCCACCGCCGCCCAGGTCCTCACCGAACTCATCCAGTCCCTGTCCACCCCCCGCGTCCCCGCCTGACCGCGCAGCATGCTTCCGGCCGTGGCGTGGCGACCGCAGCCGTCCGGGAGCTGTGCCGGCTGGCGGCGGCCCGGCACGGGCTGCGCACGCTGCGGGCGGCCGCCTCCCACCAGAATGTGGCGTCCCGGAAGGTGCTGACCAAGGCCGGCTTCGCCCCTGCCGGTCCGGCCGACCCGGCACACCTCGGTGGCAAGGCAGGCACCTGGTATCAGCGCGACCTGATGCTCGAGCCGCGCCTGTAGCGGTGCTTGAAGGGCGCGGAGACGCCTGCGGGGAAGGGCGTCAGGAGGCGTTGACGTCGCTGGGGCGCATGAGGCGTTCCCAGCCGGCGTCGGCGGACATGCCGTAGGTGCGCAGGGCGGCGATGGGGTCGGGTTCGGTGGGGTGGTCGGCCGTGGGGAGGGAGACGCAGAACCTGGTGCCGCCGCCGGGGTTGTCCTCGACGGCGATCGAGCCGCCGTGGCGCTCGACGATGCGGCGGCAGATGGCCAGGCCGAGGCCGGTGCCGCCGTAGTCGGCGGGGCGGGCGCGGTAGAAGGACTCGAAGACGCGGGCCTTGTCGCCGTCGGGGATGCCGATGCCGCGGTCGGCGACGACGAGGACGATGCGGTCGGGGTCGGACACGGCGGTGACCTCGATGTGCGGGGTCTGGCCGGCGGGGGTGTACTTGATGGCGTTGCCGATCAGGTTGTCCACGACCAGGCGCAGCAGGCCCGGGTCGGCCTTGATGTGCGGCAGGTCGCCGATGTGGATGCGCGGCGTGGGTGGGAGGGCGACCGTGGACGCCTTCGCCAGTTGCATGGGCGGGGCGAGGGCGGTGCGGTCGGCGACGACGGACGCGACGACGGCGCCCAGGTCGACGTCGGTGAGGTTGAGCGGCGCGTCGCGGGCGGTGGTGTACGCGAGCAGGTCGTCGATGATCGACCGCATCCGGATCGCGCCCTGGCGGACCCGCTCGACCGCGACCTTCGCCGTGTCGGGGCGGCGCGGGGCGGCCTGAGCGGCGTCGGGGCCGGAGCGCGCGACGCCGGCCGAGAGCGCGTCGGCGGCGACGGCGGCGAAGCCGTGCACCGCGGTCAGCGGGCTCTTCAGGTCGTGGGCGACGACGGCGGCGAACTGGGCCAGCTCCGTCTCGTACCGGCGCAGCGCCGTGATGTCGTGCAGGACCGCGACCGCGCCGCGTGGGCCGCCGCCGGAGCGGTCCAGCGGGCGGGCGCTGACGCTGACGAGGATGCCGTCGGGGTGGGTGGGGTTGCGGATCACCATCTCGACCCGGTCGACGGAGACGCCGCGCAGCGCCTTCACCATCGGCAGCTCGGCGGCGGGGAACGGGGTCGCGCGGTCCGGCAGGTAGGCGCCGTAGTGCGCGGGCCAGTCCTCCAGCGTGTCGGGGTCGCCAGCGGTGCCGAGCAGCTGGCGGGCCGCGGGGTTGTGCAGCAGCACGCGGCCGTCGGCGCCGACGACGGTGACGCCCTCGGCGAGGCTGGTGAGGATCGCCTGCTGCAGGGCGGCCTGGTCGCGGGCCTCGCGCTCGGCGGCGCGCAGCTCGCGGGTCGACTCGTGCACCAGGGTCATCGCCTTCGAGCGGCGGGTCGACAGCAGGTACACCAGCAGCGTGACCAGCACGGTCAGCGCGGCGCCGGCGGCGGTCGCGACGAGGGGCCGGTCGGTGTAGGCGCCCGGCAGGTCGCGCGGGTCGGCGCTGACCTCCAGGTGCCACACGCGTTGCGCGATGCCGATGTCCTTGGCCCGGCGCAGGGCGTTGCCGGGCATGGCGAGGCGGTGCACGGTCGCGATCGGCAGGAGCCCGCCGCCGGTCTGGGTCGCGGACAGCGTCGCGGTGACCCGGCGGTGCAGCACCTCGCCGAGCGCCCCGCCGAAGAAGCCCTCGCCGCGCAGGCCGAGCACGACCCAGCCGCGCAGCGCGCCGTCCGCGCCGGTGACGGGCGTGGCGAGGCTGAGCGTGCGCCGCTGCCCGCCGGCGATCAGTGCCGCGTTGGACACCGCCGCGTGTCCGGACAGACGCGCCTGCCGCATGACGTCGGCGAGGTCGGGGTTGTCGCCGAGGTCGCTGCCGCCCTCCAGCGGGGCGTTGCCGTCGAGCTGCCGCGCGTACACGCCGAAGTAGTGCTCCTGAATGCCTTCCGCGGGCTTGAGGGTGAGCCCGGTGGCGCCGGCGGCCCGCCACGCGTCCTGGACGGCGGCGACCTCCGGTACACCGGCGGGAACGACGAACACGAGGGCGGTGGCGCCGGCGAGCGACGGGATGCGGGACGTCGCCCGGTCGAACGCCTGCGGGCTCAGCCCGTCGTGCGAGCCGAGCGCGGCCGCCACGTTGTCGATGGTGTCGACGTACCGGCGGACCTCCCCCGCGACCGCCGCAGCCGCCAGATCCGACTGGCGTTGGATTGCCAGCTGCGCCGAGCGCCGCTCCTTGCCGGTGATGACGCTCGTGACGCCGAGCGTGACGAGCGCCCCGAGGACCAGGACCGCGGCGGCGAGCGCCATCGAGCCGTACCGTCTCATCGCGACCGCCGCATCGCCCGCACCACGACCCGCTCGCTGGGCCGCACCGTCCGCGGCAACGCCACCCGCAGCTCGCTGTCGCCGGCGGCCACGCTGCCGCCGTGCTGCTCGGCGATCGCCCGCACCACGGCGAGTCCGAGCCCCACGATGCCGGCCGGCTCGTCGGCGTCGCCGGTGACGGTGACGGTGACCCACGCGCCGGTGCCGTCGCCGCCGGTGCCGACCCACAGCTCGGCGCACCCGGCGAAGCATCCGGCGGCATGGTTGAGCAGCGCCACCAGCAGATGCTCCAGTTGCCGTGGATCCGCCTGTACGACGCAGCTTCCGGCACTGTCCGCGCACCGCACCGCGGGCTCGCCGGGTCGCGCGTGCGCGTTGTGCGCCCGCACCGCGTGCTCGCACAGGCGGGCCAGGTCGACGTCCTCGACCACCAGCCCGTACGCGCCGGCGTCGACGGACGCGATCAGCAGCAGGTCGTCGATCAGGCTGTCGAGGCGGTGCACGCAGGAGTTGAGCATGGTGAGCATGTGCCGCTGCCGCTCGGTGAGCGGGCCGGCCTGCTCCAGCACCTCGCTGTAGCCGCGGATGCCGGTGAGCGGCGTGCGCAGCTCGTGCGACAGCTGCCGCAGGTACTGCGGCTCCACCGCTGCGGTCATCCTCGCGGCCTCCAGACTCGAACCATCCGGAACCACCATAGTTGAGCCAATTTGTCCATATACTCGGATCGGATGCTTCACATGGGAACGGGAGGTCGGTGCTCGTGTCGACGGTGCTCGTGGCCGAGGACGACCTCGCGATCCGGGAACTGCTGACGTTCCTGCTCGACACGTCCGGCCATCAGGTCATCGCCTGCGCCGACGGCGGCACGGCCCTGGACACGGCCCGCCGCGAACATCCCGACCTGGCGATCCTGGACGTCAGCATGCCCGGCATCAACGGCATCGAGGTCTGCCGCGCCCTGCGCGAGACCACCGACACCGAGCTGATGCCCGTGCTGATCCTCACCTCCCACGGCCAGTGGCTGGACGTGAGCACCGGCTTCGACGCCGGCGCCGACGACTACCTCGTGAAGCCGTTCGAGCCGAGCGTCCTGCTGGAGCGCATCGAGACGCTGCTCTCCGAGGCCCCTGACTAAGCTCCCCGCATGGGGAAATGGACCGGCCGCGCGGCGGCGTTCGCGGACAGCTACGTCCACCTGTGCGCGTACACGGCGCCGGCGCTGCTGTCAGCCGCGGGGCTCGCACCGGGGATCAGGCTGCTCGACGTCGGCACGGGCACGGGGACGGTCGCGGCGCTCGCCGTCGCGGGTGGCGCCACGGTGACCGCGGTGGACGCCGAGCCGGGCATGGTCGAGCTCGCCCGCGCGGTCGTGCCCGAGGTCCTCCACGCCGGCCTGCCCGACCTGCCGCTGCCCGACGCCGCCTTCGACGCGGTGGTCGCGAACTTCGTCGTCAACCACGTCACCGACCCCGGCCGCGCGGTCGCCGAGCTGGTGCGCCTGACCACGCCGGGCGGGCGGGTGGCGGTCACCGTGTGGCCGCACCCGTCGCCGCCGCTGCAGCAGCTGTGGAACGACGTCATGGCCGCCGTCGGGCTCACCCCGGCGCCGTCGATCATCCCGCCGTCGCTGAACTTCGCCCGTACCGCCGAGGGCGTCGCCGGCCTGCTCACCGGTGCCGGCCTGCGGGACGTCGCCTGCCACACGATCAGCTGGACGCACCGCACCGACGTCGACACCTGGTGGATCGGGCCCGCCAACGGCATGGGCGCCCTCGGCGAGGCGCTCGCCGGCCAGGACGCGGCGACGGTCGCCGCCGCCCGCAGCGCATACGAACGCCTCGCCGCCGGGTTCCTCGACGACGACGGCGCGCTCGCCCTGCCGACGGCGGCGCTCCTGGCCTCGGGACGCGCTCCGTCAGTCGTGCGCTAGCGCGAACCCGAGCCCCCGTCAGTCGTGCGCCAGCGCGAACCCGAGCATCACCGCGGCCGACACGATGACGTGGCCTGGGGCGAGGTCCTGGTCGGCGGCCTCGCCCGAGCCGCTGGCATGGCCGCGGTACCGGTTCACGCCCGGCGATTCCGGGTCGACGTCCTCGATGTGCAGCACCGCCCCGACGCGGACACCGGCGGCCTCCGCGTACAGCTCGGCCTTGGCCCGCGCGGCCGCGACGGCCTTGCGCCGCGCCTCGGCCCGCAGCGCCGGCTTGCCGGTGACGTCGAAGTCGACGCCTTCGATCTCGTTGGCGCCGGCCGCGACGAGGTCGACCAGCAGCTGCCGGCTCCCGTCGAGGTCCGCCGACTCGACGGAGAACCCGGCCACGCACCGGTAGCCGGCGAAGCGGCTGTCGCCGTCGACGTACCTCGTCGCCGTCACGAGGCTCAACCGGGACGCCTGTACAGCCGCATCGGGGATCCCGTGCCGACGCAGCACGTGCCTGACCTCGCCGACCGCGGCGCTCGCGCTGTCGAGCGCCTCCGCCGCCGTCTCCAGCGTCCGCACGACCTTGAACCGGATCCGGACCAGCTCCGGCACCGCCTTCACACTCGCCGCACCGAACACGCTGACACCCCACGGCTGCCCGATCGTCTGCATTCCCACCGTCCAATCTGTCTGGGACACGGTCCGAGTATTCGACGCCGCACCCACCCCCGCAGGTTGCCCGCCGCCGTGGCGCGGGCGGCCGCGCCGTCGTAGGGTGCTGCCATGCCCCGCCGCTGGATCGTGCCGCGTCGATGGCGGCCGCCCGCGGCGCGCGACACCGGGCCGACCGGCGCGTTCGTCGTCGCGCGGCGGCTGGCGACGGGTGGGCACGGCCCTGAGGACGTCATGTTCGACGTGTCGGGTGCCGTCGTCACCGGTACCGGTGACGGCCGGCTCCTGCGCCTCGGCCCGGCCGGCTCGCGCATGGTCGTCGCCGACACCGGCGGCCGCCCCCTCGGCGTGCAGCCGTGCCCCGACGGCAGCGTCCTGGTCTGCGACCACGACCGGGGCCTCCTGCGCGTCACCGCGGACGGCACGGTCGAGGTGCTCGTCGACACCGTGGACGGCGCGCCGCTCACGTTCGCCAGCAACGTCGTGCAGGGCGCGGACGGCACGATCTGGTTCACCACGTCGACGACCCGCTGGGACCTCGAACACCACCTCGGCGACATGTTCGAGCACACGTGCACCGGCCGCCTGATCCGCCGCGACCCCGACGGCACCGTCACCACCCTGCTGCACGACCTGAAGTTCGCCAACGGCCTGGTCCTCGTCCCCGACGGCTCTCTGCTGTTCGCCGAGACCGCCGGGTACCGCATCCGCCGCCACTGCCCCGACGGCCGGGTCGAGCCCTTCGTGGAGAACCTGCCGGGCTTCCCCGACAACATGAGCCTCGGCAGCGACGGCCTGCTGTGGGTCGCGATCGCCGCGCCCCGCAACCCGCTGCTCGACCGCCTCCTGCCGCTGCCGGGCCTCCTGCGCCTCCTGGCCTGGAACCTGCCCGCCGCCCTGCGCCCCAAGGCGACCCCGATCGCGTGGGTCATGGCCTTCACCCTCGACGGCCACCTCGTCCACGACCTGCGCACCACCGACGGCTCCTACGGCTTCGTCACCTCGGTCGCCGAACACGCCGGCACGGTCATCGCCGGCAGCCTCACCGCCACCGACGTCGCCGTCCTCGACATCCCGGCACAACCGGCCAGCTGAACAAAGCCTGCGCGGTGGAACGAGAACGCGAAGATGCCGAGGACCAGCAGCTTGACTCGCTTGTTCGTGGCGATCACCCGCAGGCGCCGTCGTAACTTGGTCACGTCGCGGGGCGGGTGTAGACCTCCTTCGGGATCGTGTAGGCGAGGTCGACCGCCGTCTCGATGGCTTCGTCGAGGTCCAGGTGGTGCTGGGCGACCAGGCCCGCCAGGTAGCCGGCGTCGATGCGGCGGGCCAGGTCGTGGCGGGCCGGGATCGAGGCGAACGCGCGGGTGTCGTCGACGAAGCCGGCCGTGTTGTAGAAGCCTGCCGTCTCCGTGACCGAGGCGCGGAAACGGCGCAGGCCCTCGGGGCTGTCGAGGAACCACCACGGGGCGCCGAGGCGGACGGCGGGGTAGACGCCGGCGAGGGGGGCCAGCTCGCGGCTGTAGACCGTCTCGTCGACGGTGAACAGGATCAGGCGCAGCGTGGGGTGGCGGCCGAAGGACTGCAGCAGCGGGCGCAGCGAGCGGGTGAACTCGGCGGTGACCGGGATGTCGAAGCCGCGGTCCGGGCCGTACTGCTCGAACGCATCGGTGCTGTGATCGCGCAGGACGCCGGGGTGCAGCTGCATGACCAGGCCGTCCTCGCAGGACATGGCGGCCATCTGGTGGAGCATGTGGCCGGCGAACGCGCGGGCCTCCGCGGGGGCGACCTGGCCGGAGAGGGCGGCGGCGTAGATGCGGCGGGCCTCGGCCGGCGGTAGCGGGGTGGTGTCGGCGGACTCGTGGCCGTGGTCGGTGGCGAGGGCGCCCGCGGCGATGAAGGCCTGCCGCCGGGCGCGCAGTGCCGCCAGGTAGCCGTCGTAGTCGTCGGTGGGGACGTCGGCGCGCTTGGCGAGGGCGGCCACGTCGGCGGTCCACGTAGGACGGTCGAGGTGGACGAGGGCGTCGGGGCGGAAGGTGGGGATGACCCGGCCCTCCCAACCCGAGGCGGCCAGCCGGGCGTGGGCGTCGAGGTCGTCCAGCGGCGAGTCGGTGGTGGCGAGCACCTCGATGCCGAACCGGGAGAACAGCGCCCGCGGGCGGAACTCCGGCGAAGCGAGGCGCGATGACAGGGCGTCGTACAGCGCGTCGGCGGTGGCCGCGGACGGGACGACGGCGACGCCGAAGACCTCGACGAGCTCGTGGGTCAGCCAGTACCGCGACGGGGTGCCCCGGAAGAGCCGCCAGTTGGCGCAGAACGTCCGCCAGATCGCCCGCGGGTCGGTCGTCGCCGAGGGGCCCACGCCCAGCGCCTCCAGCGGTACACCCGCCGCATGCACCAACCGGGTCACGTAGTGGTCCGGGGTGATCAGCAGTGAGGCCGGGTCACCGAACGGGGTGTCGTCGGCGAGGAGCGCGGCGTCGACGTGGCCGTGCATGCAGACCAGCGGCAGCGACCGGGTCGCGGCGTAGACGGTGCGGGCGAGCTCCCTGGTCGTGGGGTCCGGTGGCAGGGCCCGGTCGGGGTCGAGGTGGAGCTGCGGCACCGTGCTGACTCCTCAGAGGTAGATCCCACAAACGTTCTCATCACTGTGTGCGCACGAAATCGCCGCGTCAAGAGTGAGCGTGAGGAATCTCTTGACATCGACCTACAAACGATTTCATGCTTGCCGTCATCACGAGACCCAGGGAGCGTGCTCGATGCCGGTGACGATCAAGGACGTGGCCCGCGTGGCCGGCGTGTCGCCGTCGACGGTGAGCCGGGCACTGACCACACCCGCGCTCGTCCAGGCCGAGACCAGGTCCCGGGTCGAGCGGGCGGCCGCCGAGCTGGGCTACCAGCCCAACCGCGCGGCCCGCGGCCTGATCACCGGCCGCACCGGAAACATCGGGCTGATCGTGCCCGACCTCACCAACCCGTTCTTCCCGGGCGTCGTCAAGGGCGTGCAGAGCCGCGCCCGCGAGTCGGACTTCTCGGTCTTCCTCGCCGACACCGACGAGGACCCCAACGCCGAGGCCGGCCTGGTCAGGGCGCTGAGCAAGCAGGTCGACGGCATCGTGCTCTGCTCGCCGCGCATGACCGAGGAGGACCTGCGCTCGGTCGCGGGCGAGACGCCGATCGTCATGCTCAACCGCCGGGTCGGCCAGATCCCGGCGATCACCATCGACAACGTCGACGGCATCCGGCAGGCCGTCGCGCACCTCGCCGCCCTCGGCCACCGGCGGATCGCCTACGTCGCCGGCCCGCGGGCGTCGTGGTCCAACCGGGAGCGGGCCAAGGCGCTGCGGGCGGTGACCGCGGCCGGCGACATCGAGCTCGTCGAGGTCGGCAACTTCGTGCCGCAGTTCGCCGGCGGCGTCGCGGCGGCTGACCTGGTGCTGGCGACCGGCGTCACCGCCGTCATCGCCTACAACGACCTGGTCGCGCTCGGCCTGCTGAACTGGTTCGCCACCCGCGGCGTCAAGGTGCCCGAGGCGATCAGCGTCATGGGCTTCGACGACATCGTGCTGTCCCAGATGGTCAGCCCGTCGCTCACCACCGTCGCCCAACCGCAGGAGCCGATCGGCCGCGCCGGCGTCGACATGCTGCTGCAGCTGCTCGAAGACCCCGACCGCGCCGCCCTCGCCCGCCGCGAGCTCCCGTCACAGCTCATGGTCCGCCACTCGACAGGCCGCCCACCCGCGGCCAGCACCATCTGAGCCACGCCGCACGACACCCCCCTGAAGCGTGCACCAGAAGGGAATCCCGCTATGTCCCTGACCCGCAGACACTTCGCCGCACTGCTCACCCTCACGCTCGTCGCCGGTTGCGGCGCCCCGGCGAAGAACACCCCGTCGGCCGCGTCCAGCGGCGACCTGCCGCTCAAGCCCGCGTCCCCCGTGACGCTCAACATCCTCGACGTCGCCGGCAACCTGCAGCTCACCCAGGGCATGATCGACGACTTCGTGTCCGCGCACGGCGACACGATCAGCAAGGTCACCTACTCCAAGGCGACCGCGCCCGAGCTCGCGCCGAAGGTCAAGGCGCAGCAGAACGCCGGACGGGTCGACATCGACCTCGTGCTCACCGGTGTCGACGGCCTCGCCGCCGGTGTGGACCAGGGGCTCTGGCAGCCGTTGCTTCCCACGTACGCCCAGCGCCTGTCCAACATGAACAGCTACCTGCCCGGCGCCGCCGCGATGCAGAAGCTCGCCGGGGACTTCGGCGTCACCGTCACCTACTACCCGTCGGGCCCGCTGATCGAGTACCTGCCGGACAAGGTGCCGAACCCGCCGAAGAGCGCCGATGAGCTCCTCGCGTACGCGAAGGCCAACCCGGGCGCCGTCCAGTACGCCCGGCCCGCGAACTCCGGGCCCGGCCGCACGTTCCTGATGGGGCTGCCGTACCTGCTCGGCGACAAGGACCCGAAGGACCCGGTCAACGGCTGGGAGAAGACCTGGGCGTACCTCACCGAGCTCAACAAGTACGTCGAGCTGTACCCGAGCTCGACCAGCGAGACGATGAAGTCCCTCGCGAACGGTTCCGCGAAGATCATCGCGACGACGACCGGCTGGGACATCAACCCGCGCGTCCTCGGCCAGGTGCCGAAGGAGGCGAAGATCGGCTCGCTCAACGGCTTCCACTGGGTCACCGACGCGCACTACGCCGTCGTGCCGAAGGGCGTCTCCGCCGACAAGCAGGCCGCGATCCTGTTGCTGTTGCAGGACATGCTCAGCCCGAAGCAGCAGGCGAAGGCCTACGACAAGGGCTACTTCTACCCCGGCCCGGCGGTCAAGGACGTGCCGCTGTCGATGGCGCCCGCCGACAGCCAGAAGGCGATCACCGACTTCGGCCGCCCCGAGTACGACCAGCTCATCTCCGGCAACCCTCTGGAGGTCCCGCTCGACGCGAAGGCGCTCGTCGCCGCGTTCGACAAGTGGGACCGTGAGGTGGGCGGCGCGAAGGTGAAGAAGTGACCTTCAACCAGCTGCGGCTCGACGGCGTGACCCGGCGCTTCGGCGGCCAGGACGCGCTCGTCGACCTCAACCTGACGATCGAGCGGGGCGAGTTCATCGCCCTGCTCGGCCCGTCCGGCTGCGGCAAGTCGACCGCCCTCAACTGCCTCGCCGGCCTGCTGCCGCTCACCGCGGGCAGCATCTGGCAGGACGACACCCGCCTCGACACGCTGCTGCCGGAGAAGCGCGGCTTCGGCATGGTCTTCCAGAACTACGCCCTGTTCCCGCACCTGACGGTCGCGAAGAACATCGCGTTCGGGCTCCAGATGCGCCGCCTGCCCAGCGCCGAGATCCGCCGTCGCACCGACGAGGCGATCGCCCTGGTCCACCTGGAGCAGCAGGCGCGGAAGCTGCCCGGGCAGCTGTCCGGCGGGCAGCAGCAGCGGGTCGCGATCGCCCGCGCGGTCGTGCTGGAGCCGTCGCTGGTCCTGATGGACGAGCCACTGTCCAATCTGGACGCGAAGTTGCGGCTGGAGATGCGCACCGAGATCCGCCGGCTGCACCAGGCGCTCGGCCTCACCACCGTCTACGTGACGCACGACCAGGAGGAGGCGCTGTCGATGGCCGACCGCCTGGTCGTGCTCCGCAACGGGCGGGTCCAGCAGGTCGGCACCCCGGAGCAGATGCACACCCAGCCCGCGAACCGGCACGTCGCCGACTTCATGGGCTTCCGCAACCTGCTTCCGATGAAGGTCGTCCACACCGGACCGTCCACAGTGGTGGAGGGCGGCGGGTTGACGTTGCACGGCACCGCCGTCGGCGACCTGGCCATCGGGGATGCCGTTGTCGCCGGTGTACGACCGGAGTCCCTGCGGGTCGCCGACGACGGGTTTCCCGCCACCGTCGAGGTGGTGGAGTACCAGGGCCGCGAGGTGGCCGTCGAGGTCGTGACGGAAGCCGGGCAGCGCCTGCACCTGCGCACCGGGACCCGGCCCGCACCGGGCGACAAAGTCCGCCTCGCGGTGGACCTGTCGGCGCTGCTCGTGTTCCCCGCCGGAGGGGAGAGCTGATGGCCAAGGTGGCGCTGCGGCACCGGCTCGCCGAGCGCGGCGTCGACCGGCAGCTGCTCCTGCTCGGCCCGGCGCTGCTGTTCGTCGTGACGCTGTTCGTCTACCCGTTCTTCTACGGCATCGGGCTGTCGTTCCAACCCGAAGAGGGTGGGCCGTTCGCGGCCTACACGTCGTTCTTCAGCGACGCGTACGAGCGCGGCACCCTCACCACCACGCTGTGGTTGTCGCTGCCGGTGGCGCTGCTCAACGTCGGCGCGTCGGTGCCGATCGCCTACCGGATGCGGGGCAGGTTCCGCGGCAAGCGGCTGCTCACCACGCTCCTCGTCGTGCCGATCACCCTCGGCACGGTCCTCACCGCGCAGGGGCTGCTCAACTTCCTCGGCCCCACCGGCTGGTTCAACCGCACCCTGATGGCGGCCGGGATCATCGACGACCCGGTCCGGCTCACCCACAACTACTGGGGCGTGTTCTTCTCCCTCGTCATCACCGGCTTCCCGTTCGCGTTCCTGCTGGTGCTGTCGTACCTGTCGGGCATCGACCCGACCCTGGAGAAGGCCGCCGCGACCCTCGGCGCCGGCTGGGCGCAGCGCTTCCGGCGGATCACCCTGCCGCTGCTCGCGCCGGGCCTGGCCACGACGTTCTGCCTGACGTTCGTGCTGGCGTTCAGCGTGTTCCCGTCCGCGGTCCTCGTCGGCGACCCCGCCGGCGACACCCGCGTCATCTCCATCGCCGCCTGGCACGCCGGCTACGAACAGTACGACTACCCGAAGGCGTCCGCGATCGCGGTCGTCATGGGCCTCGTCGAGCTCGCCGTCATCGCCGCCGTCCTCGGCTGGCGGTCGCTGCTGTACACCGGATCCACCGGAGGCAAGGGATGAGACTCACCGCGCGTCCTGCCGCCTGGCTCGTCTGGGGTGTCGTCGCGTTCTTCTTCGTCAACCTGTTCGGCCTCGTCGGCTCCGTCGTCGTCAGCTCGTTCGGGACCCAATGGTTCGACACGTGGCTGCCTTCCGGCTTCACCGGCCAGTGGTACGGCGAGGCGTGGCGCGACTTCGGGCTGCTGCCCGTCCTCGTCACCACCCTGGAGGTGTCCGCGCTCGTCGTCGGCATCTCCGTGCTCGTCGGCGTGCCCGCCTCCTACGTGCTGGCCCGCCGCGCGTTCCCCGCCCGGCGCGTCCTGTACCTGCTGTTCCTGCTGCCGATCCTGATGCCGCCGATCACGTACGGCATCCCCCTGGCGACCGTGCTCTACAAGTACGGGTTCGCCGGGCACATGACCGGGGTGGTGCTGGCGAACCTGGTGCCGTCGGTGCCGTTCGTCATCCTCACCATGACCCCGTTCATCGAGCAGATCGACCCCACCATCGAACGCGCCGCCCGCATGTGCGGCGCCGGCACCCGCCAGATCTTCACCCGCATCCTCGCCCCGCTGCTCGTCCCCGGCATCCTCGCCGCGTCGATCCTCGTCCTCGTCCGCACCGTCGGCATGTTCGAGCTGACGTTCCTGACCGCCGGGCCCGACTCGACCACGCTCGTCGTCGCGCTCTACAACTCGATGTCCGCCGCCGGCATCCGCGCGCAGCAGTCCGTGGACGCGATGGCCGTCATCTACACCGGCACGATGCTCGTGCTGCTCGTCCTGGCGCTGCGCCTGGTGAACCCGACCCAGCTCGTCGCCCGGGTCAAGGAGGAGGACGTCACATGAGGATCAGCGAGGCCCGGGTCATCGTCACCTGCCCCGACCGCAACTTCGTCACGCTGAAGATCGTCACCGACGAGGGCGTCACCGGCGTCGGCGACGCCACCCTCAACGGCCGCGAGCTCGCCGTCGCCAGCTACCTCACCGACCACGTGGTGCCACAGCTCATCGGCCGCGACCCGACCCGCATCGAGGACACCTGGCAGTACCTGTACAAGGGCGCGTACTGGCGGCGCGGGCCCGTCACGATGAGCGCGATCGCCGCCGTCGACACCGCCCTGTGGGACATCCTCGGCAAGATCGCGGGGCTGCCGGTGTACAAGCTGATCGGCGGCCGCTCCCGCGAGGGCGTCACCGTCTACGGCCACGCCAACGGATCCACGGTGGACGACGTGCTGGTGGAGGTCGCCAGGTACGTCGACCTCGGCTACAAGGCCATCCGGGTGCAGACCGGCGTCCCCGGGCTCGCCAGCACCTACGGCGTCTCCGGCGACAAGATGTACTACGAGCCCGCCGACGCCACCCTGCCGACCGAGAACGTGTGGTCCACGGCGAAGTACCTGAAGCACACGCCGACGGTGTTCGCCCGCGTCCGCGACGAGTTCGGCCCCGACGTCAGGCTGCTGCACGACGTGCACCACCGGCTCACCCCGATCGAGGCCGCCCGGCTCGGCAAGAGTTTGGAACCGTTCGACCTGACCTGGATCGAGGACCCCGTCCCCGCCGAGCTGCAGGACGGGTTCCGGCTCATCCGCCAGCACACCACCACCCCGATCGCCGTCGGCGAGGTGTTCAACACCGTCTGGGACTGCGAGCAGCTCATCCGCGAGCAGCTCATCGACTACATCCGCGCGACCGTCGTGCACGCCGGCGGGATCACCCACCTGCGGCGCATCTTCGACCTGGCGGCGCTGCACCACGTGCGGTCCGGCTCGCACGGCGCCACCGACCTGTCCCCGGTCTGCATGGCGGCCGCCCTGCACGTCGACGTCGCCATCCCGAACTTCGGGCTGCAGGAGTACATGCGGCACACGACCGCGACGGACGAGGTGTTCCCGCACGGGTACCACTTCGACGGCGGCTACCTGCACCCGTCCGAGGAGCCGGGGCTGGGCGTCGACATCGACGAGGAGCTCGCCGCGCGGTACCCGTACAAGCCGGCGTCGCTGCCGGTGAACCGGCTCGAAGACGGGACGATGCACAGTTGGTGACCCGCCTGTCGATGTCCGCCCTGCGGTCACTGCCCGCGTTGCCGTACGACCCGGCTGACGTGCGGGTCGGCATCGTGCACCTCGGCGTCGGCGCGTTCCACCGGGCGCACCAGGCCGTCTACACCGACGCCACCCTGGCCGCCGACCCGACCTGGGGGATCGCCGGCTTCACCCAGCGGTCCACGACCGTCCGGGACCAGCTCGCGCCGCAGGACTGCCTGTACACCGTCCTCGAACGGGGCGTCGGCGCCGGACCTCCGCGGATCATCGGCGCCCTGCGCGAGATCGGCCTGGCGTTCGAACTGGTGAACAGGATCGCCGACCCGGCCGTGCGCCTGGTGACCCTCACCGTGACCGAGAAGGGCTACCGGCCCGGCAACGCGGTCGAGCGGCTCGTCGCCGGCCTGGAGCTGCGCCGCCGCGCCGACGCCGGGCCGCTCAGCGTGCTGCCGTGCGACAACCTGCCCGCCAACGGCGCCACCCTGCGCCGGATCGTCCTCGCCCACGCCGCCACCGTGCCGACCGGTGACCGGCTGGTCGAGTGGATCGGCTCCTCGGTCGCGTTCCCGTCGTGCATGGTGGACCGGATCGTCCCCGCGACCTCCGCCGCCGATCTCGCCGATGTACAGCGGATCCTCGGCGTCCGCGACGAAGGCACGGTCGTCGCGGAACCCTTCAGCCAATGGGTCATCGAGGACACGTTCGCCGCCGGGCGGCCCGCGTGGGACGCCACGTTCACCACTGACGTCGCGCCGTACGAGGCGGCGAAGCTACGGCTGCTCAACGCGACCCACTCGCTGCTCGCGTACACCGGCGCCCTCGCCGGCCACGAGACGATCGCGTCGGCGCTGACCGACCCCGTCCTCGCCGACGCCGCGTGGCGGCTCATGACCGAGGACGCCGCGCCGACCCTGACCCTGCCGGACGGCTTCGACCTGCGCGGCTACCAGGAGTCGATCCTGCGCCGGTTCGCCGACCCGGCACTCGGCCACCGGACCGCCCAGGTCGCCGCCGACGGCTCGCTGAAGCTGCCGATCCGGCTGCTCGGCACCGCCCGCGACCGTCTCGGTTCGGGACACACTCCACAGTGGACCGCGCTCGCCGTCGCGGCGTGGATGGTGTACGTCGCCACCCGCCAACCCGTCGAGGACCCGCAGGCGGCGGCGCTGGCGGCCGCGGCGGCCGGCCGCTCCACCCCCGCCTCGCTCGTCGACGCACTCCAGCCGTTCCTCGGGGAACCGCTCGGCACCACCTGGCGCGACCTGCTCGTCGAACAGGTCGCGCGCCTGCGTCTCAACTGAACACGGCACCTCACCGCTGCCCCGCCCGGGGCGGCGCGTACCGCCATACGTCCCGTTCGGGAGTGAACAATGCCCAGGATCGTCACGTGGCTCGCCACGGCCGTCATGGTCGTGGCCGCCAACGTGATCGCGGCGCCCCACGCGTCCGCGGCCACGTACACCCCGCCCGCGCTCCGGCAGCGGGTCGACCTCAACTCCGGCTGGCGCTTCACCAAGGGCGACGTCGCCGGTGCCGAGGCCACCGCCTTCAACGACAGCGGCTGGCAGCAGCTCAGCGTCCCGCACACCTGGAACGCCGCCGACGGCGCCGACGGGGGCAACAACTACTACCGCGGCGTCGGCTGGTACCGCCGGCACTACACCGTCCCGGCGTCCTTCGCCGGCAAGATGCTGTTCCTGCAGTTCGCCGGCGCGAACCAGGTCGCCGACGTGTGGGTCAACGGCACCTACCTCGGCAAGCACTCCGGCGGCTACTCCCGCTTCCGCTTCGGCGCCACGTCGGCGTTCAAGGTGGGGCAGGACAACGTCATCGCGGTCAAGGTGAACAACGCCAACAACGCCGACATCCCGCCGCTGTCCGCGGACTTCACGTTCTACGGCGGCATCTACCGCAACGTCAGCCTGCAGGTCGTCGACCCCCTGGCCGTGCGGATGCTCGACTCCGCCGGCCCCGGCGTGTACCTGCGGCAGCGGTCCGTCACCGCGGCGTCGGCGACGGTCGACGTGACCACGAAACTGTTCAACAACTCCACGTCGAGCCGCTCCGTCGTCGTCCGCACGGTCGTCACCGACGCGGCGGGCAACATCGTCGCGGACCAGTCGCTGCCCGCCCGTACCGTGGCCGCGAACGCCGGCGTGGACGTCGTGCAGACCGTCACCATCGCCGACCCGCACCGGTGGGACGGGCTCGCCGACCCGTACATGTACAAGGCGAACGTCGAGATCCGCTCCGACGGCCAGGTCACCGACGTGGTCACCGAGCCCCTCGGCCTGCGCACCTTCGGCGTCGACCCCAACACCGGCTTCACCCTCAACGGTCACCCGTACGACCTGCACGGCGTGAACCTGCACCAGGACCGCGCCGGGGTCGGCTGGGCCGTCGACGACACCCAGCACACCCAGGACTTCGACCTGATCCGCGAGATCGGCGCGACCACCATCCGGATGGCGCATTACCAGCACGACCAGAAGGACTACAACCTCGCCGACGAACGCGGTCTCGTCGTCTGGGCGGAGATCCCGCTCGTCAACGACACCACCAACTCCGCCGGCTACACGGCGAACGCCCGCCAGCAGATGATCGAGCTGATCCGGCAGAACTACAACCACCCGTCGATCGTCTTCTGGGGCCTCGGCAACGAGCAGCGGGTCGACAACGCCGCCACCAACGCCCTGCTGGACAGCCTCGCCGGCCTCGTGAACACCGAGGACCCCGACCGGGTCTCCGTCTACGCCAGCTGCTGCGTCAGCGACACCGGCGCCGTCAACAACCACGCCGAGGCCAGCGGCTACAACAAGTACTTCGGCTGGTACAACGGCGGCTACAACGACCTCGGCGGGAACCTGGACAGCCTGCACGCCGCGAACCCGTCCCGCCGCATCGCCCTGTCCGAGTACGGTGCGGGCGCCAACACCACCCAGCACGCCCTCAACCCCGCCGCGCCCAGCCCCGGCGGCCAGTACCACCCCGAGGAGTACCAGGCGCTGCTGCACGAGGCGTCCTGGAAGCAGCTCGACGCCCGCCCGTACGTGTGGGGCACGTACGTGTGGAACATGTTCGACTTCGCCGCCGACGCGCGCAACGAGGGCGGCCAGCCCGGCATCAACGACAAGGGTCTCGTCACCCGCGACCGGGTCACCCGCAAGGACGCCTTCTACTTCTACAAGGCGAACTGGTCGGCGGCGCCCACCCTGTACATCACCAGCCGCCGCTGGACCCAGCGCACCACCGCCGCGACCGAGCTGAAGGTGTACTCGAACGCGGCATCCGTCACCGCCACCCTCAACGGCGTCTCGCTCGGCTCCCGCACCAGCGCCGATCACATCTTCAAGTGGACCGGCGTGACCCTGCGCGCCGGCGCCAACACCGTCCAGGTCACCGCCACCGTCAACGGCACCCCCGTCACCGACACCGTGACCTGGAACTTGAACTGAGTGCCACGGGCGGTCCTTCCGATGTCGAGAACGTGTTGCCGGCTCCGTCCATGGGGTAGGAACAACCGGTACCGTCCGCATCAGAAAGGACCGCCCGACATGGCTGTCGCCGAAGACCTCGACCGCGCCACCGACTCGAAGTGGGACTGGGTCGCCGAGCACACCCGCAAGTACCTGGCCTCCGGCGGCACCGAAGGGCACGAGTCGAACGGCGTGCTCACCCTCGTGCTCGCCACGACCGGCCGCCGGACCGGCGAGCCGCGCCGCAACTGCCTGATCTACGGCACCACGGGGGACGACTTCGTCGTCGTCGCCTCCAAGGGCGGCGCCGACGACGACCCGGCGTGGTTCAAGAACCTCGAGGCGGACCCGAGCGTCGGGGTGCAGGTCGGCACCCGCCGGTTCACCGCCCGCGCCCGCGTCGCGTCCCCGGCCGAGCGCGCCCCGCTCTGGATCCAGATGGCGGGCATCTTCCCGCTGTACGACGAGTACGCCCAGAAGACCGACCGCGAGATCCCGATCGTCCTGCTCACCCCGGTCGCCTAGTCGAGCTGGCGCAGGATCGACGGATCGGTGATCTTGTGGTCGTCGGCCAGCAGCATGGCCTTCGACAGCACGATCGACAGCATGGCGTCGCCCTCGAAGGGGATGAAGCGCACCCCCGGGGTCTTGCCGGCGCCGGCCGGCACGATGCACAGGTAGCGGTCGTTCGGGGACATGAGGATGTTGCCGCTGCCGATGTGGATGCGGTACGTGTGGCGGCGGCCGTCGACGACGAGGTAGTGGCCGTCGAGCCGGGCCCGGTCGCGGATCTTCAGCCGCGGCAGCAGGTGCTCCAGGACCTGCCGGCGGACCTGGCCGTTGGCCGTCAGCTCGCCGAACGCGAACGCCTGCCAGTAGCCGAACCGGGCGTCGTCGGTGCGGTGGTCGGCCCAGGTCGGGTCGGTGGCGATGGAGGTGACCCCGACGAACAGGTCGACGTCGCGCATCGCCTCGCTGAAGACCCGTCCCGGGACCTCCGCCAGCGGGACGTCCTGCCGCGCCCGGCCACGCCCCCGCTCGAACCGGACCCGGTCGGTCGAACAGAACTGCACGGGGTCGCCGCCACCGTCGACGGCCTGCTCGTGGTGGAAGACGGCCGTCAGGCCGGCCGCGGCGAACTCCCGCTTCGCCTCGCCGTCATAGCCGCCGTCCCAGCCGCCGAGGTAGTTGCTGCCCCACCGGCGCTCCTTCATGAGCGCGTAGGCCTGCTGGTACCGCAGGATGTGCGCCGCGAACCGGTTGGAGTGGAGGCGGGTCTCCTCCTCGGCGGGGGTCAGCAGGTACACCTCCCGGAATGCCTGCTTGAACGGCTGCGCCAGCTCGTGGTCGAGGATGTGCGCGCGCCAGGCGCGGACCTCCTCCGCATCGGCGTCCACCGGGTGCCACAGCCGCACCCGCGCCGCGTCGCCCGGCTTTTCCCCGCCGGGCAGGGTGAACCCGCCGTCCGCGTCCGGCAGGCCGGTGTACCGGTGGGCCCCGTCGCTGACCGTCCACAGCAGGCGGGTGGCGAGGCTGCCCGTGACCGGGTGCTCGGCGTACCGCTGCCGCCACACCGCAAAGGGCCAGTCGCGGTCCTCGACGAGCAGGTCCTCGAGGCGGGCGCGCTCGTCGGCGAGGGCCTTCTTCAGGTCGGCGGTGGCGCGGCGTACCTCCGCATCGGTCCTGTCCGCGCCGTCGTCCCAGGTCACGCGGACCCGGGCCCGCTCGTCGACCTCGATGAGCGCGGCTCCGATGCGCCGCTGCCGCCGCCGGTCGAGGCCGCAGTCGGGGATCGTCAGCTCAGTGAGCTCCGAGCGGCTGATCCCGGCGGCGGCAGCGGCCTCGTCCAGCGCGGCCGCGATCTGCTTGAGCTTCCCGCGGTGCCGGGTGCCGCGCTGCATCCGCACGAGCGCGGCGATCGCGTCGGCGTCGCCGCGCCGGCCCAGCACCGCGTAGCAGGCGTTGAGCGGCTTCGGCTCGTGCAGCGTCGGCTCCAGCGCCAGCACGACGTGCACCAGCCACTCCTCGCCGGACACCTGCGCCGCCCACAGCAGCCCTCGCAGCAGGTCGGCGTTGTCCCGGCTGAGCCGCAGGTGGAACGTCGCGTAGTCCTGCTCGACCGGCTCGGGCCGGCAATTGTGGGCGAGATGCAGCAGGCGGTGCAGCAGTTCGAGCAGCCCGGCCCGGCCGTCCAGCAGCTCGGCGGCGCGCTGTACCCACGCCTTCGTCGGCCGCGGGCCGGACGTCAGGGTGAGCGCGTGGTCGAGCAGCGGGCCGAGGTCGTCGGTGCCGGCCGGCGCGGACCGCAGCAGCGCGACCGCGGCCCGGCTCCAGCCGTCGCCGAGTCGGATCCGCCCCGCCCAGTCGGGCACGCCGCTGCCGGTGGTGTCCGCGAGCAGCATCAGCCGCCGCACCAGCTCCGCCCGAGCCGCGGTGGGCGCGTCGATCGCCTGCGCCTCCCAGAAGCGCTCCACGAGCTGGGCCCGGCCGGCCGCATCCAGTCCTTCGGCGGCGCCCACGGCGACCCGGAGCACGGCCTCTGCCGACCTGCTGGACGCCTGCCGGACGAGGTCGAACAGCAGCCCGACGTCGGTCACCGTCCACGCCGGCCGGCGGGCCTCCAGGTCGGGAAGGAGGCGGCCGGGCGCCCACGCTCCCCACCCGTAGTTGGCCGCCGCCCGCTCGACGAGCGCGACCGTGACGGACCGGACGTGCTCGTCGTCGAGGGAGGGCAGCACGCGCCGCCGCACGTCCTCGACCGCGTCGGCGTTCAGCCCGGCGGGGTTGGGGAGCACCTGCGCGGCCCGGGCCTGGTGTCCGGCGAGGGCTTCGGCGGCGGTCATCCGCCGACCAGCTGCACGAGGCGGATGAACACCACGCGGGACGCCTCGTCGAGCGTCAGCTCCTCGTCGAGATCCTCCACCTGCCGGTCCCCGACGAGCACGAAGAACCCGTTCCGCTCGAAGGCGGCCTCCGCCGCGTCCGCCTGCCGCTCCCAGTCGATCCGCGCCGGCGTGGGCATCAGGTACCCGTTGAGATCCGCCTCGGCCGCCGTCGGCCGGACCAGCCCGTGGAACCGCTCGACCGGCCGCGCGTTGTACCGCGCGACCTCCTCCCGCACCCGCAGCCGGATCAGCTCCCGCAGCCGCACCGGCCCGGCAACGTCCAGCTCCAGCGCCCCGACGACCCGCCCGCCGGCCGTCTCGTCATGGATCATCACCCGCACGGCCGGAGCCTAGGCCACCCCGCCGACCCCGTCACGACCCGCCCGCACCCCGATCCCGATCCCGATCAGGGTCCGGTAGGCCTCCCGGTCCTGGGGCAGCCCGACCCCGGCGAAGCGCGACGGCGTATCCGTCGCCCCGCCGCCCCAGACGGAGTCGTTGCCGACCAGCCGGCGCAGGAACTCCCGCTGGTTGCCGGTGAGCGGCCGCTCCTGCCACCCGGGCGGGAACGCCACCCGCAGCAGCAGCGGCCCCCACCCGTTGTGGCACGAGTCCGCGGCGAGCAGGGCCACGGACGCAAGCAGCGGCGACGAACCGGTACACGATCCCGAAGGAGGTCTGCACCCGCCCCGCGACGTGACCAAGTTACGATGGCGCATGCGGGCGATCGCCACGAACACGCGGGTCAAGCTGCTGGTCCTCGGCATCTTGGCGCTGCTGCTCGGCGGCGTCGGCACCGCGGGTGCGGCCATCACGACGGTGCCGGCCTGGCGGGCGGCACAGGGCGCCGGGGTGACGGGCACCTTCACCCTCACCGACCCCCGGCCCTGCGACCGCTGGGATCCACCACGGCAACGATGCGGATGGGTCGGCGACTTCGTCAGCGACGACGGCACCGTGGTGCGCCGGGACACGGGGTTGTCCGGAGGACTGCCGCCCGGCGCCAAGGTCGGGGACACGCTCCCCGCCCGCGACACCGGAAGCCCAACCGTGATCTATCCGCTGGCCGGCGCCCAGAGCTGGAAGGACGACGCCATGACCCTCGCCATTTCCGTGGCCGTCTTCGTCCTCGGCCTCGTCCTCACCCGGCCCTGGTGCTGGTGCTGGTCCTGGTGGCGCCGCCTACGGCAGCTCAAGGCGCGAGGCCAGGAACCATCGGGGGCATCCGTCTGAGTGCGCTCGTCGCCGGGCACCGCGGCCGGCGCAGGACTGGGACACACCGTCACGGCCGGTGACGACCTGCTCGCCGCCAGCCGGCACTGACCGGTCAGCGGCGACGAACCAACCCGGCCCGGTCAAGGCGTCGTCAGGTCGACATCAGCAGCAGGGCGGCCACGGCCAGGGCGCCGAGGGCGAGCTCCGCCAGGGTCAGGATCAGCACCACGCGGCGCCTCGTCCACCAGGAGACGGAGAGCACGACCATCGGGGCGATGAGGACGTAGGAGAACGTCGTCCAGTGCGCGACGCGCAGCGCGCGGGACTGCTCGGGGGTCGGGTCGACGTTGGAGTCGGGACCGATCTGGCCGATGGCGTAGAGCCAGATCATCGGGCTCAGCAGCCACAGCAGCATGAGCGCGAGCAGCAGCATGGACAGGGGTGCCCGGCGCCAGGTGAATGGCGCCGGGGCGGGCCGGGCGGTCATGCCGGTCAAGGTAGCCGCGGCGATCAAGTGCGCCGCCGGAGCGGTTCAGCGGCGGCTGACGGCCGAAGCCGCGGGTGGCCGCACGCGGTTCCACCACTGGGACAGCGCGACGGCGAGCAGGACCAGCAGGGCGCCGGCGAGGGCGAACCACGACGTCAGCTCGGTCTTCTTGCGCTGGAGGGTGACCTGGCTGGGCAGGTCGCGGAGCACGTCGCCGAGGGCTTCGGCGTCCTCGGCCTTGAAGTACTTGCCGCCGGTGGTCTCGGCGACCTTCGTGAGGGTGCCCTCGTCCATGTCCTGGAAGCGGCCGCGGCCGCCGAACTGGCCGCCGGGGCCGGGGCCGCCGCGGAACTGGCCGCCGCCGCTGCTGATCTGGTCGCTGGAGCAGACCATCGGGGAGGGGACGGAGGTGCCGAAGCCGATCGTGTAGACGCGCAGGCGGCGGGCCTCGGCGGCGGCCGCGGCGGTCATCGGGTCGACGCCGTCGGTGTTGCGGCCGTCGGTGAGCACGACGATGGTGTCGGGCTCGTACTCGCCGGTGGCGACGCCGTCGTCGGGGACCTCGACGCCGGTCGGTGGGACGTCGGGGTTGATCTCGGCGATCGCGTCGATGGAGGTGAGGATGGCCAGGCCGATCGCGGTGCCGCGGGCGGTGCGCAGGCCGTCGATGGCGTCGAGGAGCTGCCTGGTGTCGGTGGTCGGCGGCACGATCAGCCCGGCGATGCCGGAGAACGCGACCAGGCCGATCTTCTGGTTGCCGTCGTGCTCCTTGATGAACTCCCGGGCCGCCTTCTGCGCGGCGGTGAGCCGGTTGGGTGAGACGTCGGTGGAGCACATCGAGCCTGACACGTCCATCGCCAGGATGATCGTCGCGGCGCTGTCCGGCACGACGACGGAGGCCTCCGGCCGGGCTGCGGCGGTGCCGGTGACGAGCAGTCCAGCGGCGAAGAGCCACAGCGGGATCCGGCGTTTCCATGATGTACGGCCGGGCAGCGCCGCCCTGATCAGCCCCACGCTCGGCAGCCGGACCGCGGCGCGGCGGCGACGGCGGCGGGTCCACCAGCGGACCGCGAGGAGCAGCGGAAACGCCAGCAGCGCGACGAGGGCCCACGGCCAGTGCAGCGACATCAGAGGATCCGTCCGAACCAGGTGGTCATCAGTACTCCCCCGATGGTGAGCAGCAGCACGGCGAGCGCCGCGGCGGCGCCGGTCAGCTCGACCGGCTTCGTCTGCACGGTGAGCCGGAGGTCCAGCGACTCGTACACGTCGTGGAGGGCCTCGGCGTTCTCGGCGCGGTGGTAGCTGCCGGTGGTGGTCTTCGCGACCTCGGTGAGCAGCTCCTCGTCCAGGGATGTCGCGACCTGGAAGCCGTCGACCTCGACGGTGGTGCCGTCGACGGTGCCGACGCCCACGGTCTCGATGTGGACGCCCGCGGTCGCGGCGAGCTGGGCCGCGGCGACGGCGTCGGGTCCGCCGGTGTTCTCGCCGTCGGAGAGCAGCACGATGGTGGCGTTGCCCCAGTACCCGAGGTCCGGCGCGGGCTGGCCGTCCTCCGGGAGGGTGGCGGGCTTGCCGGCGATGACCGTGAGGGAGGCGAGGATCGCCTGGCCGAGGGAGGTGCCGCCGTTGACCCGGAGGCGTTTGATGGCGGCGGTCGTCGCGGCCCGGTCCTCGGACGGCTGCTGGGTGGTGAGCGCGCCCTCGTCGAACGCGACGACGCCGATGCTGACGCTGTCGGGCTGCGCGTCGGCGAACTCGATCGCGGCGGCCTGTGCGGCGGCGAGCCTGGTGGGTGCGACGTCGTCGGCGCCCATGCTGTTGGACACGTCGAACGCGAGGATCACGGTCCCGGCGGCGCGGGCGACCGGCAGCTCGGCCTGGGGACGGGCGACGGAGAGCAGCAGCAGGGTCAGCGCGACGAGAAACAGCACGGGCGGCAGGTGGCGGCGGAGCCCGTCCTTCTTCGCCGTGGCAAGTCCAGCCGAAGAGAGCGCGAGGCTGCGCTGCCGCTGCAGCCACCAGTACGCCACGAACACCGCAAGAGCGACAACCACTCCGGCAACCAGCAGCCAAGGGTTCTGAAAGCTCATGAGCGGCGCCGCTTCGACCAGCGGACCATGTCGACCAGGGCGAGGAGCGGGTCCTGGTCGGTGGTGACGAGGTGCGGGGTCACGCGCGCCCGGCGCATCGCCGCCGCGACCGCGGCCTCGCGGCCGTCGACCTGCTCGCGCAGCCGCTGCTGGAAGAGCGGGTCGCTGGTGTCGACGAGGACCTGCTCCCCGGTCTCGGCGTCCTCGACGAGGACCAGGCCGAGGTCGGGCAGGTCCAGCTCCATCGGGTCGACGACCCGGATCGCGACGACCTCGTGCCGGTGGGTGAGCCGCGTCAGCGACGACTCCCAGTTGACGGCGTCGCCGCTGATGAAGTCGGAGATGACGAAGACCAGGGACCGGCGGCGGGCCTGCGACGCGGCGAGGCGCAGCATCCCGTCGACGTCGGTGGCGGCGCCCGGTTTGTCCCCGACGGCCGAAGCAGCCCGGGAGATCTCGTGGGCCAGCCGCAGGACGTGGTTGCGGCCGGTGCGCGGCGGGACGACCCGCTGCAGCCCGTTGTCGTAGAGGACGGCGCCGATCCGGTTGCCGCCCTGCGTGAAGAGCCGCGCGAGGCAGACCGCCAGCTCGGTGAGCAGGCCGTCCTTGCCGCCGGAGGTGCCGAAGCGCATCGAGGCCGACAGGTCGAGGACCAGCCAGGCGGTGAGCTCGCGGTCCTCGGTGTACTGGCGCACGTAGGGCTCGTCCAGGCGCGCGGTGACGTTCCAGTCGATGTGGCGGACGTCGTCCTCGTGCGTGTACTCGCGCAGGTCGGCGAAGTCGATGCCGGAACCGCGGAAGACCGTGCGGTAGGAGCCCAGCAACTGCCCGTCGAGTCTTCGGATCACCTGCCACTCCAGGCGCCGCAGCAGCCGGTCGGGTGCGCTCGTCACGGTCAGCGGCTTCCGCTGCGCACCGGCGCCGGCACCGGCAGCGCCGCCATGACCCGGGTGAGGATCGTGTCGGCGGTGATGTCGTCGGACAGCGCCTCGTAGGACAGCACGAGCCGGTGCCGGAACACGTCGAGGGCGAGCTCGGTCAGGTCGCGTGGGATGACGTAGTCGCGGCCGCGGATGAACGCGAGGGCGCGCGCGGCGAGGACCAGGTTGATCGAGGCGCGCGGGCTGGCGCCGAAGCTGATGTACCGCGCGAGGTCGCCCTGCCCGACCTCCTCGGGCCGGCGGGTCGCGTTGGCGAGGCGGACGGAGTACTCGATGAGCGCCGGGTCGACGTAGACCTGCTCGACCTCGCCCTGCATCTCGATCAGCCGGGTGGGGTCGACGATCGCCTGCAGCAGCGGCGCCGGGGAGATGGCCCGCTCGACGATGACGAACTCCTCCGTCGGGCTCGGGTAGCCGACGACGACCTTCATCATGAACCGGTCGACCTGCGCCTCGGGCAGCGGATACGTGCCCTCGGACTCGATCGGGTTCTGGGTGGCCATGACCAGGAACGGCCGCGGGATGTGGTGCGTCTCCCGGCCGATCGTCACCTGCTGCTCCTGCATGACCTCCAGCAGCGCGCTCTGCACCTTCGCCGGCGCCCGGTTGATCTCGTCGGCGAGCAGCAGGTTGGTGAACACGGGTCCGAGCGACACCTGGAACTGGCCGCTGACCTGGTGGTACACGCGGGTGCCGACGATGTCGGCGGGCACCAGGTCGGGGGTGAACTGGACGCGGTGGAACTGCCCGCCGATCGCCGACGCGAGCGCCTTCACGGCGAGGGTCTTGGCCAGGCCGGGGACGCCCTCGACGAGGATGTGCCCGCGCGACAGCAGGGCGACCATGAGCCGCTCCAGGAGCGCGTCCTGCCCGACGATGGTCTTCTTGACCTCGTACAGGACCTGCTCGACCGCGCTGGTGATGCCGCTTTCGGATGGTGTGTCCACGTATCGTCCTTACGTCTGCGAGCGGGTGCTTACTGCTGTGGTGCCTGGTCTCCGCCACCCGCGCCGAGGGCGGCGCCGATCGGCACGGCGAAGCCGACGCCGACGAACGTGCCGGCGGAGGTCGGGTTGGCGAGGGCCACGACGATCGCGATCGTCTCGCCCTTGGCGTTGAGGAGCGGGCCGCCGGAGCTGCCGGGGTTCACGGCCGCGTCGAACTGGATGAGGCCGGTGAGCTTGGTGCCGTCGGGGTTGGTCGCGGTGCGTTGCAGGCCGGACACGACGCCGGCGGTGGCGCTGCTGGTGAGCCCGAGCTGGTTGCCGATCGCGATGACGGTGTTGCCGACGGCGAGCCGCTCGGAGTTGCCGATGACGGCGGGGACCAGCACGTCCGGCAGCCCTTCGGGGGCGAGCGCGGCGATGTCGAGGGCCGGGTCGGACTGGGCGACCTTCGCCGGGGTCTTGGTGCCGTCGGCGAAGATGACCTGGATGCCGGCGGCGCCCTCGACGACGTGGAACGCGGTCAGGATGATCCCCTGCGCGCTGGCGACGACGCCGGTGCCGGTCGCGGTGACGGCCTCGCCGTTCATGGCCTGGATGGTGACGACCGACGGGGCGACGGCCGCGTAGACCTGCGCGATCGTGGGCGGCCCGGACGCCGACGGCGAGGGCGACGCCGACGGGCGCGGCTTCGCCGTCTCGGCTCCGCCGCCGCCGGCCTGGAACGCGACGTAGGCGGTCAATGCCAGCGCGAGCAGGACCACGGCGGCGAGCAGCACGTTCCTGCGGGGGGCGGGCAACTTCGGCCACTGCCGGGGCGGGCGCGGCGGGGCGTCGTCACCTTGGGCGAGGACGTCGCCCTGGGCCGGGACATCGAACTCGACCTCAAGGTCGCGTGGTGCCTCCTCGCGGCGCATGCAACCAACGTAACGGTGCTTCCTGGGAGCCAGGTAAGAACTTTCTGCCAAATCAAATTCTCATCCGGCAATCACCGGGTCCTGATGTCCTTTCCCGGCGGGTGCCGATCGTTCCATGGTTGAGTTCCCGAGATGGAAGGAGCGGTCCGATGCCGCAGTACCTCGCACTGACCTACACCGCCGACGTCGACTGGTGGGCGCCGGAGCAGGCGGCCGAGCTCGCCGAGTACCGGCAGTTCGCGGTCGACAACGCCGGCAGCCTCCGGGCGAGCGCCGTCCTGCACCCGACGGCGACGGCCACCGTGGTCCGGGTGGAGGGCGCCCGCGGCGGGAAGGTCGTCACGACCGACGGCCCGTACGCGGAGACGAAGGAGGCCCTGACCGGCTACTACCTGATCGAGGCCGCCGACCTGGACGAGGCCGTCGCGATCGCCGCGCAGATCCCGGCGGCGTGGGGCGGCGCCGTCGAGGTCCGCCCGGTCATCGCCGCCAGGTAGGCGGCGTGCACGACACCGTCGCCGAGACGGTCCGGGTGGAAGGGGCGCGGATCCTCGCGACCCTGATCCGGACCGTCGGCGACGTCCAGATCGCCGAGGACGCCGTGCAGGAGGCGGCCCTCGCGGCCCTCGGGGCGTGGCCGGTGACCGGGGTGCCGCCGCAGCCCCGCGCGTGGCTCACCGTCACCGCCCGCCGCAAGGCCATCGACATCCTGCGCCGCGAGCAGGCCCGCCGCGGCAAGGAGGAGGAAGGCACCCGGATGATCGAGCTGGCCCGCGCCGACCTGCCGCCCGACGAGGTCGTGCACGACGACCTGCTCCGGCTCATCTTCACCTGCTGCCATCCGGCGCTGTCGCCCCCGACGCAGGTCGCCCTCGCGCTGCGGACGCTGTGCGGCCTGTCGCCCGCGCAGATCGCGGGGCTGCTGCTCAGTACCGAGGCGGCGACGGAGAAACGGCTCACCCGCGCCCGGCAGAAGATCGCCGCCGCGCACATCCCCTACCGGGTGCCGGCGCCCTCGGAGCTCCCGGCGCGGCTCCCCGCGGTGTGCGGCGTGATCCACAGCCTGTACACGTCGGGGCACGCCACCTATGACGTGGACGCCTGCCGCGAGGCGGTCCGGCTCGCCGAGCTGCTGCACGCGCTGCTCCCCGGCCAGCCCGCGCCCGCCGCCGTCCTCGCGCTGCTGCTGCTCACCGAGGCCCGCCGGCCCGCCCGCCTCGACGCCTCCGGCGCCGTGGTCACCCTCGACTGCCAGGACCGCACGCAATGGGACGCGGCGGCGATCGCCCGCGGGATCGCGCTGCTCAACGCGTCGCTGGAGGCGTCGCAGCGGCGCGCCGACCCGTATCAGCTGCAGGCGGCGATCGCCGCGGAGCACGCCCGCGCCGCCTCTTACGACGGCACCGACTGGCCGGAGATCCTGCGCCTGTACGACCTGCTCATGTCGGTCGCCCCGAACCCCGCGGCGGGGCTGGCCCGGGCCGTCGCCGCCGCGGAGGCGTCGGGTCCGGCGGCCGGCCTCGCCCTGCTCGCGGACCTGCCGCCGGATCCGCGCTGGCACGCGGTGCGCGCCGACCTGCTCGCCCGGGCCGGCCGCCACGCGGAGGCGGTCGAGGCCCTCACCTCGTCCCTCGCCGGCACCGTCACCGACGTGGAGCGCCGCCACCGCGAGCAACGCCTCGCCGAGCTGCGCGGGATGGCCTGACATGTCCGACATCCTGGCGGCGGCGCTGCGCCGGTACCCCAGCGACGAGATCGGCCGGATGCTGGGTTCCCCGGCGCTGCGGGCCGGCGGGCGCTGCTACGCCTTCGTCGCCGGCGACGACCTGATCCTGAAGCTGCCGGCGGCCCGGGTCGCGGAGCTCGTCGCGGGCGGGGCCGGCCGGCCGTGCTCGCCGCGCCCGGGCCGGCCGATGCGCGAGTGGGTCCGCGTCCAGCCCGACCTGTCCTACGTCGTGGAGGCCCGGACGTTCGTCGCCGGGCCGTCACCGGGCTGATCTCCGGGCTGATCTCCAGGCTGATCACCGGCGATGGCCCGCAGCATCGGCAGGTTCTTGCTGATGATGCCGGAGACGCCGAGCTCGCGGGCCCGGGCCAGGTCGCTCTCGGTGTCGACCGACCACACCATGACCAGGTCGCAGTGCTGGTGCAGCTCCTCGACGACCTGCGGGGTGAGCAGGCTGAGCCGGATGGACAGCCCGGCGACCCGCTGCCGGCGCACCAGCAGCCGCGCCTTGGCCAGCTCGCGCTTGTTGCCCGCCGAGTAGACCCGCCGTACGTGCGGCTGGTCCTCGAACGCGTCCAGCATCCGCCACTGCCTGGAGCACACCGCCACCGGCGCCCCGGGCGCGGCCTCCCGCAGCGCGGCCGCGGTCGCCGGCGCCACCCCGAGGAACGGCCCCTTCAGGTCCAGCATCAGCCGCGGGTCCCCCGCCGCCGTCGCGAGCACCTCGGCCAGCAGCGGCACCGGCGTGTCGCGGCGGCGCGCCACGTCCCGCCACGGCTCCCACAGCAGCTGCGGCCCGAGCGCCTTGGCGTGCCGCATCTCCAGGGCACCCCGGTACAGCCTGACGTCGGCCTCGACGAGGTCGACCCCGGCGTCGAGCGCGTCCCGCAGCTCCGCCAGGTTGTTGCCCGCCCGGTGCGCACACAGCAGCATCCCCGTCACCGCGACACGATAACGCGCCCGGCGGGCGGCCCGGCAAAGCCCGGCCGCCCGTGTGGCGAACGGTCAGTAACCGATCGCCGTGGCGGCGACGTCGCGCATCGAGGTGGCGGTCGCGGCGGCGGCGTACAGGTTGCTGAGCGGGCGGGGCGACTCGCGGAACAGGATGCCGTAGAGGGTGGCGGCGTCCAGGTAGACGGCGGTGTCGTCGGGGTGCCTGCGCACGCCTGTCAATCCCTCGGAGAGCGCTCCCCCACCGAGGCGATCGGCCGCAGGGCGCGGCGGCGCACGTCGTCGCCGCGGTCCCAGACCAGCTCGTCGAACCGCGCGCCGGCCGGGTCGTTGCCCTCGGCGATCAGCTCGCGCCGGGCGGCCCGGGCCGCCGACACGCGGTGCCGGTAGTCGTTGAACACCTGCACCTCGCCCTCCGGCCACTCCAGCTCCAGGTAGTCCATGCCCCGGTGCGCGTTCTGGCCGAGCAGGTAGACGCCGGGGGCGTAGGCGCGCAGGTCGGGCGCGGACGCGGTCAGCGCGAGCAGCCCGCCGACCCGGCCGATCTGCGTCCGCGGTCTCCGCGCCGGCACGAACGGCGGCGACTCCACGCTGCGCGTCCGCTCATACCAAGGGATCGCCCGCTCCGCCGCCACCGGGTCGAGGCCGTGCGTGTGCCAGCGGACGGTGCCCTCGGGCGCGCCGCGCAGCGGCAGCTGACGCCGCAGGTCCCGGAACGCGCGGGTGCTCATGCCGGTCAGGTCCGACGGCATGAGCACGATCGGGTCGCCGGGGGCGGCGTCGAACGGGTTCGGGTCGATGTGCGGCAGGTCGATGACCACGAGGGTGTCCTGGCGCCGCTGGAACGACAGCCCCCACAGCAGCCGGCCCAGCAGCCGCGCGCTGCGCCAGTCGCCCAGGATGTGCCACGTCCCGTGGTGGAAGTTCGTGCTGAACCGGCAGTCGGTGCCGGCCCGCGGCGAGATGACGGTGCGCGCGCGACCGTCCAGCCACACCGTCCTGCGGTGCAGCTTCATGCGGTCCCCGACGTGACCGGCGCCCGCCGGCCGCTGTTGACGTTGCACGTCCACCTCCGGCGCACAGTGCAGCACCGGCGCCGCCGCACCGGCAACGCATTTCGATGCCGGGTAAGGTCGGCCGGGTGTTCGACGCGTTCTTCCGGCGCGCGACGGGTGGCCCGCCGGACCCGGTGCTGGCCGGGCTCGCCCGCGACGGTCTGCCCGGCACGGTCCCGGCCGTCCCTGACCCGTCGCACCTGGTGCTCGTGTGGCTTTGGCGGCGTCTGTACGAGCTGGCGCCGCGCCGGCTGCTGCTCGCGCTGCCGCACGGGGTCCCGCTGGAACCGGTCGCCGGGGACGTCGCGCGGTGGCTCGACGCGCTCGACCTGACCGGCGAGGTCAGCGTGCACGTGGTGATGGGCGGCGCCGGCGAGGCTGACCGGCGGTGGCGCCTGCACCCGCACCGGCCCGCGGTGGTGATCGGATCCGCCGACGCGCTCGCCAGCAAGGCACTCAACCGCGGCTACGGACTGTTCCCGGGGGCGTGGCCGATCGACTTCGCCCTCGTCACCAACGGCGCGCACTGGATCGTCGCCGAGCCGCACCGGTCCCCCACCGCGACCGCCACCCTGCTGCGGCTGCTGTCGTTCGCCGCACCGGACGGGCCGTGGCCGACCGCCGAGCCGCTGTCGCTCACCTGCGTGTCGCCGGCTCCCGCCGCCGCGCCGCCGTCGCTGTCGCCGTCGCTGTCGCCGTCGCTGTCGCCGTCGCTGTCGCTGTCGCTGTCGCGGGCGGACCTCCTCGCCCTGTTCGACACGACGGCCGAGGTCGACGTGACGCCGTACCTCTCCGAGACCGGCGACTTCGACGTGCAGGTCGCGTGGGCGCGGTGGACCCCGGCCGACGGCTCGGGACGGCCCGTGCCGGAGGTCCGGCCGCCGGAGCAGCGGTGGCGGACCCCGGTGCCGTCCCGCGCCGTCCGGGCCTTCGCCGGCCGGGTCGCCGTCTGGTGGTTCGACCACGCCGACGGCGGCTGGGCCCGGGTGACGGCGGACTCGCCGCTGCGGCCCGGGGAGACGGTCCTCGTGGCCGCGCACGACGGCGGCCTCGACGCGTCCCCGGGCGGGCCGGTGGACCCGGCGCCCGACGTGGACCCGGTCCCGCGGCCGGTCGGTCCGGGCACCGGTCCGGGCACCGGGTGGCTGTCGCTCGACCAGCACAGCGCCGACGTCCGTGACCAGGTCCGGGCGCTGCTGAGCACCCTCGGCCCGGACCTGCCGCCGGGCGCGGCGCACGCCGCCGTCACCGCCGGGTTCACGCACGACCTCGGCAAGGCGCACCCGACGTGGCAGGACGCGCTGTGCTGCCTGGCCGGCGACCCGGAGCCGGCGTGGATCACCGCGGGCCGGCCGTGGGCGAAGTCGGGGATCGACGCGCCGCTGCGGTTCCGCGACGACGTCGCCTACCGGCACGAGTTCGGGTCGCTGCTGCTGCTCGACGGGCCGATGCGCGGGCTGCTCGACGGCGTCGACGACCCCGATCTCGTCCGCTACCTGGTCCTGGCGCACCACGGCAACCTCCGCCTGCACGTGCCGCCGCCCGGGGACGTCGGCGCCGGCCTGGCCGTCGCCGTGCCGGCGCTGCTCGGGCAGCCCGCCGGCGTCCTGGCGGGCGACCCGACGGTCGGGTGGCCGGCGACGGCGGCCGGGCTGCGCGACCGGCACGGGCCGTTCGTCCTCGCATACCTGGAGATGCTGGTCAGGGTCGCGGACTGGCGGGCGAGCGCGGGGCTGCCGGACGCGTCGTGACCGGGCTTGACGGCGGGTGTCAGGCTCGGGGCCATGCCTTCGAAGCCGGCGCCTCCGGTCGGGGCGGCGGCGCCGGCGCGCCGGCGCTGGTGGCAGTGGCGCACCGTCCGTGGCCTGGCGATGCTCGCCGCCGCCGGCCTGCACAGCGTGCTGCTGCTCATCGTCGGCAGCGTGCTCTGGGTCCGTTCGTCCGCCGACGGCCACCTGTACACCGAGCAGACGGTGCCGGTCGCGCCGGTCGCGCTGGTGTTCGGCGCTCAGGTGTACGCCGACGGGACCCCCTCGCCGTTCCTGGAGGCGCGGCTGGAGCTCGCCCGACGGCTGCTCGAGACCGGGAAGGTCAAGGTGCTGCTCGTCTCCGGCGACAACATGCACCACGACTACGACGAGCCCACCGCGATGCGCGCCTGGCTGATGGAGCACGGCGTGCCCGACCGGAAGATCGTCCGGGACTACGCCGGCTTCGACACCTACGACACGTGCGCCCGCGCGAAGCGCGTCTTCGGCGTCACCCAGGTGACCGTGGTGACGCAGTCGTTCCACCTGCCCCGCGCGGTCATGCTGTGCCGCCGGCTCGGCCTGGACGCCGCCGGGGTCGGCGACGACAGCGTCAGCAAGTTCAAGTCCGTGTGGCGGGCCAACGCCCGCCGCGAGTACCCGGCCTGCGTCAAGGTCGTCTACGACGTGGCGTCCGGCCGCGACCCCGTCTACCTCGGGCAGCACGAGACCGGCGTGGAGGACGCGCTGCGCTCCGGCTGATTTCCGCGGACCGCTCAACCTCCGCCGCGTCCGCCCCCGTCGGACGGGGTGAAGGCGACAGGGAGGAGCCCGGATGCGCGGCGACAGCGAGGCCGACTACACGACGTACGTGTCGGCGCGGCTGACAGCGCTCCATCGCGCCGCATATCTGCTGTGCGGCGGGGACCAGGACCGTGCCGACGACGTCGTGCAGGTCACCATCACGAAGCTGTACCGGCACTGGCGGCGGGCCAGCGGCGCCGAGAACCTCGACGCGTACGTGCACCGGATGCTGGTGCGCACCTACATCGACGAGAAGCGGCGGCTGTGGTCACGGGTGCGGCTGCTGCCGCACGCCGACGACGAGCGGCCCGGCGCCGACCGGCCGTATGACGCCGCCGACGACCGGGGCGTGCTCATCGCCGCGCTGCGCAGTCTGCCGCAGCGGCAGCGCGCCGTGATCGTGCTCCGGTTCCTCCTCGACCGGCCGGTCGAGGAGGTCGCCGAGACGCTCGGCTGCTCCGCCGGCACCGTCAAGAGCCAGTCCTCCAGGGGCCTCGCCGTGCTGCGGGCCGCGCTGACGCCTGCGCCCGCTCCGGCCAAGACGATGGGAACACTGCGATGACCACAGATGACGAGCTCCGTGACCTGCTGCTGGCGGTCGAGGTGCCACCGACGACCGCCGACGTCGGGCTGGCCATCGCCACCGGCCGCCGCCAGGCCGCCCGGCGTGGCGCGATCCTGGCCGGTGCGGCGGCCGCGCTGGTCGTCGCCGGCGGCACCGCCTACGCGCTCGGCGCCGCGGCACCGGACGAGCACCGCGGCGCGCCCGCCGCGCATGGGCCGCAGGACCCGCCGTTCGCGGCGTGCGCGGTCGACACGATCCAGGTCCCGGGCGCTCCCGGCATCCCGGTGGTCGACCCCTCGGGTCGTTACGTCGTCGGTTCCGTCGGGGGGATCGCGTCCCGGATCACGGACGGGCAGGCCGTGGCCTACCCCGGCGCGACCGGCGAGGTGGTGGCGGTCAACGTCGACGGGGTGATCGCCGGCTACGACGACGTCGTCAGTTCGAGCCAACAGCTGGCGTGGACCTACCGCGACGGCGCGAAGACGATGCTGCCGAAGCTCGCCGGGTACCCGTACACGACGCCGACCGCCCTCAACGCCCGCGGCGACGTCGTCGGGTACGCCTCGGGCGAGGCCGGCGACGACAACGTCCCGGTCCTGTGGCCGGCGGACCGCCCCGGCACCGTCGTCGCGCTGCCGGTGCCGCCCGGGTTCGGCACGCCGGGCACCGGCGGCTCGCACGCCAGCGGCGTGTCCGACGACGGCGTCGTCGTCGGCGTGGTCCGTGGGGCGGCGGTCCGCTGGGTGCACGAGGGCAGCCCGGCGCTGCTGCCGCTGCCGGCCGGCTACGAGGGCGCCGAGGCCGTGACGGTGCGTGGCACCTTCGCGTACGGCTGGGCGGCGGTCACCGGCGGCAACCGGGTCGTGCCGGTCCGCTGGTTCCTCTCCTCCGCGGCGGGCGACTCCGCGTTCGTGATGGAGGGCGCCCCGTCCGACATCGCCGACGGCACCCCGAACGGCTGGTCGATCACCATCGGCGGCGACCTGCGCGAGCCGGTCCGGCTCTCCCCCGGTGGCATCGTCCAGCGGCTGCCGCTGCCGCCGGGCGTGCGGCCGCTGCCCGCCGGATCCGGTGCCGGCGCGCGCTCGATCAGCGACGACGGCCGCACCGTCACCGGCGCGACCGGGGACCGCCGGCTGCTGATCTGGCACTGCGACCCCCCGTCCTGAGCTCTGGGGGGGCTCCGTTGCCGGGCCGCTTCTTTGGCGGCCCGGCTTCAGGGGCGCTTCGTCAGGTCCTTGCCCTCGATGCCGAGCAGGGGCGCGGTCGTCGGGCAGTCCGTCGACGGGCACTCGCGCGGGTGGGCGAGGAACGCCGCGTGGTCGATCGGGACCACCGTGACGGCGAGGGGCTGGAACGGCCCGCGGGACCAGTAGCGCTCGGTGCTGGCCGCCCGTCGCAGCGCGCGCTCCAGGGTCGGGCTGAACTGCGTGAAGTCGTGGCAGACGAGGACCGGACCGTAGCCCGGCCAGTCGATGCGCACCGCGAACCCGTCGCCTGGCGCCGAGCGCCGCAGCACCGCGCGGACGAGATCGGTGAGGTCTTTGCGAGGCATCGGCGAACCACCCTTCCAAGGACCAACGACCGACCAACGTAGACGTTATTCGTACACGTGTACGAACGCCAGCGTTGCGGGTGGTCTTTGTCAGGACGGTTCGGTGACCTTCTCCACCAACGGCGCGGGGGTCGCCGTGAAGTGGTCGCTGAGCCGGCGGTACGGGCGGCTGCGCAACGCGACGACGCTGGCGGCCAGGCCGACGAACCCCGTCAGGACGAACACGAGCGCCAGGCCTCGGTCGGCGCCGGTGCCGAACCAGTCGCCGATCAGGCGGGCGCCGGCGCCGTCGGTCATCAGCGGGATGAACACGAACTGGGCGACCGGCGCGATCAGGAACGCGGTCAGCGGCGACGCGGCCTGTTCGACGCTCTGGGCGAAGCCGAACACGCGCCCCTGCCGCTCGTACGGGACCACCTTCTGCAGGATCGTCTGCTCGGCGGCCTCCGCGTAGGGGACGAGCACCATGTACACGAGCATCCCCGCGCCCAGCAGGACGATCGACGACCTGGCCGGGAACAGCACGGTGACGGTCCACAGCACGACGTTGACCAGCAGGAGCAGGCGGACCGGGCGGCTGCCGAGGCCGGTCCGGGCGACGCACAGGCCGCCGACGATGAGCCCGGCGCTCAGCGCGCCCCACAGCAGCCCCCACGTCCGCACGTCGACGAGCGACAGCCCGTACGCGTCCATGAGCGCCATGTAGACGCCGCCGAGGAAGTTGTTGAACGTCGAGAACAGGATGAGCGCGGTCAGGCCGGGCACCTCACCCACGACGCGCATGGTGCCCTTGAGGTCGACGCTGCGCCGCGGCTCCTCGCCGTCCTCGGCCGTCGCCACGGCCGCCGGGACCACGCGCAGGAGCGACATGTGCACGACCGCCGCGGCCAGCACCGCGAGGGCCATGACGAGGACCCAGAACATGCCGCCGATCGCCACCAGGAAGCCGCTGATCACCGACGTCACCAGGAACGACACCCCCGACGTCGTGCCGACGAGCCCGTTGGCCCGGTCGCGGTCGCCCTCCTCGATGAGCGCCGTCACCATCGTCGGCAACGCGATCGTGCGGATGTTGCCGGCGATGACGCCGAACATGAGCAGCACGATCATCACCCACAGCGGCACACTCGCCGGGTCCTTGAACTCCTCCCGCGGCACCGTCTGGTAGACACCGAACGCGGCCGCGTACAGCAGGAACGATGCGACTGCCGACACCTGCATCATCGTCGTCTTGCTGTGATGGTCGACGAGACTGCCGAACCAGATCCCGGTCACGGCCGTCATGACCAGGAAGATGCCGGACACGAGCCCGGTCGCGAACACCGACCGCGTCTCCAGGTACACGTAGAACGTGATCGCGAACCACACCGTGAAGTTGACCACCGACACGAGCAGCGTGTTGACGAGCAGCTGGTAGAAGGTCCTGCGATCTCCCCGAATGGCGGCCATGCAGACGATCGTAGGACCTCACCGGGACTTCAGGTCCAGTACAGATCACCTACGATGCGCCGATGCAGATCACCATGTGGGTGCCCTACGACGAGCGGCGCCTGCGCCGCACGATCACGGTCGTGATGCGCCCGCAGGTCCGCCGGATGCGCATCATGGGCGGCATCCTCCTCGCGCTCGGCGTGCTGTTGATCGCGACCGGCGGCCCGCTCGAGCTGATCGTCATGACGCTCGTCCTGGGCGTCCTGATCGGCACCGTGATCGGCCCGCTCACCGCGAGCCGGGCCGTGCGCATGCAGTCGCACGTCATCAAGGACGGCTTCCAGATGACGCTCACCGACGAGTGGGTCGGCGTCGTGTACCCGCTCGTCGAGTCCCGCTACCGCTGGGCGGGCGTGGACAGCGTCGTCGAGACACCGGACGCCTGGTACATGCTGCTCGGCAAGGTCCAGTCGCTCACGATCCCCAAGGACACGATGACCGACGAGCAGCGTGCCGAGTTCGCCGCGTTCCTGCTCGCCGAGCAGCAGCGCCAGGCCGGCCGCGCCTTCCTGGGCCACCCCCGCTGACCTCCCTCGCAGCGAGGGACCGGGCCGCCCGGTCCCTCGCTGTCGGCCTGCCCCGGCTACATCCCCCACTTGCGCAGCAGCGCCCGCATCCGCCGGTCGATCCCGGGGTCCGGTTCGACGCGCGCCGCGGCGGCGACGGCCTCCGCCGCGGCCGGGGTCCCGGCGGGCCAGGCGTCCAGCGCCCGCACGGCCATGTTGCGGTTGCGGACCGTCGCGTTGGCCAGGGCCGCCGCGATCAGGGGCCAGCCCTTGCCGGGGTGCGCGTCGAGGCGGCTGACGACGATGTCGAGGACGTGCTCGGGCCGGTCGCTGCCGAGCCCGAGGTCGAGGGTGGGCCCGGTGGCGAGGTCCGCCAGCGGGAGGAGTTCGGCCGCGAGGTCGAGCACGCCGTCGATGTCGCTCGTACCGTCGACGAGCGAGAACCACAGGTAGGTGTCGAACGGCTCGCGGCGCAGGTGCGCCCGGAGCAGGCCGTCCATCGGCACGTGCAGCTTCTCGGCCACCCAGATCGCCCGCTGGAACTCCTTGGGGTCGGCGCTGTGCAGCGCCCGGTCGAGCAGTTCCCGCCAGGCGGGCCGGGCGGTCAGGGCGTCGCAGGCGTCGCGGAGCCGGGCCCGCTCGGCGGCGGACCACGCCACCGCGTCCGCCTTCGGACCTGAACCCGACGGCCGCACCGTCTGCCCGGCGATGAAGTCGCTCAGTGTGCCGACGACCCCGACCCGGCTCAGGTCCGGCGGGTGGTTGCCGGCGTGGGTGAGGTACCGGTCGATGACCCGCGGCGCGTCCGGGTAGTGGGTGATGTCGGCCGCCGGCCCGCCGTGCAGCAGCGCGAGCAGAATCCCGTCGGCGCCGGACAGCAGCGGCTCGTCGATCGCGTCGGGTGCCAGCGCGTCCAGCAGGCCGCCGGTGGTGGCGGCGAGGTGGGCGAGGTACTCATCCATGATCGTGTTGCGGTACCCGTCGCGGAGCAGCCACGCCCGGATCTCCGGGTCGCCGGTGCCGCGCAGCTGCTCCACGGCGTGGATGCGTCCCCAGCCGTCGACCCGGCGGGCCAGTTCGTACACGGCGCGGTCCGGGTCGGGCTGCGAGCCGCGCAACGCGGCCACGGCGTAGCGGGTGAGGGTGTCGAGGGCGCCGAGCAGGAGCAGCAGGTCGCGGTCGCGCCGGTCGCCGCTGACGCCGAGCAGCATCACGCCGGTGGCGACCTCGTCCCGGCCGGTCCCGTGCCGCGCGAGATGCAGCGCCAGCTCGCGCAGGCGTCCGGCGGGCAGGTCCCGGCCCTGCAACTGCCGGACGAGGTCGTCGGAGCCCGCGGCCGTCGCCGCGGCGCGCAACCGCCGGACAGCGCCGGCTTCCGGCGGGCGGCGTACGACCGCCTCGATGAGGTCGGCCAGGCCGGGGCTCGCGGTGGGCGCGGCGGCCCGGGTCATGTGCTGGGAGCGGATGCCCTCGAGGACCGTGTCGGAGATCAGCGGTGCGGCCGGCCGCGCCTGCCGGTCCGGGAGTGGGTCGCCGCCGTCTGGCCAGGGGCCGGGGCCGTGCGCGGCCCGCAGCGCCAGTGCGTGCGCGAGGACGGTGGGGCGGTCGTCGTCGGGCGGTGGCAGGTGCCACCCGTGCGGGCTCATCGAGCCGGGCGGAGGCCGCCCTTCCGGTTGATCATCATGCGGTCATGATGCCGGATCGTCGATGGGCCCGCAACAAGCGCGGTCAGCAGGGGCGGCCGTAGTCGTACGGGAGAGCCTGCAGCCGCTCGACGGGGATGTCGCCGAGGATCAAGTACTTCTCGGCGCCGTCCGGGACGATGTCGTCGGGGTCCATGAGGGCGAAGTACGGGTCGACACCGCCGTTGGCCGCCATGTACGGTCGCGGGTCCTCGGCGTACGTGACGAGCGCGCCCGCCTTGTCGGTCATGATCAGGCCGTACTCCTGCATGGCGCGGGCGATCGTGCGGGCGGCCGGGCTGCGCACCACGCTGATGTCGAACGCCGGGTCGAGGCGGAACCGCTGGCCCTCGCACGGGATGTCGGCGCCCTCGGTGTTGCCGTCGTTGCGGGTCGCCGGCCACGAGTTGCAGTCCTTGCGGGTGCGGACTGTGGCGATGTTGACGGCGTGGTCGATCCTGCCGCGGCGCAGCTCGTCGATGCGGATCGTGAACGCGCCCATCGGCAGGCCGGTCGCGGTCGCGCCGAGCGGGTTGGTGAAGACGCCGGGGTTGCGGGAGTAGTGCTCGATCTTCCCGCCCCAGCACGCCGACCAGTGCCCGGCGGCGTCCCGCTCGGCGCGCCAGAAGTCCCAGTACGTGTCCGTCGACGGCTGGTAGATCGTCACGGCGGCGTCGGTGCCCTTGGACACGATCAGGTCCGCGGGGGTCGGCACCGCCGCGAGGCTGTCGGCGATGACCGGCGCAAGGTGCGGCAGGTTCAGGCAGTCGGAGAACGTCCACCGCTGCGTCGGGGTGTCCCTGCCGACCGTGAAGATCGGCGTGGAGTACTCGTCGGTGTTCACCGCCCACGAGCCGTAGTTGTTCACCTTGTCGAGGCGGATGTTCTCCACGACCGCGGCGGAGTTGGCGGCGAGCGGCACGTGCCGGGGCAGTTTCGTGTTCCACGGCCCTTGTCTGGAGAACCCGTTCACCGGCTTGGTGTGCTGCCCGCCGGCGTGTGCCGGCGCTGCTGTCGCTGCTGTCGCTGCTGTCGCTGCTGTCGCTGCTGTCGCTGTGAGCACCGTTGCCAGCGCCGCCAGGATGCGTGGGAGCATGCCGCGCAGCGTAGGGCCACGATGACCGGCCGTGGTGTTCCGTTCGTGCGGGGTGTCCCGGACCTGGGCCGGACGGTGAAACTTCCACTCACAGGCGGGTGCGCAGCCACCTGAACGCGCCCCGTCCGAGGCGGAGCTTCTCCGCCGTGATCCGTTCGAGGCCGGGCAGCGGCTCTGCCAGGCCCCCCGCCAGCAGGAATCCGGTGTGTGCGGCAAGGATCGCCGTGGTGGCGGTTTCCGGCGTACCGACGGGCAGGAACGGCTCGGGGTCGATGCCGTCGGCGGCCACGCTCGACAGGAACGCCACCAGGTCGATGACGGGCGAGCCCCGGCGGGCGTGCGGCCAGTCGACGAACACCACCCGGTCGCCGGTCAGCAGGATGTTGTGCGGGTACAGGTCGCCGTGCACGAGCGACTCGCCGCGCGCCGCTTCGAGGCCACTGCGCTCCAGCCCGGCGAGGCGCTGAACGTTGGCGGCGGCCCATTCGTCGTACCGGCGCAATTCGGACAATCGTGAGGAGTCAGACGCAAGGTCGGACCACCCGCCGAGCCGCGGATGGCTGGTGGGGAGCGGGACCGGCGACGGGGTGGCGGCCCGGGCCAGGTCGCCGATCGCGCCGACGACCCGGCGGATGTCCTGCGGCGTCCACGGGCGGCCCGGCGACCGGCCGTCGACGTCGTCGAAGGCGAGCACGCACCAGTGGCCGTCGTCGTGCACGCCACGCAGCCGCGGCGCGGGCACCGCCGGCGGCAGGGCTTCGCCGATCCTCGCCTCGGTCCGGTACGCGTCGACCTCGTGCGGCCAGGCGCCGGCGTCGATCCCTTTCACGAACCGGCGTTGCCCGTCCGCGCGCGTCAACCGCACCGCGAACCCGGGCGAGAACCCGTCCGGGCACGCGTCGACACGGCCGGCACCTCCCACCAGCGCTTCGACTGTCTTCCGCACGGCCTCCGGCAGATCTGTCCACTGTGGACGCATTCGGTCCTCCCTTGCGACTGCGTGCGGATCGCACGTAATATCTGTGCGATGCGCACAGAAATTGATTCGGGTGGCGGGCCGGCGCTGTTCCGGCTGGTCCGGTTCTGGTCGCGGCGGTGGGCGGCCGGCATCACCCACGACGAGGGCGGCGACGTCACGCACATCCTGGTGCTGGAGGCGATCTCCGCCGCGGGCCGGCCCGCACAGATCGGCGCGGTGGCGGTCGAGCTCGGCCTGGACCGCTCCAACGCGAGCCGGATGCTGGCCGCGACCGTCGCCGCCGGCCTGGTCACGAGGACCGTGTCGCCCCAGGACGCCAGGCGGACGTGGCTCGACCTGACACCTGCCGGCGAGGACCTTCTCGCGGGGGCTCGGGCGTGGCAGGAGCAGACGTTCGCGCGGCTGGTCGCCGACTGGCCCGCGGCGGACGCCCGCCGGTTCGCAGCCTATCTGGTCCGCCTGGCTTCGTCGCCTTCTCCGTCTTCTCCGCCCGCGTCTTCCTCGGACCGTCCTTCAGGAGCGTCATGACCATCGTGCTGAACCACACCATCGTCCCGGTCGCCGACCGCCACCGTGCCGCGCAGCTGCTCGCCGACCTTCTCGGCGTAGAGGCGGCCCCTCCCGCCGGCCCTTTCGCCCCTGTACGCGTGAACGCCGACCTCACCCTCGACTTCGACGACCGGTCCGGCGCCCGCCCGGGCCACTACGCGTTCCTCGTCGACGACGCCGTCTTCGACGCCGCGCTCGCGTACGCCGAACGAACCGGCCTCCAGTGGAGCTCCGCCCCACACGTCATCGACCACCAGATCAACCACCTGTCCGGCGGCCGCGGCGTCTACGTCCTCGACCCGGACGGCATCGCCTACGAACTCTTCACCGCCGTGCCCTGACCCCCTTGCGGCGGCCGCACCCCGTGCACCGGCGGGACGGCTTGCCCGAGGACGCGACAATTGCGACCACGACCGGCGCCTGCGGCTACCCGGCGGCCGTGCCCTTTGCCCCCGCACCGGCCGCTATCCGACGACCCGGCAGTTGCGACCACCCCACGACC